>NZ_CP040695.2:316260-632521 GCF_005954645.2 Nocardioides sp. S-1144
CGCCGAGCGGGAGCGCGAGATCGTCGCCTCGCAGGTGCCCGGGCTCGACGACCGGGTCACCGCGCAGCTGGTCGCCACCGTGGCCCGGCTGCGCGAGCTGGAGCTGAAGAAGGCGCCCTCGATCGCGGAGTCGGTCGACTGGGCCCGCACCCTGGTGGCCCTGGAGATCGGTGACCTCGACGCGAAGGCGATCGCCGACACCCTCGGCGTCATCCTGAAGCACCGCAGCGACCACGACCGCGCGGTCAAGGAGCTGAAGCTCGCCCGATGAGCACGCGCAGCGGCCTGGTCGACCGGCACATCGCCTTCGTGGAGGCGCTGCGCGGCGCCGGGCTGTCGGTCTCCCTGGCCGAGGACCTCGACGCCATCGCCGTGCTGGGCGCCCTCGACTGGACCGACCGCGACGTCGTCCGCGAGGGCTACGCCGCGTCGCTGGTCAAGCGGCAGGCGCAGCGGCCGACGTTCGAGGCGCTCTTCGACCTGTACTTCCCCCGGATGGTCGGCGGCGGCGCGGCCTCGCTCGACCCGGACGCCGGGTCCGGCGAGGAGTCGGGCGAGGAGTCCGGCGACGACGTGGCGGCCTCACCGGTGCGCGACAACGCGGCCGCGCTGAGTGCCTTCCGCGAGCAGCTCGCCGAGGCGCTGGCCGCCGACGACCGGCAGCGCCTGCAGCAGCTGGCGGCCGAGATGGTCGGCCGGTTCGGTGCGATGCCCGGGCGTGGTCCGGGGCTGTCGTCGTGGTCGGCGTACACGGCGCTGCAGCGGGTGGCGCCGTCCGAGCTGGTCGCACAGATCGTCGCGGGGCTGCTCGCCGAGGGGCTGACCGAGGAGGAGGCCGAGCGCGGCGCGGGACGCCGGGTCGGCGCGTTCACCGCGCAGGTCGAGGCCGACGCCCGCCGCCGGATCGCGGAGGAGAAGGGCGCCGACCACGTCGCGAACGTCGCCCTGCGCCCCAGCATCGAGCGCCTCGACTTCATGGCCGCCCGCCGCTCCGACCTCGAGGAGATGCGCCGCGAGATCTACCCGCTCGCCCGGCGGCTCGCGACCCGCCTCACCCAGGAGCAGCACGCCCGCCGCCGAGGGCCGCTCGACTTCCGGCGCACCGTGCGCGCCTCCATGTCGACCGGCGGCGTCCCGATCGCCACCCACCACCGACCGAAGCGGCCGCACCGCACCGAGCTGGTCGTGCTCTGCGACGTGAGCGGCTCGGTGGCCAACTTCGCGCAGTTCACCCTGCTGCTGGTCTTCGCGCTGCGCGACCAGTTCCAGAAGGTGCGCGCGTTCACGTTCATCGACCAGGTGCACGAGGTGACGCCTTACTTCAAGCCCGGCGCCGACGTCGTCGACGTGATGAGCGACCTGGCCGCCTCCACCACGCACGCGGCGCTGTGGGGGCGCACCAACTACGGCCGCGCGCTCGGCCGGTTCGCCGAGGAGCACCCCGACGCCGTCGGGCCGAAGACGTCGCTGCTCGTCCTGGGCGACGCCCGCTCCAACTACAGCGACCTCAACGAGGCGGTCCTCCGCGAGCTCGCCGGCACCGCCCGGCACGCCTGGTGGCTCAACCCCGAGCACCGCCGGCACTGGGGCACCGGCGACTCCGCCGCCGCGGCCTACGGCGACATCGTGCCGATGGTCGAGTGCCGCAACCTGACCCAGCTCGCGGAGTTCGTGCACGACCTGACCACCTGACGGCGTGGCGCCGGGCCGGGCTGTGGTCCGGGGTTTCGTCGGCGCTCGCCGGGGCTCGCTTGCTCAACCTCCGGGGGTGGGCTTGCAGTTCCGGTTTCCTCGGCGCCCCACACCGGAGGTTGAGCAAGCGAGCGCCAGCGAGCGCCGACGAAACCCCGGTCCGCGACCTCGGGGACCGGAGGTTGACCAAGCGAGCGCAAGCGAGCGCCGACGAGACCCCGGGACCTGCGGGCGACTACCCGGCGAGGTAGCCCATCGCGGTGATCCGGGCGATCTCCTCCACCAGCGCCGGGTGGTTCGCGGCGTCGGCCGCGCGCCCGCCGTCGACGTAGCCGTCGGCGCCGCCATCGTAGACGACGGTGACGCGGTTGGAGGCGCCGGAGTTCATCAGGGAGCCGAGCAGTGCGACGGGGTCGGAGCGGTCCTCCAGCGACAGCATCCGGGTCGACTCGGGGATCCGCGGCACGTGGGCCGAGGGGGCGCCGGTGGTGACGACCTGGTCGATCACGAACCGGGTGGACGCCGGTGCGGCCGCCACCTCGGCCGCGGTGACGCCGCCCTGGGCCGAGCCCACGAGCATCACCCGGGCGTCGGTGTCGGACCCGATCGCCTGCTCGATGCTGCGGACGACGTGCCCGGCGTAGGACGAGTGGTCGCCGCCCACGAGCCGCAGCCGCCCGCCGGTGCCGCCGTCGGGCCCGTGGAGGTAGGCGATGTAGCGGCTGGGCGCGACGGAGCGCACGACCACGGTGGTGCGGGTCTCGTGCAGCGCGGTGAGCAGCTCGGCGAGGTTGCGGGGCGCGCCGCCCGGTGACGGGGCGGTCGCGGCGTCGGGGAGCTCGGAGGCGGCGTCGACCAGGCCGCCGGCGACGTCGCGCAGCGAGGCGGCGAAGGTGGACGGGAACGGCTCGACGTCGATCGCCCGGAGCCCGCCCCGGCCGGCCAGCCGGCCGTGGTCGCCGGAGAGGATCCCGGCGGTCAGCAGGGCCCGCATCTGGAGGCCGTCGAGCAGGCCACCGCCGCCGCTGGTGACGTGCTCCATCAGCTCGGGGTTGGAGTCGGCGAGCTCGTTGAGGTAGGCCGCGACGCCGTCGCGGTCGAGCGCGTCGGTCTCGATCAGGCCGGCCGACACGATGGCGCCGCCGAGGGCCACCTCGGGCGCGAGGTAGCCGATCGCGCGGCCCGCGATCGACCCGAGCGTCTTGTACGCCGCGATCTGCAGCTCGTCGATCCACCGGTAGGTGAGCACGGTCGCGCGGAGCACGAGCGCGTCCGCGTCGAGCTCGATCGAGCGCGCCAGCAGCCCGTGCTTGCCGGTGGTGGCGGCGCGGACGTCGTCCTCGACCTGTGCGTGGGTGGCCGGGGAGAGCGGGGCGGACTCGGCGAAGGCGGGGTCGGCGACCACGTCGGCGCCGAGCTGGGCGCGCTGGCGCATCTCCTCGCCCGAGCCGTCGAAGAGCGAGGCCAGCCGCATCATCCGGTCGTAGCGGTCGGCGAGGTCGGCGGCCTCGGAGTCGGTGGCCGGCACCCGGCGCTGCTCGGCGGCGGCGGCCGCGACCACCGAGGCCTGGCTGGTGGGGTCCTCCTCCGCGCGCCCGGTCACGACGCCACGTCCGCGAGCACGGGGGCGAGGTCGACGGCGAGCTCGGTGGGCTGGACGGCGCGGATCTCGACCCGGGTGCCGCCCTCGGACTGGTGCGGGTGCAGGGTCCGCCACCCGTCGGCCAGCAGCACCCACGACCGGACGCCGACCACGGAGGTCGGCTCGCGGGAGACGTCGGCGACCAGCACCCGCAGCCGGCCCTGCGCCTCGGCGCCGAGGGCCTGCAGGAGCCCGGGAACCTCGGCCGCGGGGACCGGGCGGCCGTCGGCGTCGACGACCTGGTCGGCGTGCTGGGCGGTGAGCACCTGGAGCACGTCGGTGCGACCGCTCGCGCCGGCCTCGACGGCGGCGTCGGCCAGCTCGTAGGGCAGGTCGAGGAAGGAGGGGACCGACGACTCGCGCATCGCGAGGTCCTCGGGGACGACGCCGACCCGGCCGAGCTCGTCGGGCCACGCCGCCGTCGGGAACCACGCGAGCTCGAAGACGATGCCGTCGCTGGTGGCCAGCGTCGCGACCGCGTCGTCGTTGGCGCGGTGCCAGGCCTTGACCTGCACGGCCTCGACCGCCACGTCGATGTCGAGGGCGTAGGTGGGGGTCGCGAGGAGGCCGACCGCGCCGGCGAGGCCGTCGTCGACGACGCCGTTGACGAGCAGGCCGCGGCGGGTCAGCGAGACCTCGGGGTCGTGCAGCGCCGCGACGGCGGCGAGGTAGGCCTGGTCCTGGGCGCTGCCGCGGCTCGCGCCGAGACGGTCCTCCAGCGACGGCGCGCCGTCGGCGTCGGGTGCGCGCACGTCGAAGGGCAGCGGCGCCCCGCCGGCGCGCTCGGCGACGAGCTGGAGCTCGAGCAGGGTCAGGGCCACCCGGCGCGGCAGCGCGTCGAACAGCGAGGACGGCGGCGGGGCCGGCGTGCTCAGGTCGATCGTGGTCACGGGAGTCCTGTCGGGCTGGTGGGGTCGGGTTCTCAGAGGCCGGGCAGCTCGACCGCGAGCCAGTCGCGGTGCCCGGCGGGCGGCGGGTCGAAGGCGGCCAGGACGACGTCGTCGTGGTCGGGCTCGATCCGGGCCCCGCCCGGTGCGCCGTCCGCGTCGGCGTTCGCCTGCTCGACCCGGGCGAGGCGGGTGCGGGCCTCGGCGACCAGGTCGCCGGCCCGCCGCTCGACCTCGGCGATCGCGTCCTTGGCGGTGTCGACCTCGAGGACGTGCTTGTCGAGGGCCTCGGCCGCGGCGTCGTGGTCGGCGGCGGCCGCCCGGAGGTGGCTGGCCCGCTCGGTGACCCGGACCCGCATCGAGTCGGCGGCCCGCCCGGACCACCCGACGACCTCGGTGTGGGCGACGAGCTGGTCGGCCATGGTGCGGATGTCGGTGGCCTGCTCGCGCAGCTGGTCGGCGCGGCGGCGCATCACGTCGGTGTCGCCGTACATCGGTGGTCCTCCCCGTCGCGGCCCGGTCGCCGGGCCCCTTCCCTCCACCACCCCGGACGAAACCGGGACGGATCCCCCCGACCGTACCGCCCGCGTGGCTCGGAGTCAGGGCGCGAGCACCGGGGCGAGGCGGTCGAGGGCCTCGACGATGCGCGACTCGGGCCCGGCGAAGGAGAAGCGCACGAACCGGCCGCCGTCGACGGTGTCGAAGTCGACCCCGGTCGCGAGCGCGACCCCGGTCCGCGCGAGGACGTCGTGGGCGAAGGTCATCGAGTCCGACGTCAGGTGCCCGACGTCGGCGTAGGCGTAGAACGCGCCGTCGGCGGGGGCCAGGCCCGTCACGCCGAGCCGGGCGAGCCCGTCGAGGAGCAGGCGCCGGTTGCCGGCGTACCGGGCGACGTGGCCGTCGAGCTCGGCGTAGGCGTCGTCGCCGAACGCCGCCACGCACGCCCGCTGCGCCAGCACCGGCGGGCAGATCGTGAAGTTGCCGGTGAGCACGTCGACCGCGCGCCGCAGCCGCTCGGGCACCAGCATCCAGCCGATCCGCCACCCGGTCATCGAGAAGTACTTGGAGAACGAGCAGAACACCACGGCCTCGCGGCTGGTCTCCCAGGCGCTCCGGGCCAGCCGCTCCGCCCCGGCGGCCGGGTACTCGATGCCGTGGTAGATCTCGTCGCTGATCAGCTGGACGCCGTTCTCGTCGCAGTACGTCGCCAGCGCCGCCAGCTCGCTCGGCAGCAGCATCGTGCCGGTCGGGTTCGCCGGGCTGGCCACGACGAGCCCCCGGAGCCCGCCCGGCGACGCGACGAGCTCGGCGACCTGGTCGACCGTCGGCTGGAACCGGGTCCCGGGACCGGTCGGGACCTCCACGACCTCGCACCCGAGCGCGGCGAGCACGTTGCGGTAGCAGGGGTAGCCCGGCCGGGCGATCGCGACGCGGTCACCCACCTCGAACGCCGCCAGGAACGCCAGCAGGAACCCGCCGCTGCTGCCCGTGGTCACCACGACCTCGTCGGGGTCGACGTCGATGCCCCGGGTGCGCCGGTGGTGCCCGGCGATGGCCTCCCGCAGCTCGCGGATCCCGGTGGCCGGCGTGTAGCCGAGCGGCTCGCCGGAGCGCAGCAGCCGCACCGCCTCGTCGTTGACCGCCCGGGGTGCGCCGGTGCTCGGCTGCCCGGCCAGCAGGTCGACCAGGTCGCCGTGGGTGCGCTGGCGCTCGGTGCCCGCCGCCAGCAGGTCCATGACGTGGAACGGCGGCACGTTCGCGCGCTGCGCGGCCTGCATCCGGGCGAGTCGGCTCACGGCCGGAGCCTACGGGTCGGCCCGCCGGGCCGGGGCCGAGTGTCGGTGGCAGGAAGTCGTGGTACACGGTCACGTCTGCCACTGGTGGCCGGATCTCGATGGGCGCAGGATTGCTGACATGACCTTCCTCCTGCTCCTCACCGCCCTCGCGGTCCTCGCCCTCGTCGGCGTCCTCCGCTCCGTCCTCCACGACGGGCCCGCGCGCCCGCCCCTCTCGCACGCGGTCGACCCCGACTTCACGACCCCGTCCAGCACCGCCCACCTGCGCCGCGCCGCCTGACCCGGCGTCCGGCCACCGGTAGCCTCCCGGGGTGCACTACACCCAGTACGACACCCGGGTCGCGACGTACGCGCTGATCCTCGACGACCAGGACCGGATCCTGCTGACCTGGTGGAACGGCGAGGGCCGGTTCACGCCCGGGTGGAGCCTGCCGGGCGGCGGCGTCGACCTCGAGGAGGGCCTCGAGGAGTCGCTGGTGCGCGAGGTGCGCGAGGAGGCCGGGTACGACGTGGTCGTCGGTGCCCCGCTGACCACCCACTCCTGGTTCCGCCACGACGAACCGCGACCGTTCAAGGCGGTCCGCGTCATCTTCGACGCCACGATCGTCGGTGGCGTCCTGGGCACCCTCGAGGTCGGCGGTTCCACCGACTTCGCGCAGTGGATGCCGATCGCGGACGTGGCGGCGCAGCCGAGCCGCGCCGAGATCGTCGACGTGGCCGTCTCGGCCCACCTCGCCCGCACCGGTCGTGGCGTCGAGGACCGTTAGACTCCGAGCCCGCCACCCCGACGGCCCGAGGTGACATGACCGACGCTCGACGCGCACCGTTCCCGCAGCGGTGCGCCCTCGTGCCGGACGGGCCCGCATGACCTTCGACCTGCACCAGTTCGACCAGTTCGTCCTGATCGGGTCGGTGGTCACCCTCGCCGCGATCCTGGCCGTGCGGCTCTCGAGCCGGGCCGGGCTGCCGAGCCTGCTGATCTACCTGCTCATGGGCGTGGTGCTCGGTGAGTCGGTCATCGGCATCGACTTCGAGGACGCCGAGCTGGCGCACGCCCTCGGGTTCGGGGCGCTGGCGATCATCCTGGCCGAGGGCGGTCTCACCACCAGCTGGCGCGAGGCCCGGCCCGCGATGCGGCTCGGGCTGTCGCTGGCGACGGTCGGGATCGCGGTCTCGGTCGCCGTGGTCGCGATCGGCTCCCACTACCTGCTCGGGCTGCCCTGGGAGCTGGCGGTGCTGCTCGGGGCGGTCTGCTCGCCGACCGACGCGGCGGCGGTGTTCTCGGTGCTGCGCGTGGTGCCGCTGCCCAAGCGGCTGATCGGGTCGCTGGAGGCGGAGTCGGGTCTCAACGACGCCCCCACCGTCGTGCTCGTCACCCTCATCTCCACCGGCGCGGTCGCCGACCAGGGGGTGCTCGGGATGTTCGCGATCATCGTCTTCGAGCTCGTCGTCGGCGTGGCGTTCGGGTTGGGAGCCGGGTTCGGTGGCGCCTGGCTGATGCGGCGGGTCGCGCTGCCGTCGTCCGGGCTGTACCCGCTGGCCGTGCTCTGTCTCGCCTTCCTGTCCTACGGCGCCTCGGTCGCGGTTCACGCCAGCGGGTTCGCCGCCATCTACGTCGCCGCCCTGGTGCTCGGCAACGCCGACCTGCCGCACCGCGGGACGACCCGCTCGTTCGCGGAGGGCATCGCCTGGCTCGCCCAGATCGGGCTGTTCGTGATGCTCGGGCTGCTGCTGTCGCCGGCCCGGATCGACCTCGACGTCGTCGTGCTCGCCGTCACCGCCGGGCTGATCCTCACCTTCGTGGCCCGGCCGGTCTCGGTGCTCGTCAGCAGCGTGGTGCAACCGATGCCGTGGCGGGAGGTGACGTTCCTGTCGTGGGCCGGCCTGCGCGGCGCGGTCCCGATCGTGCTGACGACGATCCCGCTCGCCGAGGGCGTCGACGACGCCGAGAAGCTCTTCGACATCGTCTTCGTGATCGTCATCGTCTACACGCTGCTGACGGGCCCGACGCTGCCGCTGGTCGCCCGGGTGCTCGGCGTCGACCGCAAGTCCGAGCCCCGCGACCTCGACCTCGAGGCCGCCCCCCTCGAGCGGGTGCAGGCCGACCTGCTGCAGATCACCATCACCCCGCTCTCGCACCTGCACGGCGTCGAGGTCGGGGAGCTGCGCCTGCCGAAGGGTGCCTCGGTCTCCCTGGTGATCCGGGCGGGCGAGACGCTGGTGCCCGAGCGCCGCACGGTGCTCAAGCACGGCGACGACCTGCTGGTGGTCACGCCACGCAAGCTGCGGGAGCGCACCGAGGAGCGGCTGCGCCAGGTCAGCGCCCGGGGCCGGCTGGGTCAGTGGCTCGACGAGTGAGCCGGTCGCGACCGGTCAGCCGAGGCTGGCGGGGGAGCAGACGGTGACGTCGCTCCTCAGCACGAGCTGCTCCTTGCCGGCGCGGACGCCGGGGAACTTGTCGCCGACCACGACCGTGATGCCGTCCGCGCTGCTGCCGCGCTCGACGACCTCGACCCTGCCGGTGAGGTAGCCCGCGACCAGCCGGACGGCGGGCGTGCGGCCCTCGGGGCTCCAGATCTCGACGGAGGCGACGTCCTCGCCGGTGAGGTTGGAGATGCGGCCGCGCGCGAAGCCACGGGCCTCGAGGTCGTCGAGGGTGACGCCGGCGAGACCGGTGCGCTCGCCGGCGTTGAGCACCGTCACCGTGAGCTGCGCCGGCCGCAGGATGTCGCCGGCGGTGAGGTCGTCGTCGACGCAGAGCGGCGGGTCGGCGCTCTCGGGGAAGGGCTCGGAGACGGCGTTCAGGCCGCGGGTGACCCCGAGGGCGAGCAGCAGCGCGAGGACGGCGAGCGTGACGATGGTGCGGACGTGGCCCAGCAGGCCCGGGCTGACGTCCTGGGGGCCGCTCACCGCACGCCGTCCATCTCGAGGACGCGGGCGTGCAGGACGTTGCGCTGGTGCAGGGCGGCGCGCAGCGCGCGGTGCAGCCCGTCCTCGAGGTAGAGCTCGCCCTGCCAGCGGACGACGTGGGCGAACAGGTCGCCGTAGAAGGTGCCGTCCTCCTCCAGGAGGGCGGCCAGCTGCAGGGTGTCCTTGGTGGTGACGAGCTCGTTGAGCCGCACCTGCCGCGGCGGGAGGTTTGCCCAGGCC
The DNA here is from genome assembly GCF_005954645.2 of Nocardioides sp. S-1144. Classification (NCBI taxonomy): domain Bacteria; kingdom Bacillati; phylum Actinomycetota; class Actinomycetes; order Propionibacteriales; family Nocardioidaceae; genus Nocardioides; species Nocardioides dongxiaopingii. Next base: position 325,428 of record NZ_CP040695.2, read on the forward strand.
GAGGAGGTGAGCCCGTGCGCGGGGTAGGGCCGGCCGTCCCCGACGCGCTTGAAGATCACGTCGGCGAGTGTAAACGCCCGTGGCGGTCTCCTAGTCTTCACCGCATGACCACCACGCCCGGGGGCTCCCCCGCGGACCAGCCGGCCCCCGTCGAGCCTCCCGCCGAGCCCGCCGCGCCCGCCGGCGACCCAGCCGTCGCGCCGACCCCGCTGGAGGCCGCCGTGGCGGCCGGCTACGCCTTCGAGGGTCCCGCGCTCGAGCTCGGCGGCCTGATGGCCGACGCCGAGACGCTCTCGCCCGTGCCGGTCCGGATCCCGCTCGGCATGCTCAACCGGCACGGGCTGGTCGCCGGCGCCACCGGCACCGGCAAGACCAAGACCCTCCAGCTGCTCGCCGAGCAGCTCAGCGCCGCCGGCGTCCCCGTCTTCGCCGCCGACATCAAGGGCGACCTGTCCGGGCTCGCCACCCCCGGGGAGGGCGGGGAGAAGGTCACCGCCCGCGCCGCCTCGGTCGGCCAGACCTGGGCCGCGACCGGCTACCCCGTGGAGCTCTACGCCCTCGGTGGCGAGGGCACCGGCATCCCGCTGCGAGTCACGATGACGGCCTTCGGGCCGGTGCTGCTCAGCAAGGTGCTCGGCCTCAACGACACCCAGGAGTCGAGCCTCGGCCTGGTCTTCCACTACGCCGACAAGGCCGGCCTGCCGCTGCTCGACCTCGCCGACCTCCGCGCCGTGGTGTCACACCTGACCAGCGACGAGGGCAAGCCCGAGCTCAAGGCGCTCGGTGGCCTCTCCCCGGCGACGGCCGGCGTCATCCTGCGTGAGCTGATCGCGTTCTCCGACCAGGGCGCCGACGCCTTCTTCGGCGAGCCCGAGTTCGAGTCCGCCGACCTGCTCCAGGTCACCCCCGAGGGTCGTGGCTTGATCTCGCTGGTCGAGCTGCCGAACCTGCAGGACCGGCCCGCGATCTTCTCGACGTTCCTGATGTGGCTGCTGGCCGACCTGTTCCACGACCTCCCCGAGGTCGGCGACATCGACAAGCCCAAGCTCGTCTTCTTCTTCGACGAGGCCCACCTGCTCTTCAACGACGCCTCGAAGGCGTTCCTCGACCAGATCGCCCAGACCGTGCGGCTGATCCGGTCCAAGGGCGTCGGCGTCTTCTTCGTGACCCAGAGCCCGACCGACGTCCCGGACGCCGTGCTGGCCCAGCTCGGGTCGCGCGTCCAGCACCAGCTGCGCGCCCACACCCCCAACGACGCCAAGGCGCTCAGGGCGACCGTCAACACCTACCCCGGCAGCCTCTACGACGACCTCGGCGCGGTGATCACCAGCCTCGGCATCGGCGAGGCCGTCGTCACCGTGATGAACGAGCGCGGAGCGCCGACCCCCGTCGCCTGGACCCGCCTGCGGGCCCCGGAGTCGCTGATGGGTCCTAGCGACCCCGCGGCGATGCAGGCCACGGTCGCCGCCAGTCCCCGGCACGCCAAGTACGCCACCGCCGTCGACCGGGAGAGTGCCCGCGAGAAGCTGGCCGCCCGGCTGGAGGAGGGGGCGCGCAAGAAGGCGGAGGAGGACGCCGCCGCCGAGCGGGCCGAGGAGGCCACGGGCACCGGCGCCGGCCGCTCGACGTCCACGGGCGGCGCCCGAAAGCCGGCCCGCAAGCCGGCCCGCGACGAGGGCGGCCTCGTGCACGACGTCGTCAGCTCGGGCGCCTTCAAGGACTTCGTGCGCACCGCGGCCCGCGAGATCGCCCGCGGGATGTTCAAGACCGGGCGCCGCTAGACGCGCAGCGGGTGAGCCTCCTCGGTGGCGTGGGCGGCTCGGTGGGTCTGGTGGTGGTGGAAGGGGCAGAGGAGGACGGCGTCGCGGGTGTCGGTGCTGCCGCCCTCGGACCACGGGACGGCGTGGTGGGTGTGGCAGTAGGCGGCGGGGGTGGTGCAGGCGGGGTGTTGGCAGTGCCGCTGCTCGAGGCCGATCGCGAGTCGTTGCGCGGGGGTGTGGAAGCGGCGCCTCCGGCCCAGGTCGAGAACCTGGCCCTGGCTGCCCAGGACGGCGGGGATGATGCCGGCCTCGCAGGCCAGTCGGCGGGCTTCGGTGGGTGAGAGCGCGGTCCCGGTGTCGAGGTGGGCGGCTGCAAGTCCTCCGTGGAGCGCGTCGAGAGTCATCGTCACGACCACGGTGGCGTTCACCCCGCCCATCGTGGGCAGTTGGTCGGCGGGGTAGTGCTCGACGTACTCGCAGAACGCCTGCCCGAGGCGCTCGGCCGTGGGTCGCTCGTGGTCGTAGGAGCCGGCGCCGTGCTCGGCACGCACGTGCTTGGGTGCGGCCAGTGCGGTGAGCGCCTTGCGCAGCATCGAGGCCTGGGCGGAGGGCATGGTGAACCGGCCGTGCGCGAGGCCCTCTCCGTCGTCCCACATCGTCAACGCAGTGCGCTTGCGGGCTCGGGCTTCCTCGGCCTCCAGCAGTCGGGCCTCGTGCTCGTCGGCCTTGTCGGGGTCGAGGGTCTCCAGGATCCGCCGACCCAGGGTCTTCAGGTCGTGCGCGTCGTGGTGGGCCGCCTCATCCAGCAGATGCGCCTCGGCCTTCTCGCGCCACGAGAAGTGTTCGCCGTCGAGGTCCCCGACGGCAGCGGCGATGACCTTGGCCTGCTCGCCGTGGACCCGACCGGACGCCATGGCGACCCGGACCGATTCGTGGGCGGCCAGATCATCGGCCAGGCGTGCCTTCCGCGCAGCCTCGGCGCCGGTCACCCGCGTGGTCCGAGCCAGCCATGCAGCCAGCGACCGCGCACCGATCGAACCCGGCAGGTCCAGCGTCCCGGCGTGCCCGACCACCCGGGCCTCGAGCTCCTGCACCCCAGCCACGAGCCCGGCCAGCCGCGGCACCAGGTCCGCCGTCGTCGCAGGGTCCAGCGACCAGGTCGGAGCATCCACCAGGGCCGCGAGCTCAGCCTCGAGCAGCGCGACGAACCGGGCGACGGGGTGCCCGTCGTGGCGGTCGCCGGGGTGCTTGCTCATGGCCCGATTGTAGGCGCCACCACCGACAATCGATCGTGTGCTCGAATCTCTGCGGAGCGAGGTGGCCGGGCCGGCGGGAGCGCGCGGTCGGCCGCGGTGGCACGCGGCGGGCCGCCGCCCACGGGTGTCCGTCAGGCGGTCCAGCGCACCGACTCGTCGACGAAGTCGGCGAGGGCGTGCACGCCGCGCAGGTCGGTCCGGGTGTCCATGAGCCGGGTCAGGCTCTGCGAGTGGCGGGTCTTGAGGGCGTCCCGGGCGGCGCGACGCTGGTCGAGCTCGGCGGCCTGGGAGGTGTTCGTCGTGGTCATGGACCAAGCCTGCGGGGCGAAGTTCTCCGGCAGGTTGACGCCGGGTTACAGGCACGTCTCCTCGGGTGTGACCTGCGCGACGTGGATCGTCCGGCCGTGGGTTGCGCCGGGGGCGGGTTGTCTGCCGGTCGTCTGGGTCGTGGGTTGCGCCGGGGGCGGGTTGTCGAGGTCGCTCGCGTGGTCTCGACGCGCCCGTCGCGACCTCGTTCCTCGGTCGCGGGGCTTGCTCGACCCTCGCCTGTGACGTCGGGCGCTCGTTCCTCGCCCCCGGTCTCGACGCGCCCGTCGCGACCTCGTTCCTCGGTCGCGGGGCTTGCTCGACCTTCGCCGGCCCACGCCCGTCGCTCGTTCCTCGCGACGGGCTGCCGGCCAACTACAGGCTCGGGTCGGTCCAGGCGGTCTGGAGGGCCTCGACGCCGCGCTCGCGGGTGATCAGGCGACCGCGGCCGGGAGGCATCGGCGAGGGCCGCAGGTTGCCGAGCAGCGGACCCTCGTCGGGGCTGCCCGACAGCATCAGCTGCGGCATGGCCAGGTCGCGGATCGACTGGATCACCGGCTCGTACAGCGCGCGGGACGCGCCGCCGGAGCGGCGGGCGATCATCACGTGCAGGCCGACGTCGCGGGCCTGGGCCAGCAGCGGCTGCAGCAGCGCGACCGGCGAGGTCTGCTGGGTGGCGACCAGGTCGTAGTCGTCGACGACCACGAACACCTCGGCACCGGTCCACCAGGAGCGGCTGCGCAGCTGCTCGGGCGTCACGTCCGGACCGGGGATCCGGCTCTCGAGGTAGGCGGCGAGGTCCTTGATCGCCGGCTGCGCCTGGGTGGCCGAGGTCAGGTAGTTGAGCAGGTACTCCTCGGGCACCTCGCCCAGCAGCGAGCGCCGGTAGTCGACGACGACCAGCTGGGCCTCCTTCGGCGTCCGGGTGCGCATCACCTCGTGCAGGTGGCTGCGCAGGAAGGCGCTCTTGCCGGAGCCGCCGTCGCCGAGCAGCAGCAGGTGCGGCTCGGTGTCGGGGTTGACCGAGACCGGCGCGAGCTCCTTCTCGTTGATGCCCAGGTAGAGCCGGCCCGCGGCCGGCTCCGTGGCGCCGTCGCCACTGGTGGTGACCCCGGCCATCTCCAGGACGCGGTCGAGGTCGATGCGCTCGGGGAGCAGCCGCAGCTTGGGGCCGGCCGGGCCCTTCCACGCGGCGCTGACCTTGGCGATGAGGTGGTCGACGCCGTCGCCCAGGGTGGCCGCGGTCGGGTCGCCGTCGATGCGGGGCAGGGCCCCCAGGAAGTGCAGCTTGCCGGGCACCAGCCCGCGGCCCGGTCGTCCGGCCGGCACCAGCTGGGCCACCTTGCGGTCGATCTCGGAGTCGAGGGCGTCGCCGAGCTTGAGCTCGAGCCGGGTGCCGAGGACGTCGCGCATGGCGGCCCGGAAGTCGGCCCAGCGCGCCGCGCCCGCGAGCAGGTGCAGCCCGAACGTCAGGCCGCGCGAGGCGAGGGTCTGGATCGACAGCTCGAGGTCGTCGAAGTCGGAGCGCAGGGTGCTCCACCCGTCGATGACCAGGAAGACGTCGCCGTAGCCGTCGTCGGCGCGACCCTGGGCCCGCCGGCTGCGGTAGGTCTCGATGGAGTCGATGCCGTTGGCGCGGAAGTAGGCCTCGCGCCGGTCGACGACGCCCTGCACCTCGGCCACGATGCGGCGCACGACGTCCGGCTCGGAGCGGGTGCCGACGCCGGCGACGTGGGGGAGCGAGCTCAGCGGCGTGAACGTGCCGCCACCGAAGTCGAGGACGAAGAACTGCGACTCGAGCGGGGTGGTGGTCAGCGACATGCTGGTCACGATCGAGCGCAGCACCGTGCTCTTGCCGCTGCGCGGCCCACCGACGACGGCCACGTGGCCACCGGAGCCGGCCATGTTGACGGTGAGGGTGTCGCGCCGCTGCTCGCGCGGGCGGTCGACGGTGCCGAGCGGCACGGTCAGCCCGCCGAGCGCGCGCCACTGCGGCGAGACCAGGCCGAGCTGCGGGTCCTCGACCAGGTCGGGCATCAGCCGGTCGAGCGTGTCGGGGTCCTCGAGCGGCGGCAGCCACACCTGGTGGGCCGCCATGCCGTGGCCCTCCATGTGGTCGACGGCGACGTCGAGCAGGGACTCCTGCGACTCCGTCGGGGCGACGACCTCCGGCTCCGGCTCGGGCTCGTTGGTCTCGAGGGAGAGCACCTCGGAGATCGTGAACGGCAGGATGCCGCGGACCCGGCCGCCCTCGTCGCGGGGGAGGGGACGCCGTCCGCTGGCCGGCGGGCCGGAGACGTAGGCCGCCTTGAACCGGGTCATCGTCGTCGGGTCGGGCTTGAGGTAGCCGAGGCCCGGCACGGCGGGCAGCTCGTAGGCGTCCGGGACGCCGAGCACGGCCCGCGACTCCTGGGCGCTGAAGGTGCGCAGGCCGATCCGGTAGGACAGGTGCGACTCGAGGCCGCGCAGCCGGCCCTCCTCCAGGCGCTGCGAGGCGAGGAGCAGGTGCAGCCCGAGCGAGCGGCCGAGGCGGCCGATCGCCACGAACAGGTCGATGAACTCCGGCTTCGCCGAGAGCATCTCGGTGAACTCGTCGACGACGATGAACAGCGACGGCAGCGGGGCCAGGTCCTCCCCGGCGGCGCGGGCCTTCTCGTAGTCGCGGATCGAGGCGAAGTTGCCGGCCTCGCGCAGCAGCTCCTGGCGCCGCACCATCTCGCCGGACAGGGCGTCCTGCATGCGGTCGACCAAGGTCAGCTCGTTGGCGAGGTTGGTGATGACCGCCGAGACGTGCGGCATCTCCGACATCCCCGCGAAGGTCGCGCCGCCCTTGAAGTCGACGAGCACCATGTTGAGCTGCTCGGGGGAGTGGGTCATCGCCAGCCCGAGCACCAGCGTGCGCAGGAACTCGGACTTGCCCGACCCCGTGGCGCCGATGACCAGCCCGTGCGGGCCCATGCCCTGCTGGGCGGACTCCTTGATGTCGAGGTGGACCAGCGCGCCGGACTCCCCGAGGCCGATCGGCACCCGGAGCCGGTCGCGCGCGGGCCGCGGCCGCCAGGCCGCCGACGGCTCGAAGGTGCGGACGTCGCCGAGGCCGAGCAGGTCCATGAAGTCGCTCGGGCCGGTGATCTCGCCGGGGTTGCCGTCGGAGGGCCCGGTGACCGTCACGCTGTGCAGCGGCGTCAGCCGGCGCGCGAAGGCCTCCGCGGTGCTGGTGTCGCACTGGTCGGCCTTGGCGCGGATCGGCTCCTCGCGCAGCCGGAGCGCCTCGACCGGGACGAACCCGGCCGCGTCGGGCTCGCCGGTCAGCTGCAGCCGCAGCCGCGTGGAGTCCTCCAGCTCGTTCCACCGGGTCGGCAGGTCGAGCACCGTGACGCCGTGCAGCCCGTCGGGCGGGACGACGTGGTTGCCGGGCGGCAGCTCGACGCCGTCGGTGACGAGGAGGATGTGCGGGGTCGAGGCGCGCTCGTCGGCGCCGAACCGGGGCCGCTCGCTCAGGTCGGGCGGCAGCAGGGAGGCGAGGTCGCTGAGCGACGTGGTCACCATCCGCATCGGCCCGACGGCGTCGGTCATCTCCTGGCTGAGGGCGTGGGGGAGCCACTTGACCCAGTCCCAGTGGGCCAGGTGCTCGTCGGAGGAGAGGACGGCGACCGCGAGGTTGTCGGGCGACTGGAAGGCCGTCGCGGAGCAGATGAGGGCGCGGGCCAGGGCGCGGGCCTGCTCCTCGGCGCCGCACACCTCGATCCGGTCGAAGGCGCGCAGGTCGATGGAGGCCGGCAGGTCCGGCTGGGTGCGGTGCACGACGAGCAGCCGGTGCAGCGCCGACGCGGCCGCCGGGTCGACGTCGTCGATCGGCGCGCTCTCGGGTGGCACCAGCTCGAGGGCCAGGGGCTGGGAGCACAGGCCGTAGCGGACCTGCAGGAACCGGGGGTCGGTGGAGGAGTGCTCCCACACCCGGGTGCGCTCCTCGGCCAGGGAGGGCAGCGCGCTCGGGTCGGGGTGGTGCCAGGTCAGCGCCCGGCGCTGCTGGCTGGCGGCCTGGCGGGCCATGGTGCGGATGGTCGTGAGGTAGCGCAGGTACTCGGTGCGCGACCCCGTGACCTGCTGGGCACGCTGCTTCCGCTGCCGGTCGATCTGGACGATGATGAAGCCGATCGTGGCGAGCAGGAACATGCCGGCCGCCAGGAAGCTCTTGCCGCCCGAGCCGGCGCGGCCACCCATGGTGGCGACGAGCACGATCGAGCCCATGCTGCCGAGCATCGGGATGGCGTTCATCGCGACGCCGGCGGCGCCCTCGTTGGGCTGCAGCTGCGGCGGCGCCTGGAGCACGATCTGCCCGCTCGGCATCTCCGGCTGCTCGGTGCGCGACCCCCGGAGCGTGGGTGCGGCCGGCGCGACCGCCGCGGGCGGCGCCATCCGGCGTCCGGGCGCCGGCGCGGGGGGCGCGGCCGCCCGTCCGGGCGCGGGCGGCGCGCCGGGCGGGCTGCTCGCGGGGGGGCCGCCGCGCGGTCGCGGTGCCTGGTTCGGCGTAGTGGTCACGCGGTCCGCCCCATCGTCGTCAGGTCCGTTGCCCGGGATCGGTTGCCGTCCGTCGTCCCGCGGACTGCTGATGATAGGCAGCCCGCGGAACGGGTACTACTGTGCCCGTGAGCGAGCGTCTTGTGTGCCAGCAGCCCGTCCGTACGACGTCCGGGCCCGGGCCTCGCCCGTCGAGGACGACCTGGGAGGCCCGGTGAGGGGAACGAGCAGTGCGCCCGACGTCCTCTCGCTGAGCGTGCACGGCCCGGTCGGGGTCCTCGACCTGCACGTGCCGGCGGAGGCATCGGGTGTCGACGTCGCGACGGAGTACTCACGTCAGGCCAACCTCCCCTCCGTGCCGGCTCTCTACACGCGTCTGGGCCACCCGTTGCCGCCGGACGGCGTGCTGTCCGAGATGGGCATCGTCACCGGCGCGGTCCTGGTGGCCACCACCGGCGCCCCGCCGCCCGAGGTCGGCCGGCGCGGCCGGCACGACCGCAGCCCCGTCCGGCGCCTCGAGGCCGGTCCGGTCTCGGCCCTGTGGTGCACCGTCGCCGTCGTCGTCGCCCTGCTCGGCGGCTGGCTGGCGGCGTGGCTCCCCGAGTCCGACGACCTGCGCGAGCCCGCCGTGGTGGTGCTCGTCGTCGCCGCGGTCCTCGGCGCGCTGCCGATCGGCCCGCTCGCGGTGCACCGGGTGCTCGCCGTGCCGGCCTTCGCCGGTGCGGCCGCCTTCGCGCTCGCCTGGGACCCCGCGCCCGAGCGGCTGCCCACGATCCTGGGGGTGGCCGGGCTCGCCGCGGCCGTGGTCGCCGCGGTCGCGCGCGCCCTCGACCAGCCCGGGGAGGAGGGGCTGCGCATCTGGATGGTCACCGGCGTCTCGCTCTTCGTCGTCACCGGCCTCGCGGCGCTGACCGGCGTCCCGAGCCAGGTCGTGTGGGCGGTGCTGCTCGTCGTGGCGATGCTCGCGGCCCGCTTCGTGCCGGTGCTGGCCGTCGACGTCCCCGACCAGTACCTGCTCGACCTCGAGCGGCTCGCCGTCACCGCCTGGTCGGCGCGCGACCGCCCGGTCGGACGACGCGGGCGCACCGTCGTGCCCCGCCAGGCGGTCGTGGCGGTCGTCGCCCGCGGCTCGCGGATCGTCACCGCCGCGTGCGTGGCGATCTGCCTGGTCGCCACCACCTCGGCGGTGATGCTGCTGCGCGACACCTCGGTCTGGATCGACGTCGTGGGGGCGCGCCTCGAGGTCGGCCTGGCCGGCGGCGGCCTGCTCCTGGCCGCCCGCAGCTACCGCCACGCAGCCGCCCGCGGGCTCCTGCGCGCGGCCGGGCTGACCTGCTGGCTGGCGCTGCTCGTCGTCCTGGTGCCGGCGCTGGGCCCGACCCAGGCGACGCTCGTGACGTTCGGCTCGATCGCGGCCGGGGCGCTGATGCTCCTCGTCGGCGTCGCGCTCGGACGCGGCTGGCGCTCGGCGTGGTGGGCCCGCCGGGCCGAGGTCGCCGAGTCGGTCTGCGGCGCGTTCGCGCTCGCGTCGGTGGTGCTGGCGGCGGGGACGATCCCGTTCCTGTGGGATTTGACAGGCTGATGTTTACGGGTTTTTCGCCCGGGTAACAGCCTTGGTGTCCCGCTCGCAACGTCCTGAGCGGCAGAGATCAACATCTACCCACCCTTCTCGGGCGGCGTTGCCGTCGGGATCGAAAAGGAGACTGAAGCATGTCTTTTGGAGCTGGCGAGTACGGACAGGGTGACGGAACCCTCAGCCGCGGAGCAGGCATGGTGCGCGACGCCATGACCGACTTCACCACCATCAGCAACCGCCTGACCGACCAGATCGCGGCCGTTCAGGGCAAGTGGGGCGGCCAGGGCGCAGCGGCGTTCTTCGTGCTGCACCAGTCGTGGACGGAGAAGCAGGGCATCATCGTGAAGGCCCTCAACGACTTCGCCGACCACCTCGGTGTCACCGAGAACATCAACCTCACCCAGGACGACGACGTGCGGGGCAACGTGACGTTGCTCGAAGCCCGTCTCGGCAACTGACCCCTCCCCACGAACTGAACGAGAAGGAGCACACACACCATGGGACTCGATGGAATCCGCGTCAACCACGGCGCTCTCGACCAGGCCTCGGCCGACATGTACAAGACCGTCCAGGACATCGACGAGCGCCTGAACCGCCTCGAGAGCGAGCTCGAGCCGCTCCGCAGCCAGTGGGGCGGTGACGCCCAGGTTGCCTACGCCCAGGCCAAGCGCACGTGGGACGACGCCATCCTCCAGATGCGCAACCTGCTCGACGACAGCCAGCGCACCGTCTTCCAGAGCAACCAGGACTACAAGGACGCCGACAAGCGCGGCGCCGCGATGTTCCAGTGAGTCGTCCGCCCCGGCACCCGGTCTCGCACTGAGCGCCGCGCCGGGGACGACGAGGGGTCGACACCGTCGGGTGTCGGCCCCTTCGTCGGTGTCACCATGGCACCCCGTCACCCGGCCGCCGGCCCGGTGCTCCGGATCGTGAGGGAGAGCAGATGAGTCAGGCCTCGGTCAGCGCGTCCGGGCTGGTGCGTGTCACCGTCTCGTCCGGGACCCGGCGGGTCGACCTCGTGCTGCCCGGCGCGGTGCCGGTCGCCGAGCTGGTCCCCGAGCTGGCCCGCAGCGTCGGGCTGCTCGACTCGGCCACGGTCTACGGCGGCTACCGGCTGGTCACCTCCGAGGGGCGCCGGCTCGAGGGCGACTCCGGGCTGACGCTGCAGGGGATCGACGACGGCTCGGTCATCAGCGTGACCGCCGGCATCGACGAGCCCGACCCGCCGGTCTACGACGACGTCGTCGAGGCGATGACCGACGTCGTCGAGCACGAGCTCAAGCCGTGGGCACCCGCCGCGGGGCGGCGCACCGCCCTCGCCGCCGCCGCCATGTTCATGGCGCTGGGCGCGGCCACCTTGTTCATCCAGGGCACCGAGCTGTCGGCGTACGCGACGGCGATCGTGGCCGGGGCGCTCGTCGCCGGCGCGATCGTCCTCTCCCGCGCGCAGGGCGAGCCCGAGGCCTCGGTCACCGTCGCCTGGATCGGGGTCGGCTACGCCGCCGTCGCCGCCCTCATGTTCGCCGCCGACGAGGGTGACCTCCTCGGGTCGAGCGGCACGTGGAGCGAGCGCGCCGAGCAGCTGGTCGGCGTCGGCGGGATCTGGGTGGGCACGGCCTGCGCCGCCGTCGGCGTCGTGTGCCTGATCGGTCTCGGACCCGGCCGCACCCTGCTGACCCCCGCCGTCGTGGTGGGCGCGGTGCTCGCGGTCAGCGGCGTCGTCGTCGACGGGACCTCGATCGAGCCCGGCGTGCTGCTGGTCTGCATCCTCACCTTCGTGGTGCTCGTCGGCAGCATCTTCCCCTGGCTCGCGCTCGGGGTGACCGGCACGACGGTCGACCAGCTGTACTCCGCGGCCGACATCACCGCCGACCCCGACGACATCGACCCCGCCCGCGTCGCCGCGGACGCCCGGGTGGCCCACGAGATCCTCGTGGCCATCTCGGCCACCGTCGGGATCCTGCTCGTGCTCGTCGCCCCGCTCGCGGTCGACCGGGGGCTCCTCGGCACGCTGCTCGCGACGATGGCGTGCCTGGTGGTGATGTTCCGGACCCGCCAGTACCGCACCGGGTCCGAGGTGCTGGTCGGCCTGGCCTCCGGCATCGCCGGCCTGGTCACCGTGGCCGCCTCGACGCTGGCGCGCTGGCCCGACTGGCACCCGACCGTCGCCGTCGTCCTCGCCGGGGCCGGGGCGCTCCTGCTCGCGCTCACCCTGCTGCCGGCGGGCCCGTCGGTGCGCCGCGGCCGGTTCGGCGACCTGGTCGAGACGATCTCCCTGCTCGCGCTGCTGCCCCTGCTCGTGCTCGCGATCGACGTCTCGATCGGTTTCTGACCATGGCCACCAAGAAGGACCTCGTCGAGGCCTACTCCTTCAGCCGGCGCCGCCTGGTCACCGCGTTCGTCTCGGGCGCGCCGGGCGGGCGCGAGGTCGAGCCCAACCGGCCCGGCCGCACCATCGTCGGCGGGCTCGCGCTCGCCCTGCTCATCGTCGCCGGCGGTGCCGTGCTCGGCGTGCTGAAGTCGCCGTCGACGGTCGAGTGGGACCGCGAGGCCCTGATCAGCGACAAGGACACCGGCGCCACCTACCTGCTGCTCCGGGGCAGCGACGAGGACACCGAGCTCCGTCCCCTCCAGAACATCACCTCGGCCATGCTCGTCCTCGGCTCCGACCTCGAGCTCGAGGAGGTGCGCGGCGACGAGTTCGAGCGCGACCGGGGCGCACCGATCGGCATCCTCGGGGCGCCGGCCAGCCCGCCGGAGGCCTCCAGCCTGATCCAGGACGGCTGGACGGCGTGCACCGGCGCCGGCGGCGGGTCCGGCATCAAGATCGACCTCGCCGAGCAGAGCTCGGTCGAGCTCACCCCCGACACCAGCTTCGTCGTGCGCACGCCCGAGGGGGCGGTCCACCTGATCGCGCAGTCGGCCGTCGGCGCCGAGCGCGGGGAGCGTGCCTACGTCTACCCGGTCCCGGGTGGCCCGATGCGCGACGCGATCCTCCAGGCCGTCGCGGGCACCGGCGCCGGCCCGGCCGCCGTCGAGGTCCCCGACTCCTTCATCACCCTGTTCCCGCAGGGACGCGCCCTCGAGCTCGCGACGTTCGGGCTGACCAGGGCCGACCTCACGACGCCGTGGGTCGACGCGGACCGAGTGCCGGAGGCGGCCGCCGCCAAGGCGGAGGTGGGCGACCTGCTCGTCGTGGGCGGCGACACCACCTACCTGCTGACCACCGACGGCACGCTCAAGCTCGACCCGTTCTCCCTCGCCGTCTACCGGCAGCTGCCGCGGCCGGCGAAGGACCCGCTCCAGGAGATCGACGTCGAGCAGTCACCGCCGGGGGCGCTGCCGAACTTCGCCGACGTCCAGGGCGCCAGCTGGCCGACCGACACCACCACGCTGCCCGCCCCGCGGCAGCTCTGCGCCCAGCTCGACGTGCCGGGCGGGCAGCCCGGCGTGCTGCTCGGCACGACCGCCGACGGCAGCCAGGCCTCGGCCGAGGACATCGCGCTCTCCGGCGTCGACGTGCGGGTCGACCCCGGGCACGGGGCGTTCGTCTGGGCCGGCGACTGGCTCGACGACGACTCCTCGGCCCCGGTGCTCGTCGACGACCGCGGCTACCAGAACCCGGTCGGCCCGGGAGAGGAGCAGGTCAACCTCGGCTACGGCGACGTCGACAGGGTCGTGGTGCCGCAGCAGTGGATCACCCTGCTCCGGCGCGGCGTGCCGCTGACCATCGACGCCGCGCGCTGCCCGCCGGCCTCCGGCGACCCGGGGCCGACGTCGTGCTCTTGAGAAGCACCGCGGCCCTCGTCGTCGTGACGCCCGTGGTGGCGCTGGGCGTGGCGCTCGGCCCGGCCGCGCCGGCGTCCGCCGACCCCGGCAGCGACTGCCGCGAGATCAACACCGCCGACACCACCAGCACCGCCGCCACCGACCCCAGCCTGCCGCTGGAGCGGCTCCGGATCGCCGAGGCGCAGGAGCTGGCCACGTCGATCAGCGGGCGGGCGCCGGGCGAGGGCGTCGGGGTGGCGGTGATCGACTCCGGCGTGGCCGACGTCCAGCGGGACGGGACCCCGGTGATCCCCCGGGTCCCACCCACGGCGCCGCGGACCGGCCGGCTGCCCGACCACGCCCGCACCGACGCCGTGGAGTCCTACCACGGCACCGCGATGGCCAGCGTGATCAACGGCCGCGAGGACGCCGAGTCCGGCCTGGTCGGGATCGCGCCGGCCGCCCGGGTCCACGACCTCCAGGTCTACGACACCGACGGCGACGACGACGACCTGAAGTCGCTGACCCTCGAGGGTGTCGTGGCCGGCCTCGAGGACGTAGTCGGCCTCGTCGGGCCGGGCCCCGACCAGGTGCAGATCGTCAACCTCTCCCTGAGCGTGCCGGAGGACACCGAGGCGCTCGACCGCGCCGTGCGCGCGGTCACCGACCGCGGCGCGATCGTGGTGGCCTCCTCGGGCAACCGGCCCACCGACGACGACCCGGGCAACCCGCTCGGTGCCTACGAGCCCGGCGAGGACAACGCCGACGACGTCTGGCCCGCGGGCTACGCCAAGGGCGACCGCAACCCCCTCGTCGTCGCCGTCGGCACCACCACCGACGCCGAGCTCGAGGACCCCTCCGACCCGCGCGGCGTGCTCAGCTCGGCCATCGACGTCGTCGTGCCCACCTACGGCGCGGTGGCCTACGCCGTGAACGGCAACACCTGCTCGCTCTCGGGGTCCTCGACGTCGGTGGCCGCAGCAGAGGTCTCCGGCGTGCTCGCGCTGCTGATGTCGGCCTACCCCGACGACACCCCCGAGCAGACGATCGCGCGTCTCGAGTCGACCGCGACGGGAGGCTCCCCACGCGGGGACGCCCCGCCGGACAAGGTGCTCGGCCGCGGCATCGTCCAGCCCGTCAACGCCCTCACCAGCCCGATCAGCCCCGGTCGCGACGGCGCCCTCCCGGCGAGCGGCACCCGCGAGCAGGCGGTGCCGCCGGCCCCGCTGCCGGTGCCGCGGCCCGACGTCCTCGCGGGCACCCGCCGCGACGCCGTGTGGTGGGGACTCGTGGGCGGCGGCACGCTGGTCGTCGCGATGCTGCTGCGCCCGGTGCTCTCGCGCCGTCGGCGCTGAGCACCGGGGACCCCCCGGTGCCGACACCTGACGCCAGCGTTAACGCACGGCGTCCAGGACGTCACCTGCGTTAACAGAGCGGGAGATCGGCGGTAACCGGACGTTCCTAGCGTCGGGGCGACGGAACGACCCTCGGCCGTCGCACACGACAGGAGACGCCGTGCAGGTCACCACCTCCACGCGCTGGCGCCGATGGGCCATGGTGCCGCTTCTCGCGGCCCTCGCCCTCCCAGCGGCAGCACCCACGCAGGCCTCGGCCGCCCCCACCGCCGCGCCGGCCGCCGCCGACGAGCCGGTCCTGCCCGACCCGATGGACCGGGGTGACCTGACCCCGCTGACCATCCAGGAGACGAGGCTGGGCACGGTGGCCCTGCAGGAGCCGGACTCCGGTGGTGCCGCGCCCGCCGTGGGGACGGCGTCCGCGCCCGAGGACATGGAGATCCGTGGCTCCCTGTACTACCCGGACCCCGCCGATCGCACCGAGCCCTCGCCGCTGATCGTGCTGGTGCACGGCAACCACGGCTCCTGCGACAGCCCCGCCGCGCAGAACGACACCGCGCTGCTCCGGTGCGGTCAGTTCAAGCGCAACGAGGCCGGCTACGCCTACCTGGGCGAGAACCTCGCGACCTGGGGCTACACCGTCTTCTCCCTGTCGCAGGACCAGCTGATGATGCGCCAGGACAACCCCAAGAGCAAGGGCATGCACCAGCGCCGGCTGCTGATCGCCGCGACCCTCGACGCGCTGAGCAAGGCCAACACGCCCACCGGCCTGGACGGCGTCGCCTCGGCCGACCTCGGCACCACCCTGTCCGGTCGCCTCGACCTCACCCGGATCGGCCTGATGGGCCACTCCCGCGGCGGCGACGCGGTCACCAGCTTCATGGACTACAACCGGATCCGCACCGACGGGCCGCGCTACCCGCTGCGCGGCGTGATCTCGCTGGCGCCCGTCGACTACGAGCGCAAGGCGCCGTACGGCACGCCGTACATGACGATCCTGCCGTTCTGCGACGGTGACGTCTCCAACCTGCAGGGCGCCCGGTTCTTCGAGCGCAGCCAGTACGTCGACGGCACCGACCCGTTCCCGCGGATCCAGTCCTCGCAGCTCGGCGCGATCCACAACTGGTACAACACCGTCTGGTACGCCGACGGCGGCGCGGACGGCCAGAACAACAACGACGCCGCCTGCGGCAACTCGACGCCGTTCTCGACGCCCACCGCGACCAACGTGCACCCGAACAACCTGCGGCTGAGCGGCGCCGCGAGCTACACCGACCCGGCGCAGAACTACGTCATCGACAACACAGCGACCTACGACCCCGAGGTCAACACCAAGATCTCCGGGGACCCCGAGCGGATGGGCGACCAGGAGAAGATCGGGCTGGCCACGATGGCGGCGTTCTTCCGCCGCTACGTCGGCGGCGAGGGTGCCTTCGAGCCGTACATGACCGGCGAGCTGTCCGACACCGAGTCCCACCTGCAGATCCCCGAGACGGCCTGCCCCACGAGCGAGTCCGGCACCCGGATCGGGTGCGAGGAGTACGTGTCGACCAGCTACTTCCCGCCCGCCGCGGAGCGCGTCGACCTGATCCGGCCGGAGATCGAGAACCCGCTGGGCCTGAACGCGCTCGGTGACACGCTGAGCGGCTCCGGGTTCGTGAACCCCTACCTCGACAACGGCGCGGTCTCCCCGCGCCCGCGGGCCACCGCCGGCGGCTACGACTGGTGCAACCCCGAGCCGGACGACTTCGCCCCGGCCCAGCTCGGCAAGGGCACCCAGCCGACCGCGGCCAAGCCCTGCCCGCTGCCCGGCAAGGCCGCGCTCGGCGGCCAGAACGGCATCCGCGAGAACGCCCCGGTCAACCACTCCTACGGGCGCCAGCTCGCCCTGGCGTGGGAGGCCGGCACCACGGCCGAGCTCACCGCCGAGATCCCGGCGGCGTCGAGCGACCTGAGCGGTCTCGAGGCCCTCGCGATGGGCGCGGACGTGAACTTCTTCGACCTCCGCAACCCCGGGGCCGACAACCGGGGCGACAGCACCCGCACCGGCACGAGCCCGGGCTGGGCCTACCCGAACGAGCTCCCGACGTCCTACGACCCGGCCTCGACGACCCAGGACTTCGTCATCGCCCTGACCGACACCGCGGGCAACGAGGGCACCGTCCACGCCGGTGACGAGCGCTGGGGCAACGCCCTGCACATGTCCACCGGCACGAACACGCCGAACACCCACATCGTCCTGGACCAGGTCCGCGTCCCGCTGAGCGAGTTCGCGGCGCAGGGCGTCGACCTCGGCTCGCTCGAGCGGGTGCAGCTGCGCTTCGGCGTGGACGGCACCCCGGCCTCCGGCTCGATCCAGCTGGCCGACGTCCGGTTCCAGGAGGCGGTCTCGGACGAGGCGATGGTGCTCTCCGACGGGACCGCGCTCGACCAGGGTGCCGGCTCCGGCCCCCCGGCCACCGGCCCCGACCCGGCCGCGGTGATGGCCGCCGTCGACGGCTCCGCCGGCAACGTGCGGCTCAAGGACACCGTCGCCGACCCGTACTCGAACACCGCCTGGGTGGTCGACGACGACGGGGCCCAGTGCCCCGCGGCGAGCTTCACCTCCATCCAGGACGCCGTGGACCACGCGGCGCCGTGGGACACGATCGTGGTCTGCGACGGCACCTACGAGGAGGCCTCGACCCCGGTCTCCGGCCCGGGCAACCCGGTCTCGACCGGCGCCCGCAACGGCCTGACGATCACCAAGCCGCTCAAGATCAAGGGCGCCGGCGCCGACCGGGTCACGATCATGCCGAAGCAGTCGATCGACTCGCTCGAGGGCCTCAAGCCGTACCTGCGCGACGGCGGCGGCAACGTGGTCACCGTGTCGCGCCAGTCCCTCGGCGCGACGGACACCAACGAGCTGTTCGTCGACATCTCCGGCGTCACGGTCACCTCCGGTGAGACCTGGGCCGAGGCCGGCATCGCCTACTTCGGTGCCGCCGGACGGGTCTCGCAGAGCGTGGTCGGCCCGCTGCGGGTCGCCGCGTCCGCCGCCGAGCTCGCCGACCACCCGCACGGCTGGGGCGTCGTCAAGACCGGGGTGATCCAGGGCTCCGGGACCGGCACGGTCGAGACCGAGCTCACCGTCGACGAGAGCCTCGTCACCGGCTACCAGACCGGCGGCATCCTGTTCGACGGCGCCAAGGGCGCCGACGGTGCGGCGGCGAACACCGTCCGCACCGGCATCGAGCAGCACGGCTACGTGACCGACACGGTCGTCCGCGGTCGCCCCAACGGCGTCGTCGCGCAGACCGGCGTGCGGTACACGAGCGGATCCGACGGCTTCGTGCGCACCAGTCGGATCACCGGGAACTACTTCCGGCCGGATCCCACCCGGTCCTACGGGATCCAGCTCACCGACGCCCGCACGGAGGTCGCCGGTGCCCTGACGGCGTCCGGTGTCGTCCTCACCGGCAACGGCTGGGCCATCCACAACGGCACCGCCGACGGCACCGCGGTCCGCACCGGTGCCCCGTTCGTGGCCGCGTCGAGCTACCTCGGGCCGGTGGCCCCGGTGGCCGGCGGCCCCGCCGACCCCGACACCGGCGCCGAGGCGATCTCCGGCTCCGGCTCGGTGACGCTGACCTCGCGGGTCTCGACCACGCCCGGCAGCGTGCCGACGACGTACGGCGCCGTGCCGGACGCGGCCCCGTCGGCGGCGGTCGTGGACCCCCTGGGCGGCTCGGTGGTGGCCGTCGGCGAGACGGTGACCCCGCTCGTCCGCGCTGCCGACGACGTCGCGATCACCTCGACGAGGCTCCTGGCGGACGGGGTCGCGGTGGGCACGTCCCGCCGGGCACCGCACGTCTTCCGCTGGACGCCGGCGGCCGGCGACGCCGGGAGCACCGTCACCCTCACCGCGGTCGCGACCGACTCGGCCGGCCAGGAGACGACCTCCGCGCCGCTCACGGTCACGGTCTCCGAGGTGCCGGTCGAGCCGCCGGCCCCGGTGCGGCCGACTGTCAGGATCACGGGCGTCTCGAAGGCCAGGAAGAAGGGCACCGCCGTCGTGCGGGCCACGGTCAGTGCCGCCGGCACGGTCCGGCTGAGCGGCGCCAGGGTGGCGACGTCCACCGCGACGACGACCGCGGCGGGCAGCGTGCGGCTCCCGGTGTCGGTGAAGCCCCGGTTCCGCGCGGCCCTGCGCCGCCAGGGCCGGCTCCCGGTGGTCGTCCGGGTCACCGTCACCTCGGCCGGCGGCACGGCGACCGTCACGCGGACCGTGGTGCTGGTGCGCAGGAGGTAGTGGTCCGACCAGGACCCGCTCGGGCCGGCTCGGGCCGGCCCGGGCCGGCCGGGTCGGCCCGAGCGCGGGTGCGAGCAGGCTCAGGCCTGCTCGGACGACGTGCGGGTCGGGCAGTCCGCGTTGGTGCAGACCCGCTCGTCGGGGGTCGAGTCGGCGTCACCGACGTAGCCGTCGGGGTCACCGACCGGCCCGCCGGGGTCGTCGACCCCGGTGCGCGCACGGAGCTCGACGGGCGAGCCGCAGACCGAGCAGGGGGCGTTGTCGACGTACATCGGTTCCTCCGGGGTTCGGTGGGGTCGAGCGGTGGGTCGAGCGGTGGGTCAGGCGGTCGGGTCGGGCATCGTGCCGGGCGCGGCGAGGACGACGACCTCGACGTCGCGGTCGACGTAGCGCGCGGCCACGGGCAGGGTCAGGCGCTCGAGCAGCAGGCGCTGGGCCCCGGGGCCGTCGAGGACCCAGCCGTCGACGTCGTGGCGCCAGTGGCACAGCACGACGACGCCGTCCTCGGCCACGGCGGCCGCCACGCGGTCGGCCACGGCCTCGACGTCGCGCGGGCTGAGGAAGTAGAGGACCTCCGACAGCACGACCAGGTCGAAGCGCCCCTGGGGCCAGCCCGCGGGCACGTCGGCCAGCACGGTGCGGACGCCGTCCAGGTCGCGCAGCCGGGCCTCGGCGCGGGCGAGCGCGGCCGGGCTGGAGTCGAGCGCGACCAGCGCGTCGCACCGCGGCGCGAGGGCGGCGGCGAGGGCGCCGGTCGAGCAGCCGACCTCGAGCGCGGCACCGAACCGCTCGCGCGGCAGCGCGGCGAGGACGAGGTCGCGCTTGCGGCGCTCGTACCAGCGGCGGTCGACGTCCCACGGCTCCTCGTGCTCGGCGTGCTCGCGGTCGAGGGCGTCGTCGACCGCCGGCTGCCGGACGAGGAGCTCGAGGTGGTCCTCGGCGGCGAAGTGGGCCAGGAGGTCGGGTCCCAGCAGCGTCTCGTCGCCCGGGGCGGGGGAGAGGGGCGCCACCTGGGTGCGGTGGCTGGCGATCGCCCGGGCCTTGCGGACGACGTCCTCGGGCTCGAGCCGGAGGGCCACCAGGTCGTTCCACGGGGCGGCGTCCGGGTCGCCCCAGTGCCAGAACCAGACCGGGTACTCCACCAGGTCGGCCCCGGTGCGGCGGGCGGCGGCCGCGGCGGCCCGGCCGGCCGCCTCGTGGTCGGGGTGGCCGTCGTGGCGCCAGGGCGCGACGAGCAGCGTGCGGCGGCCGTCGCCGACCTCCCGGACGAGACGGGTGGTGAGGTCGTCCTGGTGGGCCGCGAGGTCGCCGTCCTCGAGCCCCAGCAGGAGCGGGTCCTCGGTGGGACCGAGGGCGCGCCACGCGGCGCGCGACTCCTCGCCGCGCCGTCGGGCGAGCTCGGCCGGCGCGGTGGTGGGCGAGCGGGGGTGGCTGTGCTCGCCGGCGGTCGCGACGACCAGGGTGACGGCGATCCCCGTCCGGTGGGCCAGGGCGGTGAGGCCGCCGGCCCCGAGCGACTCGTCGTCGGGGTGGGCAGCCACGACGACGACGCGCGCGTGGGCGGTGAGGTCGAGCGGGGGCAGGGCGGCGCGCGCGGGGTGGGCGCGCCAGCGCGCGGCCGGGGTGCCGGCGCCGGCGTGGGTGAAGGCGGCGCTCACCACGCGCGGCCGTCGTCGGGCAGCCCGGTGACGGCGCCACCCAGGGCGGCGTCGTCGCGCTCGGCGTGGTGCTGGCGCACGTAGAGGTGCAGGTCGGCGACCGCGGCGGCGTGCGCCGGCTCACCGACGAGGGGGCCCGGCCCCAGGGCGTGGTCGCAGTGCCGCAGCACGGACTCGACGGCGTCGACCACGACGGCCCGCACGCGCAGCGCCAGGACGGCGCCGGCCGGCCCGTCGGCCCGGCCGGCGTCGACGTCGTCCGCAGCCTCCGCGAGGACGGCGCGCGCGGCGTGGAGCGTCCGGTCGACGGCGCCCAGGTGGGCGCGGCCGACCTGGTCGAGCTCGCGCTCGGCGGCCTGGCGCAGCAGCCGGCGGGCGACCCCGACCGCGCCGCCGTACCAGACCGCGGCGACGCCGATGCCGCCCCAGGCGAACCCGTGGCGGTCGAGGTACCAGCCGCGTCCGCCCACCGGCTCGGCCCGCACGCCGGCGAGGTGGATGGGGGTGCTGACGACCTCGGGCAGGCCGCGGGCGACCCACGTGCCGCCGCCCGTGGTGACCCCGGGGGCACGCAGGTCGACCGCGAAGAGGCCGCGGGCGTCGTCGTCGAGCCACGCCGTCACCAGGGCGTGGCTCAGCCGCCCCGCGAGCGAGCACCAGGGCTTCGTGCCGTCGAGGACCCAGCCGTCCGCCGTCTCGTGGGCCTCGAGCCGGACCCCGGGACCCTCGGCCGCGAACACACCCCAGCTGGTGCCGGCGGGCACGTCGCGCCCGTCGAGCTCGTCGAGGATCGCGACGGCGTCCAGGTGCGGCTCGAGGGCCCGGGCCGCCTGGAGGTCGGTGGCGGCGACGGTGGCCATGGCCTCCCACAGCCGACGGGTCGCGCCGCCGCCGGGCCGGGGGAGGCGGCCCGACCACGCGGCGGCGAGGTCGAGCGCGGCACCGACGTCGCGGCCGGCGGCCACGACGTCGTCGACGAGGCCCTCGAGGTCGGGGCCGTCGGCGGGGGCGGGCGGACGGAGTCGGACGACACCAGGAATGACGGACCTCGCGGGGGATCGGTGGACGGGTAGCCCACTGAAGCACCGGACGAGGTCCGCGACGCCCCCCGTCAGGGTGGGCGGTTGACAATGTGAGTAAAATCTATTGGAATACTACAGATAACCAACCGAACGAGTGGAGGTCCTCGATGGCGGAGCACGGGCGGGCATCGGCGGCGGCCGAGGAGAAGCGGCACCGGGACGCGATGCTCCGGCACGCGACCGGCGTCGGCCGGCTGCTGGAGAGGCGCGGCGACCTCGCCGGCGTCGTCGCCATGGCCGACCTGATCCACGAGTCGACGCGCTGGGCCGCCTGAGACCCGCCCCGGACACGGCAACGGGCGCCGGCCTCGACGTGGTGTCGGGGCCGGCGCCCGTGCTGGTGGCGGAGGATAGGGGATTCGAACCCCTGAGGGCGTTAACCCAACCCGCTTTCCAAGCGAGCGCCATAGGCCACTAGGCGAATCCTCCGCGGGGGACACTACCCGTCGGGTCGCCGCGACGACCAATCGCCTATGCTCGGGGCAACCCCCCGTGCGGCGGCACCTCGCCCAACTCCCCCAGGGCCGGAAGGCAGCAAGGGTAAGTGAGCTCTGCTGGGTGCACGGGGGGCCTCTCGTCCTGCCAGGGCCTCGGCCCGGCCGGCTCCGGCGCCCGGTGGCGCCGGTCTCGGTGCGCCCGGTCGGCTGTCGGTGCCGGTCGTTAGGGTCGGGACCGTGGAATCGCCGCTCGCGCTCTATCGCCGCTACCGGCCCGAGACCTTCGCGGAGGTCATCGGGCAGGAGCACGTGACCGAGCCCCTGCGCGCGGCCCTGGGCAACAACCGCGTCAACCACGCCTACCTCTTCTCGGGCCCGCGCGGCTGCGGCAAGACGACGTCGGCGCGGATCCTGGCCCGGGCGCTCAACTGCGAGCTCGCCCCGGTGGCCGACCCGTGCGGTGAGTGCGACAGCTGCCGCGACCTCGCCCGCACCGGTCCGGGCTCGATCGACGTCATCGAGATCGACGCCGCCTCCCACGGTGGCGTCGACGACGCGCGTGACCTGCGGGAGAAGGCCTTCTTCGCGCCGGTCCGCTCGCGCTACAAGGTCTACATCATCGACGAGGCCCACATGGTCACCACGCAGGGCTTCAACGCCCTGCTCAAGCTCGTCGAGGAGCCGCCGCCGCACCTGCGGTTCATCTTCGCCACCACCGAGCCGGAGAAGGTCATCCCGACCATCCGCTCGCGCACCCACCACTACCCGTTCCGGCTGATCCCCCCGCGGCTGCTCTCGAGCTACCTCACCGAGCTGTGCGAGAAGGAGGGCGTGGCCATCGAGCCGGCCGCGCTGCCGCTCGTCGTCCGGGCCGGGGCCGGGTCGGCCCGCGACACGCTGTCGGTGCTCGACCAGCTGCTCGGCGGCGCCGGTGCCGCCGGCGTCACCCACGAGCTGGCCAGCGGCCTGCTCGGCTACACCCCCGACACCCTGCTCGACGAGGTCGTCGACGCCTTCGCCGCCGGCGACGGTGCGTCGGTCTTCGGTGTCGTCGACAAGGTGATCGAGACCGGCCAGGACCCGCGCCGCTTCACCGAGGACCTCCTGCGCCGCCTGCGCGACCTGGTGATCATCGCCGCGGTGCCCGACGCCCCCGCCACCGGGCTGATCGACGTCTCGGCCGACCAGGGTGAGCGGCTGGTCGCGCAGGCGTCGCGGTTCGGGCGCTCCGACCTCAGCCGGGCCGCCGACCTCGTCGCGGTCGGCCTCACCGAGATGCGCGGGGCCACCGCGCCGCGGCTGCTGCTCGAGCTCATCTGCGCGCGGGTGCTGCTGCCTGGCGCCGACCACTCGACCCACGGCGTCCAGGCCCGCCTCGACCGCCTCGAGCGGCGGGCCGCCATCACCGCCCCGGCCGAGGAGCGGCCGGTCCCCGAGATCGTGCCGAGCCTGCGCGCCCCCGCACCGCGCGAGCCGGTGCCCGAGCCGATCGCCGCGCCGGCCCCGCCGCCCGAGCCGCTGCCCACGCCGCCCCCGGTGTCCGAGCCGTCCGAGCCGCTGCCCACGCCGCCGCCGGTGTCCGACCCGACGCCCTGGCCGACGCCGCCCCCGGCGTCCGAGCCGGCCCAGCCCGAGCCCGCCGCTCCCGAGCCGACGCAGCCGGAGCCCGAGCCGGCCCGGCCCGAGCCGGCAGCACCGGCTCGGCCCGCGCCCGTGCCGCCGGCGCCCGAGCCGGCCCCCGAGCCGCAGCGCGCCGCGTCGGCGCCGGAGCCGGCCGCCGCGCCGCCGGGGCTGTCCCTGGTCGACGTCCGCCGGCTGTGGCCCGACATCATCGAGGCCACCAAGCAGCGTCGCCGGATCACCTGGATCCACCTGTCCCAGAACGCCCAGGTGGTCGCCGTCGGCGAGAAGACCCTGACCCTGGGTTTTGCCAACGGCGGCGCCCGCGACTCCTTCGAGTCCGGCGGGAGCCCCGAGATCGTCCGGCAGGCCGTCATCGACGTCATCGGGGCCGACTACCGGATCGAGACGATCATCGACCCGGGCGCCGACGCCACCGCCGCGCCGCCGCCGGCTGCGGCACCCGACCGGCTGCCCGAGCAGCCCGGCCCGGCCGCCACCCCGCCGGAGCCCGCGCCGGCGGCCCCCCCGACCCGTCCCGAGTCGGCCGGTCCGTCGTCCGCGCCGCCCGACGAGCCGCCGCCGTGGGCCGTCGACGAGCCCGAGCCCGACCCGTCGGGCCCGCCGCCGGTCAGCGGCCGGGAGGCCCTGCGGCAGGTCCGCGCGCCGGCCCCGCAGGAGCCGACCCGCGACCCCGACGCCGACGCCAGCCCCGACGACCTCGACGCCGACCACGAGCAGATCGGCACCGACGACCTGCTCGCCCGCGAGCTCGGCGCCCAGGTGATCGAGGAGATCCCGCACCAGTAGCGCCAGACGCGCGACCGGTAGACCTGTGAGCAACAGACCCACCACCAGCAGACCGACGACCAGCGAGGGACCCACACGATGACCGACAACCCGTTCGGCGGCTCCGGCGGCTTCGACATGAACGCCCTGCTCGAGCAGGCCCAGCAGATGCAGGCCCAGCTGATGCAGGCCCAGGAGCGCCTGGCCGAGACCGTGGTGGAGGGCAGCGTCGCGGGCGTGACCGTGAAGGTCAGCGGCACCGGCGACCTGCTGGGCATCGACATCGCGCCCGGCTCGGTCGACGGCGACGACGCCGAGTCGCTCACCGACCTGGGCGACGTGATCGTCGCGGCCTACCGCGACGCCAAGGGCCGCGCCGACGAGGCCGCCGCGACGGCGATGGGCCCCCTGGCCGCCGGTGGTGGCCTGCCGGGGATGCCCGACCTGGGGCAGCCGGGCGGCGGGTCCGGCCAGCTCGGTTTCTGACCCCCGGCGGGGGGTGGACCGCGTTGTCGGTCCGCCCACCTAGGCTGCACCCGTGTACGAAGGCGTGGTCCAGGACCTCATCGACGAGCTCGGGCGGCTGCCCGGGGTCGGACCCAAGAGCGCCCAGCGGATCGCGTTCCACCTGCTGCAGGCCGACCCGGTCGACGTGCGCCGGCTCTCCGACGTCCTCGTCGAGGTGAAGGCGAAGGTCCGCTTCTGCGCGACCTGCTTCAACGTCTCCGAGTCCGAGCACTGCCGCATCTGCACCGACCCGCGCCGCGACCCGACCGTGCTCTGCGTGGTCGAGGAGTACAAGGACGTCGTCGCCATCGAGCGCACCCGGGAGTTCCGGGGGCGCTACCACGTGCTCGGCGGTGCGATCTCGCCGATCGACGGCGTCGGGCCCGACCAGCTCCGCATCCGCGAGCTGATGACCCGGCTCGCCGACGGCGAGCTCACCGAGATCATCCTCGCGACCGACCCCAACCTCGAGGGCGAGGCGACCGCGACCTACCTCACCCGGCTGCTGCGTCCGCTGGGGTTGCGTGTCACCCGGCTGGCCAGTGGACTGCCGGTGGGCGGAGACCTCGAGTACGCAGACGAAGTGACCCTCGGACGAGCATTCGTAGGAAGGCAGGCAGCGCCATGACGCAGCCCGGCAACGACCCCACCATCGACGGCGAGATCGAGGACTTCGCCCAGCAGATCGCCGACTCCGTGTCGAGCTTCCTGCTGGCGCTGCGCGCGATCGCCCGGGAGGCCGACGGCAGCCGCGCCATCTCGCTGCTGCTGCTCGAGATCAGCCAGGTGCTCCTGGCCGGGGCCCGGCTCGGCGTCCAGCGTGACTTCACGCCGCGCGCGGAGTACCAGCCCGACGTCGGTCCGGAGGCCGACGTCGACGACATGCGGCTGCGGCTGGCCGAGATGCTCGGCAACGTCGACACCTACGCCCTCGTCTTCGACCCCTACGTGCCCGAGCTCGTCGCGAGCCAGCTCTCCGACGACCTCGCCAGCATCGCCACCGACCTCGAGAACGGGCTGCGGCACTTCCGCTCCGGCCACGTCGACGAGGCGCTGTGGTGGTGGCAGTTCTCCTACGTCTCCTCGTGGGGCAACCTGGCCGGCGCCGCCCTGAACGCGCTGCTGTCGGTGGTCGCCCACGACCGCCTCGACGTCGACAACGACTCCGAGCACGAGCTGCTCGAGGTGGTCGAGGCGGTCCTCGAGCAGTAGCCGCCGCACCGCGCGGCCGGCCCGGCGTCCACCGATGGACAGGACGCCGGGGTCGAGGGGCGCGGGCACCTAGAATCGGGTCCGGAAGAGGTCCTCGACAACAGGAGTGAGCCCGGTGGGCATTGTCGTGCAGAAGTACGGCGGATCGTCGGTCGCCGACGGCGAGGCGATCAAGCGGGTCGCGCGACGGATCGTCGAGGCCAAGCGCGACGGCAACGACGTCGTCGTCGCCGTGTCCGCGATGGGCGACAGCACCGACGAGCTGCTCGGTCTCGCCAGCCAGGTCAGCCCGCTGCCGCCGGCCCGCGAGCTCGACATGCTGCTGACGGCCGGCGAGCGGATCTCGATGGCGCTGGTTGCGATGGCCATCTCCGACCTCGGGTTCAGCGCACGCTCCTTCACCGGCTCCCAGGCCGGCGTCATCACCGACTCGGTGCACGGCAAGGCCAAGATCATCGACGTCACGCCGGGGCGGATCCAGTCCGCGATCGACGAGGGCCACATCGTCATCGTCGCCGGGTTCCAGGGCGTCTCCCAGGACACCAAGGAGATCACCACGCTCGGGCGCGGCGGCACCGACACCACCGCGGTCGCGCTCGCGGCCGCGCTGGACGCCGACGTCTGCGAGATCTACACCGACGTCGACGGCGTCTTCACCGCCGACCCCCGCATCGTCCCGACGGCCCGCAAGCTCGACACGGTCACCTACGAGGAGATGCTCGAGCTCGCCGCGTGCGGCGCGAAGATCCTCCACCTGCGGTGCGTGGAGTACGCGCGCCGCTACGACATCCCGATCCACGTCCGGTCGTCGTTCAGCCACCTCGAGGGCACCATCGTCCGCGGCAGCATCGACGACCAGGCACACCAGGAGAGCACCATGGAAGCAGCGATCATCGCCGGCGTCGCCCACGACCGCAGCGAGGCCAAGATCACCGTCGTCGGCGTGCCCGACAAG
This sequence comes from Nocardioides sp. S-1144, assembly GCF_005954645.2. Taxonomy (NCBI): domain Bacteria; kingdom Bacillati; phylum Actinomycetota; class Actinomycetes; order Propionibacteriales; family Nocardioidaceae; genus Nocardioides; species Nocardioides dongxiaopingii. The sequence continues at coordinate 352,521 of NZ_CP040695.2, forward strand.
GTCGGGGAGGCCGCGCGGATCTTCACCGCGCTCGCCGACGCCCAGATCAACCTCGACATGATCGTCCAGAACGTCTCGGCGGCCGCGACCAACCTCACCGACATCTCCTTCACGCTGCCCCGCAGCGACGGCGCCGTCGCGATGGCGGCCCTCGACGCGCTGCAGGACGAGGTCGGCTTCGAGTCCCTCCAGTACGACGAGACGATCGGCAAGGTCTCCCTCATCGGCGCCGGGATGCGCTCGCACCCGGGCGTGACCGCCAAGTTCTTCGCCTCGATCGCCGAGGCCGGCGTCAACATCGGGATGATCTCGACCTCGGAGATCCGGATCTCGGTCGTGGTCAGCGAGATCGACGTCGACGCGGCCGTCGCGGCCACCCACACGGCCTTCGACCTCGACGCCGACGAGGTCGAGGCCGTCGTCTACGGCGGCACGGGCCGCTGATGCGGCCCGCCGGGTCCCTCCTCCTCCTGCTCCACCCCGCGGCCGACGCCGCGGGGACCCGAAAGGACAACTGACATGGCCGTGAACATCGGCATCGTCGGCGCCACCGGCCAGGTGGGCGTCGCCATGCGCCAGATCCTCGAGCAGCGGGCCTTCCCTGCCGACGGGGTCCGCTTCTTCGCCTCGGCCCGCTCGGCCGGCACCGTGCTGCCGTTCGCGGGTCGCGAGATCACCGTCGAGGACGCCGCCACGGCCGACCCGACCGGGCTCGACATCGCGCTCTTCTCCGCCGGCGCCACCACGTCGCGGGCCCACGCCGACCGCTTCGCCGCCGCCGGCGTGGTCGTCGTCGACAACTCCTCGGCGTTCCGGATGGACCCCGACGTCCCGCTGGTGGTCTCCGAGGTCAACCCGGGCGACCTCGCCCTGGCGACCGGGCCCGGTGGCCGCGGCATCGTCGCGAACCCGAACTGCACGACCATGGCCGCGATGCCGGTCCTCAAGCCCCTGCACGACGACGCCGGGCTGGTGCGCCTGATCGCCTCGACCTACCAGGCCGTCTCCGGGTCCGGGGTCGCCGGCGTCGAGGAGCTCGCCTCCCAGGTCGCCGCCGGCGGCGACAAGGCCCGTGAGCTCGCCTACGACGGCGCCGCGGTGGCCTTCCCCGAGCCGGGCAAGTACGCGCGCACGATCGCCTACAACGTGCTGCCGCTGGCCGGGTCGATCGTCGACGACGGCCTCTTCGAGACCGACGAGGAGCAGAAGCTCCGCAACGAGTCGCGCAAGATCCTCGGCCTGCCCGACCTGCGCGTCTCGGGCATCTGCGTGCGGGTGCCCGTCTTCACCGGTCACTCGCTGGCGATCAACGCCGAGTTCGAGCGGCCGATGCCGGTCGAGCGGGCCCGCGAGCTGCTCGGTGCCGCCGCCGGGGTCGAGCTGAGCGACATCCCGACGCCGCTGCAGGCCGCCGGGCAGGACCCGTCCTACGTCGGCCGGATCCGCCAGGACCCGGGCGTCGACGGCGCGCGCGGTCTCGCCCTGTTCATCTCCAACGACAACCTGCGCAAGGGCGCCGCCCTCAACACCGTGCAGATCGCCGAGCTGCTCGCCGCGACCCGGTAGGCGCCCTGCCCGGCCGGCGGGCCGGGGCTCAGGTGTCGGAGTCGACGAACGTCGTGGTGACCCACCACGAGAGGCCGTAGGCGAGCGCGCCGAGCACCGGGACCACCACCAGCATCGCCCTCGACCCGAGGACGTCGACGAGCACGAGCAGCGTGACGACGCCGACCAGGCAGACGGCCAGGAAGCTCGTCGCCCCGGGGTCGGGCACCTGCACGACGCGCAGCAGCACGCTGCCGGCCGTGATCGCCAGGGCCAGGATGACCACGAGCCCGGCCATGCCGAGGCCGGTGCCGCAGGACGACGTCCCGCGGACGGCGTCGCAGCCGGCCGTGCCGAGCAGGGTCAGGACCACCAGGACCGCGCCCACGACCGCGCCCACCGCCAGCGCGGCGGGGAGGCCGGTCAGGGGTGGTGCGGGACGCTCACGGGCCGGTTCCGGGCCGGACGCGCGCTCCTCGACGACGGTGTTGCCGTCGTCTGGGCCGGCCGCGGCACCGGTCGCTGCCCTGCTCGCGGCGGAGGGTGCGGGGTTCGGGGAGGCAGGACGGCGCCCGGGCCGCGGCAGCCGCAGCCCGCGGGCGGTCGCCGGGTCCGCGTCGGGGGAGTCGCTGCCGACGTCCGCGAACACCGGGTCGGGCTCGGGGACGGGCTCCGGCGCAGGGATCGGCTCGGGTTCCGGGACCGGTGTGGGCTCCGGGACCGGCTCGGGCTCGGGGACCGGCTCGGGCTCGGGGACCGGTGCGGGTTCGGGGACCGGCACGGGCTCCGGCTCCGGCACGACCGTGGCCTCGACGGGGGCCGGCTCGGGCGCCGGGCGGGCTCGCGGCCGCTTCCTGCGACCGAGGAGCCGCGGGGGCTCCAGGCTCGGACGTCCCGCGTCCGAGGGGGTCTCCTCGTCTGGCATGCCGGTCAGTGTGGCACGGGGGCGGTGCCCCGGAGACGGCTCGACCCCGGTTCGAGGAGGTTCTCCTCGACCGGGGTCTCGCGTGGTGAAGGGGTCGGGCTGACAGGATTTGAACCTGCGGCCTCTTCGTCCCGAACGAAGCGCGCTACCAAGCTGCGCCACAGCCCGATGTGCACCGACCGAGATCGGCTCACAAACATCGGAGCATACCGGAGCCGGTGCCGCGCTCCCCAATCGGCCCCGCGGCTCGGGCTGGAGCCACGCCGTGGGCTCGCGCCCGCTCAGCCCGCGGCGGGCGTCAGGGTGAGCAGGGTGGCCTCCGGACGGCACGCGACCCGGATCCGGGCGTACGGGCTGGTGCCCAGTCCGGCCGAGACGTGGAGCCAGGCCGAGCCGGCGTCGCCGGGCCGGGAGTCGGCGGGGTGCCGGTGCAGGCCGCGGGCCCGCGCGGGGTCGAGGTCGCAGTTGGTGGTGAGCGCGCGGGCGCCGCCGGGCCGGGGCAGGCAGACCTGGCCGCCGTGCGTGTGCCCGGCCAGGACGGCGTCGTAGCCGTCGGCGGCGTACTGGTCGAGCACCCGCAGGTACGGCGCGTGGGCGACGCCCAGCCGGACGTCGGCGTCCGGGTCGGCGGGTCCCGCGACCTCGTCGAGCCGGTCGTAGTCGAGGTGGGGGTCGTCGACCCCGGCCAGGGCGAGGGTGAGGTCGCGGACCCGGATGGAGCCGGTGCGGTTGGTCAGGTCGCTCCAGCCGGCGTCGGTGAAGCGTCGGGAGAGCTCGCGCCACGGGAGCTCCGGGCTGGTGACGTGGCGGGTGCCGTCGTCGGGGAGCAGGTAGCGGATCGGGTTGCGCAGGGTCGGCTCGAAGTAGTCGTTGGACCCGTGCACGAAGACGCCGGGGACGTCGAGCAGCGGGCCGAGCGCGTCGCACACGACGGGGACGGCGTCACGGTGCGCGAGGTTGTCACCGGTGTCGACGACCAGGTCGGGCTCCAGGTCGGCGAGGCCGCGGACCCAGTCCTGCTTGCGCCGCTGACCGGGCGTGAGGTGCAGGTCGCTGAGGTGCAGGACGCGCAGCGGCGCCGCTCCCGGCGGCAGCAACGGCACCTCGACCCTGCGCAGCGTGTACTGCCGGGCCTCGTGGACGGCGTACGCCGTGACCGCGGCACCGGCCAGCGCGCCGGCACCGACCGTCCGGCTCAGAATGCCCGCGAGACCCATGGGGTCAGGCTGCCACAATGGCGATCATGGCCACTCTGAAGGACCAGCTCCGCGCCGACCTGACCACCGCGATCAAGGCGCGTGACGCCGTGCGCTCCTCGACCCTGCGGATGGTGCTCACCGCCATCACCAACGCCGAGGTGGCCGGCAAGGAGGCTCGGGAGCTCAGCGACGAGGACGTCGTCGGCGTCCTGACCAGCGAGGCCAAGAAGCGCCGTGAGGCCGCCACCGCCTTCGACGACGGCGGGCGGGCCGAGAGCGCCGCGAAGGAGCGGGCCGAGGCCGAGGTGATCGCGGTCTACCTGCCCGAGCAGCTCTCGGCCGAGGAGGTCGCCGACATCGTCACCGCCGCCGTCGCCCAGGTGGGCGCGGCCGGGGAGGGGATGCGGGCCATGGGCAAGGTGATGGGCGTCGTCCAGCCGCAGGTCAAGGGTCGCGCCGACGGCGGCGCGGTCGCCGCCGAGGTGCGCCGCCAGCTCGCCTGAGCGCTGACCCGTCAGTGATCACTGACGGGTCAGCGGATTCTCGGGGTTTGGGGGGCGGGTCAGCGCCCGCGGCCGCCGCCACGTCCGCCGCGGCCGTCGCCGCGTCCGCCACCGCTCGGGCTCGGCGGCGGGGGCACGTAGACGCTCTCGTTGCCGGCGCCGGGCACGGAGCTGGGGTAGACGAACTGCTCGTTGGGCAGGTCGTCGTCGATGACCTTCATCGCGTCGCCCCAGATCGGGGCGGCCAGGCCGGACCCGGACGCGCTGACCTGGACGCCGTTGATGGTGAGGCCGTCGAGGCCGATCGGGGTGCCGAACTCGTTGGCGCCGGCGACCATCGCGGCGGTCGCCATGTTGGGCGTGTAGCCGACGAACCACACCGAGGGCGACTTGCCCGAGCCGCCGGTGGTGCCGGTCTTGCCGGCGGCCGGCTGGTCGAGGGCCTGGGCGGAGGCGAAGCCGCCGTTGATGACGCCCTCGAGGACGTCGTTGACGGCGTCGGCCGTGGTCTTCGACATCACCTGGGTGCAGCGCGCGGGGTACTTCTTGAGCACCTTGCCGTTGGCGTCGGACAGCGACGTGACCGGCTGGGAGTCGCAGTGCTCACCGCGGGCGGCGAAGGTCGCGTACGCCTCGGCCATCTCCAGCGGGCTCACGTCGGCGACACCCAGGGTGAAGAACGGCACCCGCTCGGGCGAGACGACGAAGTTGCCGTCCTTGTTCTTCTGGCCCTCGGGGCTGGTCAGGTCGACCCCCATCGACTTGGCGAGCTCGTAGGGCTTGCAGATGCCGGTCTCCTTCTCCAGGTTGAGGAAGAAGGTGTTGATCGAGTTGCGGGTGCCGGTGTACAGGTTCTCGGAGCCGGTGTTGGAGGACACCGAGTTGCCGATCGGGAACTCGCCGTAGCCGTAGGGCTCGCCGCCGCAGTTCTCGTAGTCCTCCTCCTGCATGATCGCCGTGGCCGGCGCGGGGAGGGTCTCGTCGAGCGGGGTGCCCTCCTCGATCGCCGTGGCGAGCACGAAGGCCTTGAACGTCGACCCGGCCTGGAAGCCGTTCGAGTCGCCGTACTGCGAGGGCACGACGTAGTTGAGGTAGGTCTGGCCCCGCTCCTTGTCGCCCCCCATCGGCCGGCTCTGCGCGAGGCCGCGAACCGCGCCGGTGCCCGGCTCGACCATCGCGAGCGCGCCGATGGCCTGGTCGGTCGCGCGCACGCGGCCCTCGACGGCCTTGTCGGCGGCGGCCTGGACCTTGAGGTCGACGGTGGTGCGGATGGTCAGGCCGCCGGTGCGCAGCAGCCGCCAGCGCTCCGCCTCGGTCCGGCCCAGCGACTCGTCCTTCTTCAGGTACTCCAGCACGTAGCTGCAGAAGAACGCCGCCTCGCTGGCGAGGCAGCCGTTGTTCATGGTCTGCGTGCGCAGCTGCAGCTTGGAGGCCTTGGTCTTGTCGGCCCGCTTCTGCGGGATGACGCTGAGCTGGGCCATCCGGTCGAGCACCACGTCGCGCCGGGTGAGGGCGCGCTCCGGGTGGTTGGTGGGGTCGAAGGCCGACGGGTTCTGCACCAGGCCGGCGAGGATCGCGGACTGGTTCAGGTTGAGCTTCTTGGCGCTGGTGCCGAAGTAGCGCTGCGCGGCGGTCTCGACGCCGTAGGTGCCGGCACCGAAGTAGACGGTGTTGAGGTAGCGCTCGAGGATCCAGTCCTTGGACTGCTTCTTCTCCATCGCGATCGCGTAGCGCAGCTCGTTGAGCTTGCGGGCGTAGGTGTCGTCGGTGACCGCCGCCTTCTCCTCCTTGGTCTTCGCCTGCGCGAGGAGGGTCTGCTTGACCAGCTGCTGGGTGATCGTCGAGCCACCCTGGACGACGCCGCCGGCGCCGACGTTGGTGGCGAGCGCGCGCAGCGTGCCCTTGAGGTCGAGGGCGCCGTGCTGGTAGAAGCGGTAGTCCTCGATCGCCAGCAGCGCCTTGATCATCATCGGCGAGATCCGCTCGAGGGGCACGACCGTGCGGTTGGCGTCGGGCTTGAAGACCGTGGCGATCACGTTGCCGTCGGAGTCGAGGATGGTCGACTTCTGCGGCAGCGCGACCTCGTCGAGCTCCTTCGGGAGGTTGTCCATCGTCTCGGCGGTGTTGCGCGTGGCGAAGCCGAGGACGCCCGCGAACGGGATCGCGAGGCCGGAGACGACGACGCCGAGCACCGCGGCGACGACGACCATCACCCCGAGGTGGGACAGCACCGTCGTGGGACGAGGGCGTTCGGACTTGGGTCGAGACACGGCTACGAGAGTACGTGAGGGGGCGGCACCGCGCCGATTTCCTCGAGGCCGGGGACCACCCCAGTGCCACCCTGGTCACTCCGGACTAGTCATTTCGGACTAGACAAGTTGGGTCGAACGAGGGCTGTCGGTCGGGCCGGTTCCTCTTTACCTTTGGTCTTGCGGAGGAAGAGGCGTCATGGGGACGCCGGAACTCCCGACAGACGACGTGGGGACAATCATGTGGGTTGAGGACTGGGCGCCGCGCGCTGCCTGCCGTGCGGAGCAGCCGGACAAGCTCTTCGTCCGAGGTGCCGAGCAGAACAAGGCGAAGACGCTGTGCCAGGGGTGCCCCGTGCGCACCGAGTGCCTGGCCGAGGCGCTGGACAACCAGATCGAGTGGGGCGTCTGGGGTGGCATGACCGAGCGCGAGCGCCGGGCCCTCCTGCGTCGCCGGCCCACCGCCTCGTGGCGCTCGGTCCTCGAGACCGCGCGCAACCAGACCCGCGAGACCGTCAAGGTCTGACGACCGGCGCCGGGCCCGCCCGGCTCACGACGGGGCGGCGTCCCCGCCCAGCAGCGCGCCCACACGGCGGAGCCCGTCGAGGTCGTGGACGTCGGTCGCGAGCGCCGGCACCACCGCCGTCGGCACCTGCGGGTGCGACGTCGCGAACCGCGCGCGCAGCCGGGCCTCGCGCTCCACGAGCCGGGTGCGGTCCGCGTGCAGGCGCAGCAGGCCGGCCGTCGTCGACGTCGGGTCGCTGCGCCGCAGCCGCTCGGAGGCCGCCATCGCCTCGTCGGCCGACAGGTCCCCGGCGGGCGGCACCGCGGCACGGTTGACGATCAGTCCCGCCAGCGGCATCCGGTCGGCGCTGAGCCGGTCGACGAAGTACGCCGCCTCGCGCAGCGCGTCCCGCTCGGGCGCGGCCACCACGAGGAAGGCCGTCCCGTCGTCCTGGAGCAGCGCGTAGGTCTTCGTGGCCCGCTGCCGGAAGCCGCCGAAGACGGTGTCGATCGCCGCGACGAAGGTCTGGAGGTCGCGCAGCACCTGCGCGCCGAGCAGCTTGGTCAGCGCGCTCGTGATCAGCCCGAAGCCGGCACCGACCAGCTTGAGGGGCCCCTTCGCCGGGGCGAGCATCAGCTTGATGAACCGGCCGTCGAGGAAGCTCGAGAGCCGCTCGGGGGCGTCGAGGAAGTCGAGCGCCGAGCGTGACGGCGGCGTGTCGACCACGATCAGGTCGTAGCTGCCCTCGGCGCGGGCCTCGGCGTGCAGCTGTCCGAGCTTCTCCATCGCCATGTACTCCTGCGTCCCGGCGAAGGAGCTCGACAGCGCGACGTAGAACGGGTTCTCCAGGATCTGGCGGGCCTTCTCCGGGCTGGCCTGGCTCTCGACCACCTCGTCGAAGGTGCGCTTCATGTCGAGCATCATCGCGTCGAGCGAGCCCCCAGCCCCGCCCTCGACGCCGTCGACCGGGCGCGGGGTGTTGTCGAGCGCCTCGATCCCCATCGCCTGGGCGAGCCGCCGGGCCGGGTCGATGGTCAGGACGACGACCCGGCGGCCGCGCTCGGCCGCGCGCAGGGCGAGGGCGGCCGCGGTGGTGGTCTTGCCGACCCCGCCGGAGCCGCAGCACACGATGATCCCGACGCCGCGGTCGTCGACCAGGGCGTCGACGTCGAGGACGGCGGGGCCCTCCGCGCCGCGGGGGCGACCGGACGGGCCGACGCGAGGTGGCTGGTTCATCAGGCGAGCCCCTGGTCCCGGAGGAGGCCGGCGAGCTCGTAGAGCGCGCCGAGGTCGACGCCCTGGGGGAGCCGCGGCAGCTCGTAGGCCGGGACGTCGAGGGCGTCGACGATCGCGCGCTGCGCGGCCTCGAGGGCGCGGCGCTCGGCGTGCTCGTGGCCGCCGAGGAGCAGGTCGGTCACCACCGCGTCGACCTGCGTCTCGTCGAGCCCGGCCTCGGCCAGCTCGCCGGCGACCGTGCCGGCGTCGAGGGTGGCCAGCTGCTCGGGGGTCAGGTCGCGCGGGCGCACCTGGTTGACCACGACGCCGCCGACCGGCAGGTCGGCCGCGCGCAGCTCGGCGATCCCGTCGGCGGTCTCCTGGACCGGCATCTCCTCGAGCACCGTGACCAGGTGCACCGCGGTGCGCGGGGAGCGGAAGAGGGTCATCATCGTGTCGGACTGCGACTTGACCGGCCCGACCTTGGCGAGCCCGGCCAGCTCGTTGCTGACGTTGAGGAACTGCACGATCCGTCCGGTCGGCGGCGCGTCGAGGACGACGGCGTCGTACTGGATCGCGCCCTTGTTGCGGCTGTTGCGCTGCACGGCCTCGAAGACCTTGCCCGTGAGCAGCACGTCGCGGACGCCGGGGGCGATCGTCGTGGCGAACTCGATGACGCCGAACCGGTCGAGCGCCCGGCCGGCCCGGCCGAGCTTGTAGTACAGCGAGAGGTACTCCAGCAGCGCCGCCTCGGGGTCGACGTGCAGCGCGTGCACGACGCCGGGCTCGCCGTCGGCGTCCGGGAGCCCGGTGGTGAGCCGGCGCTCGGCGAACGGCAGCGGGTCGACGTCGAACATCCGGGCGATGCCCTGGCGGCCCTCGACCTCGCAGAGCAGCACGTTGCGGCCCTGGGTGGCCAGCGCCAGGGCGAGCGCGGCCGCCACCGTCGACTTGCCGGTGCCGCCCTTGCCGGTGACGACGTGCAGCCGGACCTGCGGCCAATCGGTCATGATCACCGACACTACTTCGGCGGTCGCGACCGGGCGGCGGCCACCCCGCGGGCCACCCAGGCGGCGAGCTGGCGCCGGGTGCGGAGGGCGCCGGGGCCGACCTCCAGCCAGGTCGTCGACGTCCGGGAACCCATGACCATCGGCCCGACCTGGTCGCGGGTGAGCAGGCGCGCCCGCTCGGCGTCGTCGTCGACGCGCAGGAGCAGGCCGCCGCGCCCGCTGACGCAGACCGCGAGGTTGCCGTCGAGCAGGAAGGCCAGGCCGCCGAACATCCTCCGCTCCACGGCGGGCTGCTCGATCAGCTCGCGGACCCGCGTGGCCAGCGTCTCGTCGTGCGCCATGGCGACCATCCTGGCCGGTGCGCCAGCATGGGTCCATGAAGCTCGCGGTCGCCGGCGCCACCGGCGTGGTCGGTACCCACGTCGTCGACGTCGCCCGGGAGCGGGGTCACGAGGTCGTGGCGCTGGCCCGGTCGGTGGGCGTCGACCTGACCAGCGGCGCCGGGCTGGTCGAGCGGCTGGCCGGCGTCGACGCGGTCGTCGACGTGACCAGCACCGCCTCGCAGCGACGGGCCGTGGCCGAGGCCTTCTTCGGCGGCGTCACCACGAACCTGATCGACGCCGGGCAGCGGGCCGGCGTCGGACACCACGTCGCGCTGTCGATCGTCGGGATCGACGACGTGCCGTCGGGCTACTACCGCGGCAAGCTGCTCCAGGAGCGGCTGCTCGCCGCGGGCGCCCAGCCCTGGAGCGTGCTGCGGGCCACGCAGTTCCACGAGTTCGCCGAGCAGGCCCTGCACTTCGCCGCCGTCGGCCCGTTCTCGTTCGTGCCGCGGATGCTGAGCCAGCCGGTCGCGGCCCGCGAGGTCGCCGAGGCGCTCGTCGACCTCGCCGAGGCGGGGCCGTCGGGCCGGGTGCCCGACCTCGCCGGTCCGGAGCGCCTCGACGTCCCCTCGCTGTCGCGCCGCGTGGTCCGGGCCCGCGGCCTCGGACGACGGGTGGTCGGCGTCCGGCTGCCGGGCGCCGCCGGACGGGCGATGCGCAGCGGTGCGCTGACGCCCGGGAGCGACGGGCCGCGCGGCCGGACGACGTTCGCGGAGTGGCTCGCCTCCACCTCGTGAGGGCGGCCGTCCCCCTGCCGGGGTGGGGGTGGTTGACGCGGCCCGGCACGAGGCGGCAGGTTGCTCGGTCATGAGCGTGTTCCGCACCAAGTCGATCGAGCAGTCCATCGCCGACACCGACGACCCCGAGACCAAGCTGCGCAAGGACCTCGGTGCCCTCGACCTCACGATCTTCGGCGTCGGCGTCATCATCGGCGCCGGCATCTTCGTGCTGACGGGCAAGGTCGCCGCGTCGAACTCGGGGCCGGCGCTCGCGCTCAGCTTCCTGATCGCCGCGATCGCCTGCGGCCTCGCCGGCCTCTGCTACGCGGAGTTCGCCTCGACCGTCCCCGTGGCCGGCAGCGCCTACACGTTCAGCTACGCGACGCTCGGCGAGCTCGTCGCCTGGACCATCGGCTGGGACCTCGTGCTCGAGTTCACCATCGGGTCCGCCGCCCTGGCCGCCGGCTTCTCCGGCTACTTCCAGACGGTGCTCGACATCTTCGGGGTCGAGGTGCCGACCCAGGTGGCGTCGGCGAGCGAGGGCTTCATCGACCTGCCGGCCGTGATCATCGCGCTGCTGGTGATGGGGCTGCTCATCCTCGGCACCAAGCTCTCCAGCGCGTTCAACCTCGTCGTGGTCGCCATCAAGCTGCTCGTGGTGGCGATCGTGATCGTCGTCGGCCTGACCGCCGTCAACGCCGACAACTGGGTGCCCTTCATCCCCGAGTCGGCGCCCACGCCCGACTCCGACGGCGGGTTCCGCAGCCTGCCGCTCATCACCTCGCTGCTCGGCATCGAGCCCGCGATCTTCGGCGTCGCCGGCGTCATCTCCGGCGCGGCCGTGGTGTTCTTCGCCTTCATCGGCTTCGACGTCGTCGCGACGACCGCCGAGGAGGCCAAGAACCCGCAGCGCGACGTGCCGATCGGCATCCTGTCCTCGCTGGCCATCGTGACCGTCCTCTACGCCGCGGTGAGCCTGGTGGTGACCGGCGTCCAGAGCTACAAGGACATCGACCCCAACGACCCCGCCCCGCTGTCGACGGCGTTCGAGGCGGCCGGCATCACCTGGGTGCGCGACGTGGTCGCGATCGGGGCGTGCATCGGGCTGATCGTCGTCTGCATGATCCTGATGCTCGGCCAGAGCCGGGTCGCCTTCGCGATGGCGCGCGACGGCCTGCTGCCGCGCGGCCTGGCCCGCACCCACCCGAAGTTCGGCACCCCGCACCGGATCACCCTCATCACCGGCGTCGTGGTCGCCGCCCTGGCCGGCTTCCTCGACCTCGAGACGCTGGCCAACCTGGTGAACATCGGCACGCTCTTCGCCTTCATCCTGGTCAGCATCGGCGTGCTGGTCCTGCGCCGCACCCGCCCCGACCTCCCGCGCGCCTTCCGGACGCCGTTCGCCCCCGTGGTCGCGACCCTGTCGGTCCTCATGTGCTTCTACCTGATGCTGAACCTGACCGGCGAGACCTGGGAGCGGTTCCTCATCTGGATGGCGATCGGGTTCGTCGTCTACTTCCTCTACGGGCGCAGCCACAGCCGGCTCGGCCTGGAGGGCGAGCCGGCGCGGCAGGAGAAGCCGGCCGCCGGCGGCCCGTCCCTCGACAAGTCCTGAGCCGGGTCCGGGCCGCGGCCCTCAGTCGAGGGCCAGCCCGGCGGCCGGGCTGACCCGCGCCGCGCGCCGGGCGGGCAGCACGCAGGCCAGCAGCCCCGCCGCGGCCGACACGAGGACGACGAGCGCGAGCTGCCCGAGCGGCAGCACCAGCGGTGCCTCGGGCACCACCGGGCGCACCATGGCCTGGACGCCGACCCAGGCGAACGACGTCCCGATGACGGTGCCGAGCACGGTGGCGACGACCGAGAGCAGCACGGCCTCGAGGCCCAGCATGGTGCGCAGCTGGCGGCGGGTCAGGCCGAGCGCCCGCAGCAGGGCGTGCTCGCGACCGCGCTCGAGGACCGACAGCCCCAGCGTGTTCGCGATCCCGACGAGGGCGATGACGACGGCGATCCCGAGCAGGCCGACCACGGCGCCGGTGACGACGTCGAGCTGCAGGTCGACGTAGCCCCGCTCGCCCAGGCCGCCGTCGGCCGAGGCCCCGAGACCGGCGGCCGCGGTGTCGAGGCCGTCGGCGAGGTCGCCGGCGTCCGCGTCGGCGTCGGCGCGGACCCAGACCGCGGTGGTCCGCGGGGTGTCGGTGAGCGCCGCGAGGGTGCTCGCCGAGACCAGGGCCGCCGAGCCCCAGCCCTCGCCCAGGACGGCGCGGAGCTTCTCGGTCCGGCCGCCGACGGTGACCTCGACCCGGTGCGGCACCCCGCGGGCCGGGAGGAGGTCGTGGGGGAGCAGGATCTCGTCGTCGCCGACCTCGAGGCCGGTGCCGGGGCCGCGGGTGATGGCGGTGACGTCGGCCGGGCGACCGAGCACCGCCACCGCGCCGAGCCCGGCGACGTCGGCGCGGACGCCGGGGACCGCGAGCACGTCGTCCACCCCGTCGACGGCGCGGACGACGTCGAGCGCGCCGTCGGGCAGGCCGGCCCCGCCGGCGGTCAGCGTCGCGTCGAGCGGGTGCGAGGCGTCCATCTCGTCGTCGACGGCGCCGCGGGCGCTCGCCATCCCGGTGAGGACGGCGGTCGTCAGCGTCACCCCGACGAGCAGGGAGGCGGTGGTGGCGGCCGTGCGGCGCGGGTGCCGCACGGCATTGCCGGTCGCGAGGCGGCCCGGGGTGCCGAGGACCCGGGACGCCGCCCGTCCGGCGACCCCGATGAGCGCCGGCACCAGCAGCGGCCCGAGCAGCAGCACGCCGCCGAACGCGGCGGCGCCGCCGACCACCATCACCAACGGGCTCGTCGTCGCGACCGACGCGGCGAGCAGGCCCGCGCCCCCGAGGAGGGCGACCGCGCCGAGCGCGACCCGGACCCGGCCCGAGGCGCTGCGCACGTCGACGCCGGTGTCGGGACGCAGGGCGGCGAGCGGGCTGACCGTGGTGACCCGCCGGGTCGGCAGCCACGCCGCGACGAGGGTCACGACGACGCCGGTGACCGCGGCGCCGGCGTACCAGCCCGGGGCGACCGAGGCGCGGCCGAGGTCGGCGTCGGGGAAGCGGGCGTTGACCACCGCGACGATCCCGAGGCCGGCCGCGGTACCCGCCACCAGGCCGGCCGCCGCGGCGACGAGACCGAGGACGAGGGCCTCGAGCCGGACCGAGCGCAGCACCTGGCGGCGGGTGGCACCGACGCAGCGCAGCAGCGCGAAGTCGCGCTGACGCTGCGCGAAGAGGATCGAGAAGGTGTTGGAGATGACCAGCACCGACACGAACAGCGCGATCGAGGCGAACAGGAGCAGCAGGATCGCCACCACGTCGACACCGCGGTTGACCTCGGCGGTCACCTCCTCGACGTGGTCGCGGGCGTCCTGCACGGTCGCGTCGGGCACGACGTCGGTGAGCGCCCCGGTGGGGCCCGACCAGGCCAGGCTGTCGACGTACAGCTCGTCGGCGTGTGGTGCGAGGTCGGCCCACGTCACGTAGACGTCGGCCCGCACCAGCTGCGAGGGGGAGTCGACCAGCCCGACCACGCGGACCGTGCGGGCCCGGTCGCCCTGGCCGATGCCCAGCGCGTCGCCGACGGCGAGCCCGGCCCGCTCGGCGGCACCGGCGTCCACGACGGCCTCGCCGGCGCCGGCGGGGAAGGCGCCGTCGACCAGCTCGGGCCAGCGCAGCGTCGGCGTGGTGGTGACCTGGGCGACCTCGTCGACGCCGTCGAGGGTGCGGTCGTCGCGGCGGACCGGCAGGGAGGCCCAGCCCAGGACGCTCGCCTCGGCTCCGTCGGGCCCGTCCTCCGCGGCCGCCGCGACCAGCGCGGCGGCGTCGCGCCCGGAGAGGCCGGTGACGACGACGTCGGCGCCGTCGTAGGGGGCCGAGACGCCGCGGGTGAGCCCGTCGCGCGTCGCCGACGACAGCGCCGCGGTCGTCACCACGAAGGCGACGCCGATGACGACGGCCAGCGCGGCGGCGACGTAGCGGCGGGTGTGGGTGCGCAGCGAGGCCAGGACGACGGTCCTCATCGGTCACCGCGCAGGGTCGCGAGGAGGACGTCGGCGCCCGGGTCGACCAGGTGGGCCCGGACGGCGCCGTCGGCGATGACGACGACGTCGTCGGCGTGGGCCGCCGCGTCGACCTCGTGGGTGACCATCACGACGGTCTGGCCGAGCTCGCGCACCGAGCGGCGCAGGAAGCCCAGCACCTCGGCCGAGGACTCGCTGTCGAGGTTGCCGGTCGGCTCGTCGGCGAAGACGATCGCCGGCCGGGCGACCAGCGCGCGGGCGATCGCGACCCGCTGCTGCTGCCCGCCGGACAGCTCGGAGGGGCGGTGGCCGAGCCGGTCGCGCAGGCCGAGGGTGTCGACCACCTCGGCGAGGCGCGCGGGGTCGGGGCGGCGTCCGGCGAGGTCGAGCGGGAGCACGATGTTCTGCTGGGCGGTGAGCATCGGCAGCAGGTTGAAGCTCTGGAAGACGAAGCCGACGTGCTCGCGCCGGAACAGCGTCAGCGCGGTGTCGTCGAGGCTCTCCAGCGCGACCCCGGCGACCGCGACGGTGCCGGCGTCGGGGACGTCGAGGCCGGCCAGGCAGTGCATCAGCGTCGACTTGCCCGACCCCGAGGGGCCCATGATGGCGGTGAAGCGGCCCCGCGGCAGGTCGAGGTCGACGCCGCGCAGGGCGTGCACGGCGGCGTCACCGCGTCCGTAGGTGCGGGTCAGGCCACGGGCCGTGGCGGCCGGCGGGCCGGGCGGAGGACTGGTGGGGGTCCCGGACGGGGAGAGGGTGCTCGTCATGGCGAGAACGCTGCCGGAGCGCGGCGCCGCGATCCTCAGGCCGCGGGATGGTCCCGGGTCCACCCACGGGATGACCCCGGCGGCGCGACCGTGCGGCCCGGGTCGGGCGCGGCGCCGCCCCGGCTCAGACCAGGCCGGACTCGAAGGCCAGGACGACGAGCTGGACCCGGTCGCGGCAGCCGGTCTTGGCCAGCAGCCGGCTGACGTGGGTCTTGACGGTGGCCTCGGCGACGACGAGGTCGGCGGCGACCTCCTGGTTGGAGCGGCCGCGGCCGACCAGCACGAGCACCTGGCGCTCGCGGTCGGTGAGCTCGCGCAGGCGGCGGTCGTCGGCGACCGGCGCGGGCGCGGAGGCGGCCACGTGGTCGAGGAGCCGCCGGGTGGTGCTCGGGGCGACGACGGCGTCGCCGGCGTGCACGGTGCGGATCGCGGCGAGCAGGTCGTCGGGGGCGGCGTCCTTGAGGAGGAAGCCGGCCGCCCCCGCGCGGATCGCGGCGAAGGCGTGCTCGTCGAGGTCGAACGTCGTCAGCACCAGCACCCGGGGCGCGCCCGGCCGGGCGGTCACGAGCGCGGTCGCGCCGACGCCGTCCAGGACCGGCATCCGCACGTCCATCAGGACGACGTCGCAGCCGGTGACCGCCAGCCGGTCGACGGCCTCGCGCCCGTCGCCGGCCTCGCCGACGACCACGAGGTCGGGCTGGCTCTCCACGAGCATCCGGAAGCCCGCGCGGACCATCTGCTGGTCGTCGACGAGGAAGACCCGGATCGGCTCGTCGCCTGTGCCCTTCGCCGTGTCCCTCACAGGGGGATCGTCGCCCGGACGCCGAACCCGCCGTCCGGCCGGGGTCCGGTCTCGAGGGTCCCGCCGTGGACGTCGACGCGCTCGCGCATGCCCAGCAGGCCGTGCCCGCCGCCGTCGGGGGCCGCCGCGCCGCGCCCGTCGTCGACGACCTCGACCCGGATCGCCTCGGCCACGTGCACCGACACCCGCACCCGCACACCGGGCCCGGCGTGCTTGTGGACGTTCGTCAGGGCCTCCTGCACCACGCGGTAGGCCGTCAGCCCGGCCGCGGTCGGCACCGGCTGGTCGAGCCCGACCAGGTCGACGTCGAGGTGCACGGCGTCCTCGTCGCCGCCGGTGCCCGCGGCGGCCAGCAGCCCCGGCAGGTCGTCCAGCCCCGGCAGCGGGCTGCGCCCGCTCGACTCCTCGGCGCGCAGCAGTCCCAGCAGCTGGCGCATGTCGGTGAGCGCCTCGCGCCCGGTGGCCGCGATCCGGGCCAGGGTGTCGGTCGCGACCGCGGGGTCCTGCGCGGCGGCGTAGCGGGCTCCGTCGGCCTGCACGACCATCACGGTCAGTCCGTGCGCGACCACGTCGTGCATCTCGCGCGCGATCCGGGCCCGCTCGGCCGACGCCGCCAGCGCGACCTGCTGCTCGGCGTCCCGGCGGATCCGCTCGCCCCGCTCGACCAGCGCCTCGACGTAGGCGCGACGGGTCCGGCCCAGCGTGCCGAGGGCCCAGCCGGTGACCACGAAGGCGCTGACGGTGAGGAAGTAGGGGAGGAAGGTGCGGGCCGAGACGTCGCCGTCGAAGCCGGTGATCCAGTCCAGGGAGGCCACCGCGGCCGCGACCAGCCCCACCCCCAGCGCGACGAACCCCGTGCGGGCGGGGGCGAACCGCGCCGCCGAGTAGACCGCGACCGGGAAGGCGACCTGGGTGTGGATCGGCGTCCCCACCAGCGGGACCTGCAGCGCGCTCGCCAGCGCGACGCCGGCGAACGCCCAGCCGGCGTGGGTGCGGCGCCACAGCAGGGGGAGGGCCTGGAGCGGCACGACGACCAACCCGACGAGGGGGTCGCTGAAGAGGTACAGCGGGGCCGGCAGGAGCAGCAGGACGACGAGCCCGACGTCGAGGCGGCGCTCGCCGCGCCGGGTCAGCCGCCAGGGCTGCCGCGGGCGGTCCAGCACGTCGGGGCTCTCCACGGCGTCCAACCTAGGGCCCGGTGGGCGGCGGGGCGTCAGACCACGGGATGACGCCGGGCCGCTCCCGCCGCGGCGCTAGTAGGGTGCCGGGCATGACCAAGTGGGAGTACCAGGTGGCGCCGATTCCGCTCCACAACGAAGCGCTGATGCTGAACAACTTCGGACAGGACGGCTGGGAGCTGGTGACGATCCACACCAACGCCCAGGGCGGCCTGGTCGCGTTCCTCAAGCGTCCGCAGGCCTCCTGATGGCCACGCCCGAGGAGCGCCTGGCGGCGATGGGCCTGGCGGTCCCGGAGGTCGCCAAGCCCGTCGCGGCCTACGTGCCGGCCGTCCGGAGCGGGAGCCACGTCTTCACCTCCGGCCAGCTGCCGATGCGTGCGGGTGAGCTGATCACGACCGGCAAGGTCGGCGCCGGCGTCACCGCCGAGGAGGCCTACGCGTGCGCGCAGCAGTGCGCGCTCAACGCGATCGCCGCCGTCCGCGCCGAGATCGGCGAGCTCGCGCTCGTGAAGCGGGTCGTCAAGGTCGTCGTCTTCGTGGCCTCGACCCCCGACTTCACCGGCCAGCCCGGTGTCGCCAACGGTGCCTCCGAGCTGCTCGGCGAGGTGTTCGGCGACGCCGGCGTGCACGCCCGGTCCGCGGTCGGGGTGGCCGCGCTGCCGCTGGACGCGCCCGTCGAGATCGAGATCGTCGTCGAGGTCTGAGACCGTGCAGATCCCGCTGCCGCCCGTGCCGCTGCCGGCCTCCGTCGTCGAGGACGCCCGCGCCTACGCCGACGGCACGCGCACGGCGGTCGAGCCGCGCGACGCCGCCACGGTGATCCTGATGCGGGCCTCGGACCAGGGGCCGGACGTCTACTACATGCGGCGGCAGGTCTCGATGGACTTCGCCGCCGGCATGGCGGTCTTCCCCGGCGGCGGCGTCGACCCGCGCGACTTCGACACCGAGGTCGCCTGGGCCGGTCCCACGCCGGAGCAGTGGGCGGCCCGGCTGGGCTGTGACGAGGAGACCGCCCGGGCCCTGGTGTGCACCGCGGTCCGCGAGACGTTCGAGGAGTCGGGCGTGCTGCTGGCCGGGGCGTCGGCGTCCGAGGTGGTCGCCGACACCACGGCCGAGGACTGGGAGGCCGACCGGGTCGCGCTCGAGACGCGCGAGCTGGCGATGACTGACTTCCTCACCCGGCGCGGGCTGGTGCTGCGCACCGACCTCCTCGGCGTCTGGGACGCCTGGCTGACGCCGGTCTTCGAGCCGCGGCGCTACCGCACCTGGTTCTTCGTCGCCGTGCTGCCCGAGGGCCAGCGCACCCGCGACGTCTCCTCGGAGTCGTCGTCGGTGGTGTGGCTGCCGGCCCGCGTGGCCGCCGACCAGGCCGACGCCGGCGAGCTGGCGATGATGCCGCCGACCTACCTCACCTCGATGGAGGTCGGCTCGTTCGCGACGCCCGACGAGGTCCTCGCGGTGGCCGCCGACCGGTCGGTGGAGATGTTCACGCCGTCCGTCGAGCCGATCGGCGACGGCTTCACCCTCTCGATGCCCGACCGGCTGCGGCCGGTCCTCGCCGCCCGGCGCAGCGGATGAGCGGGTCCTGGGCCGGCGGGAGGTTCGGGGAGCGGGGGGAGTGCCTGCTGGCCCCGAACCCCGGGATCATGACGCTCGACGGCACCAACACCTGGGTGCTGCGCGAACCCGGCTCGTCGACGGCGGTCGTCGTCGACCCCGGCCCGGTCGAGGACGGCCACCTCGAGCGGCTCGACGAGGAGACCGGCGACGTCGGCCTGGTGCTGCTGACGCACCACCACCTCGACCACTCGGAGGTCGCCGCGACGTTCGCCGCCCGCAAGGGCTGCGCGGTCCGGGCCCTCGACCCGGCCCACTGCGTCGGCGCCGACCCGCTCGCCGACGACGAGGTGCTCTCGGTCGGCGGGCTGTCGCTGCGCGTCGTGGCCACCCCCGGCCACACCGCCGACTCCGTCTCGTTCCTGCTGCCCACGGAGCGGGTGCTGCTGTCCGGCGACATGGTGCTCGGCCGCGGCACGACCGTCGTCGCTCACCCCGACGGCCGGCTCGGCCCCTACTTCGACTCGATCGAGCGGATGCGGTCCCTCGCCACCGCCGGCGAGGTCGCCACCATCTGGCCGGCCCACGGGCCGGTGCACGACGACGCGGGCGCCGTCCTCGACCACTACCTCGCCCACCGCCGCGACCGGCTCGCGCAGGTCGCCGCCGCGGTGGAGCGGCTGCGCGACGAGGGCGCCACCCCGACCCCGCGGGCCGTGGTCGAGGTCGTCTACGCCGACGTCGACGAGATCCTGTGGGGCGCGGCCGAGCTCTCCGTGCGCGCCCAGCTGGAGTACCTGGCCGAGCGCGCGTCGTAGCCGCTGCCCGCCCACGACCCTCCTGACGGAGTCCCACCCGACCCGATCCGCGCGATCGCGCGGTTTGGGTCGAGATTCGGGCCCGTCCCCTACCCGATCCGCGCGATCGCGCGGTTTGGGTCGAGATGGGAGCTGACTCCCTACCCGATCCGCGCGATCGCGCGGTTTGGGTAGGCGACCTCCGGCGCGCAGTTGCCTGGCCGCGCGGGGGCTGTGGAGGACGGGAGCACGCCGGGCCGGGTCGAGGCACAGTCGTGACATGGACAAGGACGACCCTGCCGGCCAGTCGGGAGCAGCCACACCCTTCTCCTTCGACCTGCCCTTCACTCGGCGCGACCTCCTGGCCGCCGGCCACAGCCGGGGCACCTTGAGAAGGCACGACTTCGTCCAGGTGATCGAGCGAGTGTGGATTCAGAAGGCTGCACTCGATCGCCTGACCCTCATCCGGGCTGCTCTGCTGGTCCACCCGCCGACGGCTTTCGCGAGCCATCTGTCGGCCGCCGCGGTGCACGGTCTACCGGTCCCCGACCACGGATTCGCTCACGTGACGGTGACCAGGCACGCGGATCGACGCTTCCGTGCGCAGATCAAGCCCCACGTCACCGAACGCGAACGCCGGGTGGTCCTGGTCCAGGGGATCCGCACGACCGACCCCATCGCCACCTTCATCGACTGTGCTGGATGGCTGTCCCTGGTCGAGCAGGTGATCCTGGGCGACGCGCTCTGCCGACGCTTCCGGATCAAGGCGTCGAAGCTGCTGAGGGCATGTCGCGCGAGCACCGACTACTACGCGCGCCTGGCGACCGCGGCGGCTGAGCTCGTCCGCGACGGCGTCGACTCTCCGATGGAGACCCGCCTGCGGCTCCTGATCGTCCTGGCTGGCCTGCCGGAGCCGGTCGTCAACTTCCGGGTCCATCACGAGGACGGGACGTGGAAGCGCCGCTTCGACCTCTACTACCCCGCCATCAGAGTCATCATCGAGTACGACGGTCGGCACCATGCTGAGTCGGTGGAGCAGTGGAACAAGGATGTCGACCGACGCGAGGAGTTCGACGACGAGGGCTACCGGATCCTCGTCGTCACGGCCCGCGGGATCTTCCAGGAGCCGGGTCGGACGCTCGAGCGGATCCGCACGCTGCTCATCCGTCGCGGCATGGAGGACGTTGCGCCGATCAACGACCTGTGGCGCGAGCACTTCGCGGCCTGAGGTCTTCGGGAGCGCACTGACGCCGGGTCCAGCGCCGACCCAAACCGCGCGATCGCGCGGATCGGGTCGGTGAGAACGCCTGAGACCGACCCAAACGGCGCGATCGCGCGGATCGGGTCGCTGTCAGCGCCTCTCACCGACCCAAACGGCGCGATCGCGCGGTTTGGGTCCGGGCTGGCCACCACCGTTGGAAAAGGCAGACGGGTCGGGCGGAGGAGGACGGTCAGCGGGCCCGGCGGGCCAGGCGCTCGATGTCGATGATGACGACCGAGCGGGGCTCCAGGCGCAGCCAGCCGCGCGAGGCGAAGTCGGCCAGCGCCTTGTTGACGGTCTCGCGGGAGGCGCCGACCAGCTGGGCGAGCTCCTCCTGCGTGAGGTCGTGGTGCACGTGGACGCCGTCGTCGGCGGTGCGGCCGAAGCGGTCGGCGAGGTCGAGGAGGGCCTTGGCCACGCGGCCGGGCACGTCGGAGAAGACCAGGTCGGCCACGACGTCGTTGGCCTTGCGGAGCCGGCTGGCGAGCTGGGTGAGCAGGCCGCGGGCCACCACCGGACGACCCTCGAGCCAGCGCAGCAGGTCCTCGTGGGAGAGGGAGGCGAAGCTCGCGTCGGTGACCGCGGTGACGGTGGCCGAGCGCGGGCCCGGGTCGAAGAGCGACAGCTCGCCGAACATGGAGCCGGGGCCGAGGATGGCCAGCAGGTTCTCGCGGCCGTCGGTGGAGGTGCGGCCGAGCTTCACCTTGCCGTCGAGGACGACGTAGAGCCGGTCACCGGAGTCGCCCTCGTGGAAGAGGACGTCGCCGCGACGCAGCCGGGTCTCGCTCATCGAGGTGCCGAGCGCGGTCGCCGCCTCGTCGTCGAGGGCGCTGAAGAGCGGTGCCTGGCGCAGTACCTCGTTGTCCACGGAACCTCCGGTGTGCTGGGACGAGCTGGACCGCACGACGCGGACTCCACCGCGATCCTAGAGGGTGTCGAACCCCACAGAGAACCGAACCCGCTGCGCTGACGGCCGCGTCGTCGGTGGTGGACCGTAGGCTGGCCGCCGTGCCGCCTGCTGCTCCTCCCGCCGAGACACCGACCTCGCTGGTCCGTCGGGCCCGCAAGATCGACCGGGTCCTCGCCGAGACCTACCCCGACGCCGGGTGCGAGCTCGACTTCGCCAACGCCTTCGAGCTCCTCGTCGTCACCGTGCTCAGCGCGCAGACCACCGACCGCCGGGTCAACGCCGTGCGCCCCACGCTCTTCGCGGCCTACCCCGACCCCGCGACGATGGCCGCGGCCGACCGGACGGCCCTCGAGACGATCGTCGGGCCGCTGGGGTTCTTCCGCGCCAAGACCGAGTCGCTGCTCAAGCTCAGCGCCGCCCTCGTCGAGCGGTACGACGGCCAGGTGCCCGGCCGGCTCGACGACCTCGTGACGCTGCCCGGCGTCGGGCGCAAGACGGCCAACGTCGTGCTCGGCAACTCCTTCGACGTCCCGGGCATCACCGTCGACACCCACTTCGGCCGGCTCGTGCGGCGCTTCGGGTGGACCGAGGAGACCGACCCGGTCAAGGTCGAGCACGCCGTGGGCGCGCTGTTCCCGAGGCGGGACTGGACCATGCTGAGCCACCACGTCATCTGGCACGGCCGGCGCCGGTGCCACGCCAAGAAGCCCGCGTGCGGGGCCTGCCCGCTGGCGCGCTGGTGCCCGTCGTTCGGCGAGGGACCCACCGACCCGGTCGCGGCCGCCGCCCTGGTCAAGACCCAGGGCCCGGCATGAGGCGGTCCCCGGGCGTGACGAGGCTGCTGGCGGCGCTGGCGGTCCTCGTCCTGCTGCTCACCGGGTGCGCCGACGACATCTCGCCGCCCGGGCCGAGCGACATCGAGGTCGACACCCCCGCGCTGCGGGAGATGAAGGCCGAGGCCGGCATCGAGCCGTGCGTGCCCGGCCCCGGGGGCGGCGACCTCCCCGACCTCACGCTGCCCTGCCTCGGCGGCGGCGAGGAGGTCGACCTGTCGAGCCTCACCGGCCCGCTGGTCGTGAACCTCTGGAACACCCCGTGCGACGCGTGCCTCGACGAGATGCCGGCGCTGCAGCAGTTCCACGAGACCCACGGCGACACGGTGCCGGTGCTCGGCATCGACGTCACCGACACCCAGCCCGACTTCGCCATCTCGTTCGCGGAGATGGTCGGCGCGACCTACCCGCAGCTCGCCGACCCGGGAGGCGACATCTTCGACACCGACCTCGGCCTGCGCCCGGCCTTCCCGCAGACCATCCTCGTCGACGCCGACGGCGAGGTCGCCACCATGCACGCCGGCGGCCTGCTGTCGGTCGCCGAGATCGAGGAGCTCGTCACCGCGCACCTCGGGCCGGTGCTGTGACCGCTGAGCAGGGCGGCGGGCACCCCGGCCTGCCCGGGTGGCTGCGTCCGGTCGAGCGGGCCGCGCAGGAGATCACCGTCCATGACCTGACCCGCTTCCAGGTCCCCGAGGAGACCGACGGGCTGCGCCGCTCGGCGGTGCTGATGCTCTTCGGCGAGGGCGAGCACGGCCCCGACCTGCTGCTCACCGAGCGCGCCCACCACATGCGCTCCCACCCCGGCCAGGTGTCGTTCCCCGGCGGCGGCGTCGACCCCGGGGAGACGCCCGCGCAGGCGGCGGTGCGCGAGGGCGAGGAGGAGGTCGGCCTCGACCCCTCCGGGGTCGAGGTCTTCGGCGTGCTGCCCGAGCTCTGGGTGCCGCCGAGCAACCACGCCGTCGTCCCGGTGCTGGCCTGGTGGCGCGAGCCGAGCCCGGTCTGGGTGCGCTCCGCCGACGAGGTGCACGCCGTCTACCGGGTGCCGCTGCACGAGCTGCGCGACCCGACCCACCGGATCACCGTCACCGGCCCGCGCGGCTGGCGCTCGCCGGGCTTCCTCATCGGCGACGACCACGACGTGATCCTCTGGGGCTTCACCGGCGGGATCATCGCCCGGCTCCTCGAGTACGTCGGCTGGATCGACGACCTGCCCGACGCGCCGGAGAGGGATTTGCCCGATTACATGTTCGGCGGCGCTCGACCCGCGACCATGGACCCCGGGCAGCAACCGGTGCCCAACACCGAGTTCGAGGAGCGACGCCGAGGATGAACCTTCTCGACTGGCTGCTCGTGCTGCTCGTGCTCGCCTACGCCCTGTCCGGCTACTGGCAGGGCTTCGTCACCGGGGCGTTCGCGACCGTGGGGCTGCTGGCCGGCGGCCTGCTCGGCATCCTGCTCGCCCCCTTCATCCTCGGTGACGCCGAGCCGTCGCTGACGATCTCGCTGGCGGCGCTGTTCATCGTCATCGTCTGCGCCTCGCTCGGGCAGGCGCTGATGCAGTTCGTCGGCGCCAAGATCCGTGACCAGATCACCTGGCAGCCGGCCCGCGCGGTCGACGCCATCGGCGGCGCCGCGCTGAGCGCGCTCGCGGTGCTCCTCGTCGCCTGGGCGCTCGGCGTCGCGGTCTCCGGCTCCAAGATCGGCTCGCTGACCCCGCTCGTGCGGGAGTCGGCGGTGCTGCGCACGGTCAACTCGGCGCTGCCGACGTCGGCCCCGAACGCCCTGCAGGCCTTCAACGGCGTCGTCGGGACGTCGTTCTTCCCGCGCTACATGGAGCCGTTCGCCGACGAGCGGATCGTCGAGGTCGGCCCCGGCGCCGAGCGGCTGCTGCGCGACCCCGACATCGCGGCCGCGCAGGACAGCGTCCTGAAGGTCCGCGGCAACAACGACTGCGGCCGCGGCGTCGAGGGCACCGGCTTCCTCTACTCCGACGACCGGCTGATGACCAACGCCCACGTGGTCGCCGGCGTCGACGAGCCGACCGTGGAGATCGACGGCGACCAGGTCGACGCCACGGTCGTCTACTACAACTCCCAGCTCGACGTCGCCGTCCTCGCCCTCGACGACCTCGGTCGCGACCCGCTGGCCTTCGTCGACGGCGACGCGGAGGAGACGCGGTGGGTCACCGAGGCCAAGGACGGCGTCGCGATCCTCGGCTACCCGCAGGACGGCCCCTACGACGTCCAGCGCGGGCGGGTCCGCTCCGAGCAGAACCTGCGCTCGCCCGACATCTACGGCGACGGCACCGTGGTGCGCGAGGTCTACTCGCTGCGCGGCCTGATCCGGCCCGGCAACTCCGGCGGACCGATCGTCACGACCCAGGGCCGGGTGGCGGGCGTGGTCTTCGCCGCCTCGGTCACCGACGACGACACCGGCTACGCGCTCACCTGGGAGCAGGTGCAGGACGCCGCCGGCGAGGGCGTCTCGAGCTCGGAGCCGGTCTCCACCGGCGCCTGTGCCTGATCGACCCGTCGCTGATCACTGACGGGTCAGCGGCTAGCTCTTGCCCTTGAGGGCGTTCGGGATCTGCTTGCCCTGGCCGATCGCCTTCTCGGGCGGGCCGACCTTCTTGACCTTCTTGATGCCGAGGAAGCCGAACAGCGCGGCGATCAGCACGTAGGCCAGCGTCACGATGAGGAAGGCCCAGTGCAGGGAGAGGCCGCTGCCGTTCCAGTGGATCAGGTAGGCGAAGGCCACCGAGAGCATGATGACGGCGAGCAGCAGCAGGAAGCCCGCGACGGCGAAGAACGCGACGCCGGCGACCCCGAACTTGATGCTGACCTTCAGCTCCGACTTCGCCAGCTGGATCTCCTTGCTGATCAGCGTGGAGATGTCGCGGCTGGCGTCGGTGACCAGCTTGCCGATCGTCGGCTCCTCGCCGGCGTCGGTCACCCGGCCGACGGTCCGGTCGGTGGGGCGGTCGACGGCGCTCTTCTCGGGACCCATGGCCCAGACCCTATCCCCACCGACCGGTCGGGCTCGTCACCCGATCCGGTGCCCGGTGGGGGAGGTCAGTCCTCGCCCTTGCCGGAGTCGACGCCCCTCGAGATCAGGTCCATGACCGAGGAGTCGGCCAGCGTGGTGACGTCGCCGACCTCGCGGTGCTCGGCGACGTCGCGCAGCAGGCGCCGCATGATCTTGCCGGAGCGGGTCTTCGGCAGCTCGGGGACCACCATGATCTGGCGCGGCGTGGCGATCGGGCCGATCTCCTTGCGCACGTGCTTGCGCAGCTCGGAGACGATGTCGTCGCCGCCGTCGCCGGCGCTGTCGCGCAGGATCACGAAGGCGCAGACCGCCTGGCCGGTGTCCTCGTCCTTGGCGCCGACCACGGCCGCCTCGGCGACCTTGGGGTGCGACACCAGGGCCGACTCGATCTCGGTGGTCGAGAGCCGGTGCCCGGAGACGTTCATGACGTCGTCGACCCGGCCGAGCAGCCAGATGTCGCCGTCCTCGTCCTTCTTGGCGCCGTCGCCGGCGAAGTAGTAGCCCTGCTCGGCGAACCGCGACCAGTAGGTGTCCCGGTAGCGCTCGTCGTCGCCCCAGATCGTGCGCAGCATCGAGGGCCACGGGCCCTTGACGACCAGGTAGCCGCCGGAGCCGTTGGGCACCGAGTCGCCGTTCTCGTCGACGACGTCGGCCGCGACGCCGGGCAGCGCGGTCATCGCCGAGCCCGGCTTGCCCGCGGTGACGCCGGGCAGCGGGCTGATCATCATGGCGCCGGTCTCGGTCTGCCACCAGGTGTCGACGATCGGGCAGCGGTCGCCGCCGATGACCTCGCGGTACCACATGTAGGCCTCGGGGTTGATCGACTCACCGACCGAGCCGAGCAGCCGCAGCGAGGACAGGTCGCGCTGGTCGGGGATCTCGCGGCCCTGCTTCATGAACGAGCGGATCGCGGTGGGCGCGGTGTAGAAGAGCGTCACCCCGTGCTGCTCGATGATGTCCCACCAGCGGCCGCGCTCGGGGCTGTCGGGGGTGCCCTCGTAGAGCACCTGGGTGACGCCGTTGGCGAGCGGGCCGTAGACGATGTAGGAGTGCCCGGTGACCCAGCCGACGTCGGCGGTGCACCAGTAGACGTCGTCGTCCTTGAGGTCGAAGACCGCCCAGTGCGTGTACGCGGTGCCGGTCAGGTAGCCGCCGGTCGTGTGCAGGATGCCCTTGGGCTTGCCGGTGGTGCCGGAGGTGTACATGACGTAGAGCGGGTGCTCGGAGTCGAAGGCCTCGGGGGTGTGCTCGGTCGACGCGCCGCCGACGGCGTCGTGCCACCAGACGTCGAGGCCGTCGTTCCAGCCGGACTCGCCGAGGTCCTGCCCGGTGCGCCGGACGACGAGCACCGCGCTGACCTCGTGCCCGAGCCCGGCGGCCTTGACGACGGCCTCGTCGACGGCCGGCTTCAGCGCCGACGCCGCCCCGCGCCGGTAGCCGCCGTCGGCGGTGACGACGACCTTGGCCTGGCAGTCCTCGAGCCGCGAGGCGAGCGCGTCGGAGGAGAAGCCGCCGAAGACCACGGTGTGCGGGGCGCCGATCCGGGCGCAGGCCAGCATCGCGACGACGGCCTCGGGGATCATCGGCAGGTAGATCGCGACCCGGTCGCCGGCCACGACACCGAGGTCGGTCAGCGCGTTCGCCGCCTGCGAGACCTCGTCCTTGAGCTGGGCGTAGGTGATGGCGCGCTGGTTCTCGGGCCGGCCGTCGACGGGCTCGCCGACGAAGTGGATCGCCACCTTGTCGCCACGGCCCTGCTCGACGTGCCGGTCGACGCAGTTGTACGAGGCGTTCAGGCGGCCGCCCACGAACCACTTGGCGAACGGCGGGTCGTCCCAGTCCAGGACGCGGTCCCACGTCGTCTCCCACGAGAGTCGCTCGGCCTGCTCGGCCCAGAACGCCTCGACGTCGGAGGCGGCCCGCTCGTAGGCCTCCGCCTTGAGGTTGGCGTGCTCGGCCAGCCCGGCGGGCGGCTCGAAGCGGCGCTCCTCCTTGCTGAGGTTCGACAGGGTTCCGCTCTCGGGGACTTCAGTGCTCACGACTGCTCCTGGACTGGGGGTGCGGGTGCCACTCGTCACACTAGGACGCATCGCCCAGCGTGCCGAGGAGTGGTGACGGTCGGGGTGGACCGGCCGGGCGTCGACCCGCCGGGAGGTCCCCGGCGGGTCGGCGCGGTGGCCTCAGTGCGAGGTGGCCTTCTCCGAGCCGGAGCCGGTCAGGGCGCGGACCTCGAGCTCGGTGTAGCGGTCCTCGGCGGCCGGCTCGCGCTTCGACAGGGTGCCGATGATGCCGAACAGGAAGCCGAGCGGGATCGAGACGATGCCCGGGTTCTCCAGGGGGAACCAGGAGATGTCGATGCTGGTCGGCAGCAGCGACAGGTTCTTGCCGTCGGCGTCGACACCCTTGCCGGACATCACCGGGGAGAAGATCACCAGGCCGACGGCCGAGATCAGGCCGCCGTAGATGCTCCACAGCGCGCCGCGGGTGTTGAAGCGCCGCCAGAACATGTTGAACACGATCGTCGGCAGGTTCGCCGAGGCGGCCACCGCGAACGCGAGCGCCACCAGGAAGGCGATGTTGAGGCTCTGCGCCGGGATCGCGAGCAGGATGGCGACCAGGCCGATGCCCGCGGCGGCGAACCGCGTCACCTTGATCTCCTCCTGCTCGGTGGCCTGGCCCTTCTTGATGACGTTGTTGTAGACGTCGTGGGCCACCGAGGCCGACGAGGTCAGCGTCAGCCCGGCCACCACCGCGAGGATCGTGGCGAAGGCGACGGCGGCGATGAGGGCGAGCAGGATCGCACCGCCGGTGGAGCCGGCCCCACCGCCGACCTCCTCGGCGAGCCGGGGCGCGGCGAGGTTGCCGGACTTGTCGAGCGTCGAGGTGTCGAGCAGCGCGGCGGCACCGAAGCCGAGGACCAGCGTGAAGAGGTAGAAGACGCCGATCAGGCCGATCGCCCACAGCACCGACTTGCGGGCGTCCTTGGCCGTCGGGACGGTGTAGAAGCGGATCAGGATGTGCGGCAGGCCGGCCGTGCCGAGCACGAGCGCGATGCCGAGGCTGACGAAGTCGAGCTTGCTGGTCAGCGTCGCGCCGTACTTGAGGCCCGGCTCGAGGAAGGCCTGGCCCTTGCCGCTGTTGTCGGCGGCGGCGCCGAGCAGGCTGGAGAGGTTGAAGTCGAACTGCGCCAGCACCAGGACGACGATCAGCGCCGACCCCGTCATGAGCAGGACGGCCTTGACGATCTGCACCCAGGTGGTGCCCTTCATGCCGCCGACCGTGACGTAGAAGATCATCAGGGCGCCGACGCCGAAGATGACGATGTTCTTGACGACCTGGTCGTCGACGCCGAGCAGCAGCGCGACGAGCGAGCCGGCGCCGACCATCTGGGCGAGCAGGTAGAAGATCGAGACGACCACGGTCGACGTCGCGGCCGCCAGGCGGACCGGCTTCTGCTTCATGCGGAAGGCCAGCTGGTCGGCCATCGTGAAGCGGCCCGAGTTGCGCAGCATCTCCGCGACGAGCAGCAGGGCCACCAGCCAGGCGACCAGGAACCCGATGGAGTACAGGAAGCCGTCGTAGCCCGACAGCGCGATGATCCCGGAGATGCCGAGGAACGACGCCGCCGACATGTAGTCGCCGCCGATGGCCAGGCCGTTCTGGACCGGGGAGAAGGAGCGGCCGCCGGCGTAGAAGTCGGACGTGCCCGACGAGGACCGGCTGGCGCGGATCGTGATGCCGATCGTCAGCGCGACGACGGCGAGGAACAGGACGGTGGTGAGCACCTGGTGGTCCATCAGCGCTTGCCCCCCTCGTAGACGGAGTTGAGGCTCTCGGCGAGCGGGTCGAGCCGCGCGGTCGAGTAGCGGCTGTAGGCGTAGGCGATGAGGAACGTCGTCAGGAACTGCAGCAGCCCGAAGACCAGGGCGACGTTGATGTTGCCGACGATCTTCTGGCTCATGAAGTCACCGGCCCAGTTGGACATGACGACGTAGAGCAGGAACCAGGCCAGGAACACCGCCGTGGCCGGCAGCACGAAGCTGCGGTAGCGGCGGCGGAGCTCGATGAAGTCGGCCGACTCCGCCATCGAGTCGTAGACGGGATCGTGGCGTGCGGCCACGTCGTGGGACGGATCCTTCTCAAGTGCCATCGGACGGCGCCTCTCCGGTTCGGGTCACCGACGGGTGACCGGCGTCACGCTAGGAGTGACGGGCGTCACCCGGCAGGGGGCGGCGGCGTCGCTGCGGCGGGCGGGGACGTCGGTGCGGTGAGCGGTCGGTCCGGCGCGACGAACGGTCGCCCGGCCCTCGCCTGGCCGTGAGGCCCGCGAGGCCCGCGAGTCCGTGAGGGCCGTGAGGTCGTGAGGTCGCGGTGACACAGGATTTCCGGTGCGACCACCGGGCCGGAAACCTCGCGGCCCTGGACTGGTCACCATGACGACGACCGCCCCGGACCCCACGACGAACGCGACGCCGGCGCCGTCCGGCCGATCCGGCCGGCACTGGATCACCGATTGGCGCCCCGAGGACGCGGAGTTCTGGGAGAACGGCGGGCGCCGGGTCGCCCGGCGCAACCTGGTCTGGTCGATCTTCGCCGAGCACCTCGGCTTCTCGGTGTGGCTCATCTGGAGCGTGAGCTCGGCCTTCCTCGTGGCGCAGGGCTTCGCCTTCGACGCCCAGCAGCTCTTCCTGCTCGTCGCGCTGCCCAACCTCGTGGGCTCGCTGCTGCGGCTGCCCTACACCTTCGCCGTGCCCCGGTTCGGCGGGCGGAACTGGACGATGGTCAGCGCCGCGCTCCTGCTCGTGCCCACCCTGCTGTTCGCCCACGTCGTGCAGCAGCCCGGGACGCCGTACTGGGTCTTCTGCGTCATCGCCGCCACCGCCGGCTTCGGCGGCGGCAACTTCGCCTCGTCGATGGCCAACATCAACTTCTTCTACCCGGCCGCCCAGAAGGGCGCCGCGCTCGGGCTCAACGCCGCCGGCGGCAACCTCGGGGTCTCGCTGGTCCAGCTGCTGCTGCCGGTGGTCGTCGGCGGCGCGGGGATCTTCGGGCTGGTCCGGGCCCGCGAGTCGGGCATCGACCTGCAGTACGCCGCCTACGCCTACGCCGCGCTCGCCGTGGTCGCGGTCGTCGCGGCCGCGCTGCGGATGGACAACCTGAGCAGCGCGGTCTCCAGCCCGCGCGAGCAGCTGCGGGTGGTCCGGAACCGGCAGACGTGGGTGATGTCGCTGCTCTACGTCGGCACCTTCGGCTCGTTCATCGGCTACTCCGCCGCGATGCCCCTCCTGATCAAGATCAACTTCTGGGTGCCCGACCCGGCGCCGCTCGGCACCGGCGTCTTCTTCGCCTACTACGCCTTCCTCGGCGCCGGCGTCGGCTCGCTGACCCGGCCGCTGGGCGGCTGGCTGGCCGACCGGTTCGGCGGCGCCCGGGTGACCCTGGCGGCGTTCGGCGGGATGGTCGTCTTCACCCTCCTCGTGCTGTGGACCCTCACGCGGCTGACGCCGAACCCGTCCGCCGACCCCGCGGTCGCCCTGGACAACCGGTCCTGGTTCCCGTGGTTCCTGGCCTTCTTCCTCTGCGTCTTCGCCAGCAGCGGGATCGGCAACGGCTCGACGTACAAGATGATCCCGGCGATCTTCCGCACCGAGGCCGAGCGCGCCACCACCCCGCACACCGAGGAGCGCGCCGCCGCCGTCCACGAGGCGACCCGGCAGTCCTCGGCGGCCATCGGGATCATCGGCGCGGTCGGCGCGATCGGCGGGTTCCTGATCCCGCTGGCCTTCGCCGCGCCGTGGGTGGAGGACCCGCTGGCCGCGACCAGGGGCGCCTTCGTGGTCTTCACCTGCTTCTACCTCGTCTGCGCCGCCGTCACCTACGCCGTCTACCTGCGCCGCTCGTCGGCGGCCACCAGCCTGGCCTCGGCGGGGATCTGAGTGACGCACACCCACTGCCCCTACTGCAGCCTCCAGTGCGGGATGACCCTGACCGGTCGCCGCACCCTGGAGGTGCAGGCGTGGCCGGAGTTCCCCGTCAACGAGGGCGGGCTGTGTCGCAAGGGCTGGACGGCGGCCGGCCTGCGCGGGCACCGCGAGCGGCTGACCACCCCGCTGGTGCGCGACCGGTCCACCGGCGAGCTGGTCGCCGCCTCCTGGGACACCGCCCTCGACGTCGTCGCCTCCGGGGTGCGTGACCTCCAGGCCGCGCACGGCCCCGACGCCGTGGCCGTCTTCGGCGGTGGCGGGCTGACCAACGAGAAGGCCTACCTGCTCGGCAAGCTCGCGCGGGTCGCGCTCGGCACCTCGCAGATCGACTACAACGGCCGCTGGTGCATGAGCTCGGCGGCGTCGGCCTCCAACCAGGCCTTCGGCCTCGACCGCGGGCTGCCGTTCCCGCTCGCCGACCTCGAGCAGACCGACGTGTGCGTGCTGGTCGGCTCCAACCTCGCCGAGACGATGCCGCCGGCGGCGCGGCACCTCGACCGGCTCCGCGAGCGCGGCGGCACCGTCGTGGTGGTCGACCCGCGCCGCACGGCCACCGCCGACCGCGCCGACCTCGTGCTCCAGCCCGTGCCGGGCACCGACCTGCCGCTCGCGCTCGGCGTCCTGCACCTGCTCGACGCCGCGGGCGCCGTCGACGAGGACTACGTCGCCGCCCGGACGACCGGCTTCGACGACGTCCGCCGCTCCGTCGCGTCGTGGTGGCCGGAACGCGTCGAGCGGGTCTCGGGGGTGGCGGCCGAGCAGCTGCGCGCCCTGGCCACGCTGCTGGCCGGCGCCGGGACCGTCACGGTGCTGACCGCGCGCGGCGCCGAGCAGCACACCCAGGGCACCGCGACCGTCCAGGCCTGGATCAACGTCGCCCTCGCCCTGGGCATGTGCGGCAAGCCGCACGCGGGCTACGGCTGCCTCACCGGCCAGGGCAACGGCCAGGGCGGGCGCGAGCACGGCCAGAAGGCCGACCAGCTGCCCGGCTACCGGATGATCGACGACCCCGCGGCGCGCGAGCACGTCGCCGGCGTGTGGGGCGTGCCGGCGGCGTCGCTGCCGGGCCGGGGCCGCTCGGCCCACGAGCTGCTCGACGCCCTCGGCACCGACACCGGTCCCCGGGCACTGCTCGTGCACGGCAGCAACATCGTCGTCTCCGCGCCGAACGCCACCCACGTGACCGAGCGGCTCGCCGCGCTCGACCTGCTCGTCGTCGCCGACATCGTGCTGTCGGAGACGGCGGCGATGGCCGACGTCGTCCTGCCGGTGACGCAGTGGGCCGAGGAGAGCGGCACGATGACCAACCTCGAGGGGCGCGTGGTCCTGCGCCAGCAGGCCGTCCCGCCGCCGGCCGGCGTGCGCAGCGACCTCGAGGTGATCGCCGCGCTGGCCTCCCGGCTCGGCTCGACGGCGGCCTTCCCGAGCGACCCGGAGGAGGTGTTCGCCGAGCTGGCCCGGGCCTCGGCCGGGGGCCGTGCCGACTACGCCGGCATCACCTACGACCGGATCCGCGCCGAGCACGGCGTCTTCTGGCCCTGCCCGACCCCCGAGCACCCCGGGACGCCGCGGCTGTTCGCCGACGCCTTCGCCACCGCCGACGGCCGGGCCCGGTTCGTCGCCGTCGAGCACGTCGGCGCCGCCGAGCAGCCGGACGACGCCTACCCGCTGCACCTCACCACCGGCCGGGTGCTGGCCCAGTACCAGTCCGGTGCCCAGACCCGGCGGGTCCGCGCGCTGCCCGACGACGGGGTCTTCGTCGAGCTGCACCCGATGCTGGCCGCCCGGGTCGGCGCCCGCGACGGCGAGGCGGTCGTCGTCACGACCCGCCGCGGCGAGCTGAGGGCGCCGGCGCGCGTCGTCGCCACGATCCGGCCCGACACCGTCTTCGTCCCCTTCCACTGGGTCGGCGCCAACCGGCTGACCAACGACGCGCTCGACCCGACCAGCGGGATGCCGGAGTTCAAGGTCTGCGCCGCGGCGGTGCGCACGTGAGCCCCGGACGCGTCGTCGTGGTGGGCGCCGGCATGGCCGCCGTCCGGCTGGTCGAGGGCCTGGCCGGCAGCGGGCACCGCGTGACCCTGGTCGGCGACGAGCCGCACCTGCCCTACAACCGGATCCTGCTCTCGGCCGTGCTCGAGGGCACCCACACCGCCGGGGCGCTCACCCTCCGCTCGCGCCGGTGGTACGCCGACCACGACGTCGACCTCCGCCTCGGCACCCGCGTGCTCGCGGTCGAGCGGGCCGCGCGTGAGGTGCTGCTCGTCGACGGCACGCGGATCGGCTACGACCGGCTCGTCCTGGCGACCGGCGCGATCCCCACCCTCCCGCCGATCCGCGGGCTGGTGCGCCTCGACGGCCGGCTGCACGAGCGGGTGCACGCCTTCCGCAGCCTCGACGACTGCCGGCGCCTCGACGCCGCGGTGCCACAGGCGCGGCGGGCCGTCGTCGTCGGTGGCGGGCTGCTCGGGCTCCAGGTGGCGCGCGCGCTCGCCGTCCGCGGGCTGGCGACCGAGGTCGTCGAGGGCGGGGAGCACCTGCTGCGCGGCCAGGTCGGCCCCGCCGCCGGCGCGGTCCTGGCCCGCGACCTGCGCCGGCTCGGGACCGAGGTCTACACCGGAGCCCGCGCCGTCCGCCTCGCCGACGGGCCGGCCACCGGGCCGGCCGGGCTGCGGCTCGACAACGGGCACGTCCTGGAGACCGACCTCGTCGTCCTCACCGCCGGCGGTCGGCCGTCGACCGCGCTGGCGCGGGCCGCCGGCCTCGAGGTCCGCCGCGGCGTCGTCGTCGACGAGCACCTCACCACCAGCGACCCGGCGGTCCACGCGATCGGGGACGGCGCCCAGCGCGGCGAGCGCACCACCGGGTTCGTGCCGCCGGCGTGGGAGCAGGCCGAGGTGCTCGCCGCCCACCTGCGTGGTCGCGCGGCGACCTACGACGGCAGCCGGGTCGTCGCCCGGCTCCGCGCCACCGACCTCGACGTCGCGGTGCTCGGGGACGCCGACGCCACCGGCGACGTCGTCGAGGTGTCGAACCCGGTGGCCGGGTCGCACCGGCGGCTCGTCGTCCGCGACGGACGGATCCGCGCCGCCACCCTCGTCGGGGACCTGTCCCGCGTCGGCCTGATCACCCAGCACTTCGACCGTGGCACGGTCCTCGGCCCGCACGAGCCCGGCGACCTGCTCATGGTCGAGCGCCCGGCCCGCCCGGCCCGCCCGGCCGCCGTCCCCGACGACGCCGAGGTCTGCGCCTGCGCCGGCGTCACCGCCGGCCGGGTCCGCGCCTGCTCCTCCCTCGAGGACGTCCGCGACACCACCCGCGCCACCACCGGCTGCGGCGGCTGCGCCCCGGCCGTCCGCCAGCTCCTCGCCCACCGCACCCTGGAGGTATCCCCGTCGTGATGGCCCCGCACCCCGTCCACCAGCGCCGGCAGCTCGTCGTCCTCGGCCACGGCATGGTCGGCCACCGGTTCGTCCAGGCCGCGATCGAGCGCGGCCTCACCGAGACCCACGACGTCGTCGTGGTCGGCGCGGAGGCGCTGCCGGCCTACGACCGGGTCGCCCTCACGTCGTTCTTCGAGGTCGGCGCCGACGCCCTGTCCCTCCTCCCCGGGGGCGCGTACGACGACCCGCGGGTCCGCGTGCTCCTCGCCACGGAGGCGGTCGGGTTCGACCCCGCGACGCGCACCGTGCTGCTCGACACCGGCGACGTGCTCGCCTACGACGAGCTCGTGCTGGCGACCGGCGCGGCGCCGTTCGTGCCGCCGGTGCCGGGCCACGACCTGCCCGGCACCTTCGTCTACCGCACCATCGAGGACCTGGAGGCGATCCGGGCGGCCGCGGCCACCGCGAGCGTCGGTGCCGTCGTCGGCGGGGGGCTGCTCGGGCTGGAGGCGGCCAAGGCCCTGGCCGACCTCGGCCTCGAGACCCACGTCGTGGAGATGGCGCCCCGGCTGATGGCGGTGCAGGTCGACGACGCCGGCGGCGCCACCCTGCGCCGCCACGTCGAGGGGCTCGGGCTGCACGTCCACACCGGCGCGACCACGACCGCCGTCCTCGGCGAGACGCACGTCACCGGCCTCGGGCTGAGGGACGCCGAGCCCGTCGCGGCCGACCTGGTCGTCTTCTCCGCCGGCATCCGGCCCCGCGACGCGCTCGCCCGCGCCGCCGGCCTCACGGTGGCGGAGCGGGGCGGCGTCCTGGTCGACGAGCAGTGCCGCACCTCCGACCCGCACGTGTGGGCGGTCGGCGAGTGCGCGGCCCCGGGCGGCCGGGTCTACGGGCTGGTCGCGCCCGGCTACGCGATGGCCGAGGTCGCCGTCGACGCGCTGGTCGGCGGCGACGGTGCCTTCACCGGCGCCGACACCTCGACCAAGCTCAAGCTGATGGGCGTCGACGTCGCCTCCTTCGGCGACGCGTTCGCGACCACCGACGGCGCCCTCGAGCTCGTCTACTCCGACGCCGTCGCCGGGGTCTACAAGAAGCTCGTCGTCAGCGACGACGGCGCCCGGCTGCTCGGCGGGGTGCTGGTCGGCGACGCCTCCGCCTACGGCGTGCTGCGCCCGATGGTGGCCACCGCGACGAACCCGGGCATCGCGCTGCCCGAGAACCCGGAGGAGCTGATCCTGCCGGTCACCGCCGGTGCCGGGGCGCAGCTCGCCCTGCCCGACACGGCGCAGGTCTGCTCGTGCAACGACGTCAGCAAGGCCGACATCCTCGCCGCGGCCGAGGCCGGCGGGACGACCCGGGCCGGCGCGACCTGCGGGTCGTGCAAGACGCTGACCAGGAAGATCATCGAGGACTGGTTCGAGACGCAGGGCAAGGTCGTCGACCGGAGCCTGTGCGAGCACTTCCCGCTCACCCGCCAGGAGCTCTTCGACGTCGTCGCCGTGCACGGGCACACCTCCTTCGACGCCGTGGTCGCCCGGCACGGCACCGGGCGGGGCTGCGACGTCTGCAAGCCGACCGTCGCCTCGGTGCTGGCCAGCCAGCTCAACCACCACGTGCTGGACGAGGGTGCGCGCACCACGCAGGACACCAACGACGCCTACCTCGCCAACATCCAGCGCAACGGCACCTACTCGGTCGTCCCGCGCATCCCCGGGGGCGAGATCGACCCGGCGAAGCTGATCGTGATCGGGGAGGTCGCCCGCGACTTCGGGCTCTACACGAAGATCACCGGCGGGCAGCGCATCGACCTGTTCGGCGCCCGGATGGAGGAGCTGCCCGCGATCTGGCGCCGGCTCGTCGACGCCGGCTTCGAGTCCGGCCACGCCTACGGCAAGTCGCTGCGCACGGTGAAGTCGTGCGTCGGCTCGACGTGGTGCCGCTACGGCGTCCAGGACTCCGTGCAGCTCGCCATCGACCTGGAGCTGCGCTACCGCGGGCTGCGCTCGCCGCACAAGCTCAAGGGCGGCGTCTCCGGGTGCGCGCGGGAGTGTGCGGAGGCCCGCGGCAAGGACTTCGGCGTCATCGCCACCGAGAAGGGCTGGAACCTCTACGTCGGCGGCAACGGCGGCGCCACCCCGGTCCACGCGCGGCTGCTCGCCGGCGACCTCGACACCGAGACGCTGGTCCGCTACCTCGACCGGTTCCTCATGTACTACGTCCGCACCGCCGACCGGCTCCAGCGCACCGCGCCCTGGGTCGACTCCCTCGACGGCGGGCTCGACCGGGTCCGCGCGGTCGTCGTGGACGACGTCCTCGGCCTCGGCTCGGAGCTCGAGGCCGCAATGGGCCGGCACGTCGGCGGGTACTTCGACGAGTGGAAGGCGACCCTGGAGGACCCCGACAAGCTGCGCCGGTTCGTCTCGTTCGTCAACGCCCCCGACGTCCCCGACCCCCACATCGAGTTCCGCTCCGAGCGCGGCCAGGACGTGCCGGCCGACTCCGCCGGGCCGGTCTCGCTGGGCGCCACGATCCCGGTCGGCGCCCCGTGAGCGGCCCCCCGACGTGGACGACGGTCTGCCGGCTCGACGACATCGAGGTCGAGGGCGGCGTGCTCGCCCTCGTGGGCGGGGAGGCGGTCGCCGTCTTCCGCACCCACGACGACGAGGTCCACGCGCTGTCCAACTACGACCCGATCGGTCGCGCCTCGGTGCTGGCCCGTGGGATCGTGGGCACGCGGGGAGGCGTCCCGTACGTCGCCTCGCCCCTGCACAAGCAGGGCTACGACCTGCGCACCGGTCGGTGCCTGGACGACGAGGAGGTCCGCGTGGCGACGTACGACGTGGCCGTCCGCGACGGAGTGGTGCTGGTCGCCCCCGGACCGCCGCATGCCTGAGCCCGGCCGCGGCCCGCTCTCCGGGTTCCGGATCGGCGTGACCGCGGCCCGCAAGGTCGAGGAGCAGGTCGCGCTGCTCGAGCGGCGCGGCGCCGACGTCGTCTGGGCGCCGGCGCTCTCCCTGGAGCCCAACCACGTCGACGAGGCGTCGCTGCGCGCGGCCACCGACGACGTCCTGGCCCGCCCGGTCGACATCTTCCTGGCCACCACCGGGATCGGCCTCAAGGCCTGGTTCGCCGCCGCCGAGTCGTGGGGGACCCTCGACCGGCTCCTCGAGCACCTCGGGCGCGCCGAGATCCTCGCGCGCGGACCCAAGAGCGTCGGCGCGCTGCGCCGGCGCGGGCTGCGCGAGCTGTGGGCCCCGGAGTCGGAGGCGTTCGACGACGTCCTGGCCCACCTGCGCGGCCGCGACCTGACCGGACGCCGGATCGTCGTCCAGGAGCACGGCCAGTCGCTGTCGATGGCCGCGCACGCGCTGCGCCGGCGGGGCGCGGAGGTCACCACCGTGACCGTCTACCGGGTCGAGAGCGCCGAGGACCCGGGACCGGTCTTCCACCTCGTCGACGAGATCGCCGAGCGCACCGTGCACGCCGTCACCTTCACCGCGGCGCCGGCCGTCGCGGCGCTGATGGAGGCCGCCGGGTCGACGGGTCGGCGCGAGGAGGTCATCGGCGCGTTCCAGGCCGACGTCCTCGCCTCGTGCGTCGGACCGGTCACCGCGGCGGCCTTCGAGATGTGGGGCGTGCCGTCGATCTACCCCGACCGGTCGCGGCTCGTGGCGATGGTCAAGCAGCTCGAGACCGAGCTCCCGTCGCGCTCGGACGGGCTGTCGCTGGATGTGGCGGGCCACACACTCCTGGTGCACGCCGACGAGGTCCTGGTCGACGGCGCGGAGGTGCGGCTCTCACCCGCGCCGCTCGCCGTTCTCCACGCCCTGCTGGTGAATCCCGGTCACGTGGTGTCCCGGCGCGACCTCCTCGCGGCCCTCCCGTCGGGCACGGCGGGGTCCGAGCACGCCGTCGAGATGGCGGTCGCCCGGTTGCGTGCCGCGGTCGGGACGCGCATAGTCCAGACCGTGGT
Source organism: Nocardioides sp. S-1144 (assembly GCF_005954645.2). NCBI lineage: Bacteria > Bacillati > Actinomycetota > Actinomycetes > Propionibacteriales > Nocardioidaceae > Nocardioides > Nocardioides dongxiaopingii. The sequence continues at coordinate 391,335 of NZ_CP040695.2, forward strand.
GAAACGTGGATACCGGCTGGCCGTGACCGCATGACGACGCACGGGCCGGCGCACCAGCTCGTGCTCGTCGCCCACGGCACCCGCAACGTCGACGGCAACCAGGTGTCGCGCGCGGTCGCCGTCGCCGCGGGCGAGCGGCTGGGCATCCCCTCCCGCGCCGCCTTCGTCGAGCTGTCCGAGCCGCTGTTCTCCGACGTGATGGTCGAGGTCGACGTGCCCGTCGTCGTCGTCCCGATGCTCCTGTCGACCGGCTTCCACGTGCGCACCGACCTCCCGGAGGCGGTCGCCAAGGCGTCGGTGCCGGTCACCCTCGGCACGCCGCTCGGGCCCGACCCGCTCCTGGCGGCCGCCCAGGTCGAGCGGCTCCTCGAGGCCGGGGCCGAGCGCGCCCAGCGCGTCGTCCTGGTCGCCGCCGGCTCCTCCGACGAGGCCGCCACCTGCGACCAGGTGGGCGCCGTCGCCCTGCTCGCCCGCGCCTGGGGCTCGCCGGTCGAGCTCGCCACGCTCTCGGGGCACGGACCCCGCCCGGCGGATGTCGTCCGGCCCGGCGACGCGGTGTCGCCCTACCTGCTCTCGCCCGGGTTCTTCCACGACCGCACCCGCCGCGAGGCCGGCGAGGGGGTCGTCGTGGCCGACGTCATCGGGCCGCACCCGCGCGTCGTCGACCTGGTGGTCGAGCGCGCCGAGCAGCTCATGGCGCGATCCTCAGCCGACTGACCAGCCCGGCGTCGTCGAAGACGAACCGGAACCGCAGGTCGACCGGGCTGCCCGGGAAGTCGCCCGAGACCCGCGCGACCGCGGTCCAGCCGGCACTGAGGGGCGCGGACGGCTCCGGTCGGGGCGACCCCGGGTCGGCCCTGGCGACGAGGGCGCTCCCGTGGTGTGATGAGGGTCACGCAGGGCGGGTCATCGACCCCGGCGATCGCGGGGGTTGGGCCGGTCCACCATCGAGGAGGCCGCACCATGAGTGACTCCAACCGCGTCGTCGTCTACAAGGGCCCGGGCGAGGTGGCCGTCGAGACGATGGACTACCCCAGGCTCGAGGTCCCCGCCGAGGTCGCGGACCACTTCGGCATCACGAAGAAGGCCCCGCACGCGGTGATCCTCAAGCTGGTCACCACGAACATCTGTGGGTCCGACCAGCACATGGTCCGGGGGCGGACCACGGCGCCGATCGGCCAGACGTTGGGCCACGAGATCACCGGCGAGGTCGTCGAGCTGGGCGAGGACGTGCTGTTCGTCAAGAAGGGCGACATCTGCTCGGTCCCGTTCAACATCGCGTGCGGACGCTGCCGGATGTGCAACGAGGGCAAGACCGGCATCTGCCTCAACGTCAACCCGGCTCGTGCCGGCGCCGCCTACGGGTACGTCGACATGGGTGGCTGGATCGGTGGCCAGGCCGACTACGTGATGATCCCCTACGCCGACTTCAACCTCCTGAAGTTCCCGGACCGGGACCAGGCGCTGGAGAAGATCCTCGACCTGACGATGCTCTCCGACATCTTCCCGACCGGCTACCACGGCGCCTACACCGCCGGGGTCACGACCGGCTCGACCGTCTACGTCGCCGGCGCCGGACCGGTCGGCCTGGCTGCGGCCTTCTCGGCCCAGCTGCTGGGGGCGTCGGTGGTCCTGGTGGGCGACATGAACGGCGACCGGCTCAAGCAGGCGGAGAGCTTCGGCTGCGTGGGGATCGACCTGACCACCGACGGGTCGCTGGCCGAGAAGATCGACCAGGTGGTGGGTGAGCCCGAGGTGGACGCCGCGGTCGACGCGGTGGGGTTCGAGGCCCGCGGCCACGGTGAGGGCGCCGCCGAGGCGCCCGCGACGGTGCTCAACGACGCGATGACCGTCGCCCGGGCCGGTGCCGGCGTCGGCATCCCGGGCCTCTACGTCACCGGCGACCCCGGCGCGGTGGACGACGCCGCGAAGCAGGGCACCCTGGGCGTGCGCCTCGGTCTCGGCTGGGCGAAGTCGCACTCGCTGCACACCGGTCAGTGCCCGGTCAAGCAGTACAACCGCAAGCTGATGAACCTGATCCTCAGCGACCGGGCCGACATCGCCAAGGCGGTCAACGCCAAGACCATCGGTCTCGACCAGGCTCCCGAGGGGTACGCGCAGTTCGACTCGGGCGCGGCCCAGAAGTTCGTCATCGACCCCCACGGCATGACCGGCTGACCCCGTTCCCCACCAGGTGGCGGGCCGAGGGCGCCGTCGACGACGGCGTTCTCGGGCCGGGGCACGACCGGACCGGGACGCCCTAGGGTCGGGACATGCGCCGCCTCGTGCTCCTCACGGTCCTGGCCGTCGTCGCCACCCTGCTCCCCGCCGCCCCGTCGTCCTCGGCCGACCTGCCCTCGGCGGCCCAGTGGCGCGCCGACGTGCGCGAGGTGATGGCCGGCTCCCGGGCCCACCTCGCCGAGCGCGCGGCGAGCGCCGCGCCGGGGGAGCGGCTCGCGATCAACCTCGACGTCGACAACACGATGCTGGCCACCGAGTACGCCAACGGTGAGCCGGTGCGGCCGGTGCTGCGCCTGGCCCGCACCGCCCGGCGGCTCGGGGTCGCGGTGCTCGTCAACACCGCCCGCGACGAGTCGCAGCGCGCCCGGACGGCCCGCAAGCTCGCCGAGGCCGGCTACGTCGTCGACCTGCTCTGCCTGCGCCAGCGGGGCACCGGCGCCGCGGCCGGCAAGCAGCGGTGCCGCGCGTGGTTCGCCGACCTCGGCTACGTGCTGGTGGCCAACGTCGGCAACCACCCGCACGACTTCACCGGCGGCGGCTACGAGCGCGCGTACCGGCTCCCGCGCTACGGCGGGCAGCTCTCCTAGCGGCCGGCACGCTCAGGAGCGGTCGAGGTCGACCGTCTCCGGGGTGTGCAGCCGCACCATGAACCGCAGCGCGTGCGCGGGCGCCGAGGCCGCCGTGGCCAGCGAGACCAGCACCATCGCGGCGAGGGCGAGCGGCACCGACCAGGCGGCGGGCTGCCCCACGACGACGTCCACCCAGCCGTCGCCCCACCCGCTCGAGCCGTCGGCCAGCGTCCAGCCGACGGCGGCGACGGACCCGGCGCCGCCGACGAGCAGGCCCGCCACGGCCCCGGCGGCGGTGAGGCCGCGCCACCAGATGCCGAGCACCAGCAGGGGGCAGAACGTCGAGGCGGCGACCGCGAAGGCGAGCCCGACGGCGCGGGCCACCCCGAAGTCGGGCAGCAGCAGCGCGGCGGTGAGCGGCACCACGACCGCCACGGCCGTGGCCACCCGGAACGCCGTCAGGTCGGGCAGTCGCTTCGACGTCACGTCCTGGGTCAGCACCCCGGACACCGCGATCGCCAGCCCCGACGACGTCGACAGGAACGCCGCGAACGCGCCCGCGGTGACCATCCCGGTCAGCACGTCGCCCAGGAGACCCGGCACCACCAGTCGCGGCAGCTCGAGCACCAGGCTGTCGGAGGCGGTCGGCTCGGCGCCGTAGGCGCGACCGAGCGCGGCGTAGACCGGCGGCAGGAGGTAGAAGACGCCGAGCAGGGCGAGCACGGCCAGGGTGGTGCGGCGCGCGGCGCGACCGTCGGGGTTGGTGTAGAACCGCACGACCACGTGCGGCAGGCCCATCGTGCCGAGGAACGTCGCCAGCACCAGCGAGTAGGTCGTGTAGAGCCCCTGGGCACCGCCGTCCGCCAGGGGGACCGACCAGTCGGCGGCGGTCGCGCTCGGCCCGGACACGCGGTCGCCGGCCCACACCACGAGCAGCACCGCGGCCGGCACGAGCAGCGCGGTCAGCTTGAGCCAGTACTGGAAGGCCTGCACGAAGGTGATGCTGCGCATCCCGCCGGAGCCGACGCTGACCAGCACGACGAGCCCGACGACGACCGGGCCGACCCAGCGCGGCGCGTCGAGGGCGGCGGCCAGGGTGAGCCCGGCGCCCTCGAACTGCGGCAGCAGGTAGAGCCAGCCGATCGCGACGACGAGCACCGAGCAGACGTGGCGGACCCGGCGCGAGTCCAGCCGCGCCTCGGCGAAGTCGGGCAGCGTGTAGGCCCCGCTGCGCCGCAGCGGGGCGGCGACCAGCACGAGGAGCACCAGGTAGCCCGCCGTCCAGCCGATCGGGTACCAGAGCATGTCGGCGCCGAAGGTGAGCAGCAGCCCCGCGACCCCGAGGAAGGACGCCGCGCTGAGGTACTCCCCGCCGATCGCGCTCGCGTTGAGGCCCGGGCGCACGGTGCGCGAGGCGACGAAGAAGTCGCTGGTCGTGCGCGAGACCCGGAGCCCCCAGGTGCCGATCGCGAGGGTCGCGAGCGAGACCAGGACGACCGCCACCAGCCCCGGCACCTGCGTCACGGCCGGTCCACCGGCCGGCTCACCGCTCGACCTCGCCCATCAGCTCGGCGAAGTCGCGCTCGTTGCGCTCGGCCCGCCGCACGTAGTGCCAGCCGAGCAGCACCAGCCACGGGTAGACGAGCACCCCCAGCACCAGCCACGCCACCGGCGCCCCGGCCACGCGGACGTCGTCCAGCCCGGGCGCGAGGAAGAACAGCAGCGGCAGCCCGCCCACCGTGACCGTGAGCAGACCCAGCACCCGCGCCGCCAGCCACAGCTGCTCGCGCAGCAGCGAGCCGAGGTAGACGCCGCCCAGCGGCGAGGCCTCGTCGATGTCGCCGGTGCGCGGGATCGGCCGCGCCCGTCGGTCCGGTCCGGTCACCCGCACCCGCCGCGGCGGGCCCTGCTCGCTCACGACGGCTCGGTGGCGTGGAGGAGGCGGTCGCGCAGCTCGCGGGTGTTGCGGCGGCTGACGCCGAGCTCGGTCCCGCCCCGTCCGACGACGACGGTGCAGCGGCCCCCGGCGGTCCGGACCTCGCGCACGTGGGCGATCGCGACGAGCAGCGAGCGGTGGATGCGCACGAACCCGGCGTCGCGCCAGTCGTCGGCGAGGGTGGTGAGCGGCACCCGCACCAGGTGGCTGTCGGTCGCGGTGTGCAGGCGGGCGTAGTCGCCCTGGGCCTCGACGTGGGTGACCTCCGAGCGAGCGACGAAGCGGGTCACCCCCGCGCGTTCCACGGCGATCTGGACGTCGTGCACCGGCGCCGGGGCGCGCTCGCCGCCGCTCGCCGACTCCACCACGCGCCGCACCGCCTCGGCCAGCCGCTCGGCCCGCACCGGCTTGAGGACGTAGTCGACCGCGCGCAGGTCGAAGGCCTCGACGGCGTGCGCGTCGTGGGCGGTGACGAAGACGATCGGCGGCGGCGTGCGGAACCGGCTGAGCACGTCGGCGAGCTCGAGCCCGGTCAACCCGGGCATCTGGACGTCGAGGAAGACGCAGTCGACGTCGTCCTCGCGCAGCACCCTCAGGCCGTCGGTCGCCGAGCCGCAGGTCAGCACCTCGCCGATCCGGGGGTCGCGGGTCAGGAGGTACTCGAGCTCGTCGAGGGCCGGCCGCTCGTCGTCGACGACCAGCACCCGCAGCCCGCCCGCGGGGTGCTCGCGGCCGCTCACGCCGAGATCCCGGCGGCGAACTTCGGCACCCGGACGACGACCTTGGTGCCGGCGCCGGGCGCGGTCTCCACGACCAGCCCGTAGTCGTCGCCGTACGAGGCGCGCAGCCGCGCGTCGACGTTGCCGAGGCCCACGGAGTCGAGGGCGGCATCGCCGGCCAGGGCGCGGCGCACCCGCTCCGGGTCCTCGCCGGCGCCGTCGTCCTCGACCTCGATGAGGCAGTCCTGGCCGCGGTCGCGGGCGGTGATGGTGACGTGGCCGACCCGGTCGACGCCCTCGAGGCCGTGGCGGACGGCGTTCTCGACCAGCGGCTGCACGCACAGGAACGGGACGGCGACCGCCAGCACCTCCGGGGCGACGCTCAGCCGCACCTGGAGCCGGTCGCCGAAGCGGGCCTGCTCGAGGAGCAGGTAGCGCTCGATCGAGCGGAGCTCCTCGGCGAGCGTCGTGTACTCGCCGTGGCGCCGGAAGGAGTAGCGGGTGAAGTCGGCGAACTCGAGCAGCAGCTCGCGGGCCCGGTCGGGGTCGGTGCGCACGAAGCTGGCGATCGCGCCGAGGGAGTTGTAGACGAAGTGGGGGCTGATCTGGGCCCGGAGCGCGCGCACCTCGGCCTCGGCGAGCCGCGCGCGCGACAGGTCGAGCTCGGCGAGCGCGAGCTGCCCCGACACCCACGTCGCCACCTCGTCGACCGCGCGGGCCAGCCCCGCGGTCGGGTAGGGCGCGAACGCCGCCAGCGTGCCGACGATCCGCTCCTCGACGACCAGCGGGCTCACCACGGCCGTGCGGACCTCGCAGGCGGGGACGTCGCACGGCAGGTCGGCCCGCTCGAAGCCGCGGGTGCGGCCGCGGTCGAGCGTCTCGGTCAGCAGCGGCGGCACCTGGCCGACGTGGTGGTCGCCGGCGCCGTCCCAGGCCAGGCAGCCGGCGGTGTCGGTAAGCGCGATGGCGGGGGTGCCGAGGAGGGCGCGCAGGTGTCGGACCGAGCGTTCGGCGCTCTCGGCGGTCAGGCCGCCGCGCAGCGCGGGCGCGGCGAGCGAGGCCTGGTGCAGGGTGCGGAACGTCGCCCGGTCCGCCTCGGAGCCCAGGTGCTTGCGCCGCCACATCCGCGCCATCGGCGGGTCAGCGGAAGTCGATGAGCAGGACGCCGGCGTCGTCGTCGAGGCCGGTCAGGCCGGCGGCGACGCGGGGGAGCGTGTGCGCGGAGTCGGTCATCGGGTCGTCGCCGGCCCGTGCTCCCGACGCGGACCCCGGGACGGTGATCGGCACGGTGGGCTCGGGCACCGGGGTCGGCGCCGGCTCCGGGCGGTCGACCACCACCGCGCGGTAGCAGGCGGTGACGTAGGGCAGCTGCATGCCGTCCATGCCGCGGCCGTAGTCGTCGTACAGCGCGAGGACGTCGGCGACCGTGCGCTCCCGCTCGCTGTCGCCCAGGACCGCGACGTTCGAGCGCGAGCGCACGAGGTCCTGGATCGAGCGGCGGTCGACGACCTGCCAGTGCTTGAACGACCCGGTCTCCACGTCGCCGAAGTCGGACGACGCCGCCACCGCGGCGAGCGGGTCGGTGAGGTCCTCCTGGGTGCCGATGATCCGGCCGAGCTTGCGGACCCAGGGGATCCGCGCGTCGCGCTGGTTCCAGACGGCGGCGAGCACGCCGCCGGGCTTGAGCACCCGGGCGATCTCGGGCAGCGCCCGCTCGGCGTCGAACCAGTGGAAGCACTGGCCGGCGACCACGACGTCGACCGAGCGGTCGGGCAGCGGGATCTCCTCCGCGCCGCTGGCCGAGGTCGGGACGTCGGGCAGGTGGCGCCGGAGCACCTCGAGCATCGCCTCGTCGGGCTCGGTCGCGTAGACCTCGTGGCCCAGCGCGACCAGCCGCTCGGTCAGCTTGCCGGTGCCGGCCCCCAGCTCGAGGACGGCGACCGGCTCGGTGCCGACGAGCCACGCGACGGCGTCCGCGGGGTAGGTCGGGCGCCCCCGGTCGTAGGCGTCGGCCACGCCGCCGAAGGAGCGGGCGTGGCGCTGCTGGTCCTCGGTCATCGGGGTCAGCGTAGTCCGCGGATACCGTTGCGCCCGTGACCTCCGACCCCCTGTCGTGGCTGGTGTCGCTCGAGGGCGTCCCGTCGGCCTACGCAGCCACCCGCGACGGCATCGACGTGATGCTCCGCGACCGTGGCCTGCGCCGCACCTCTCCCGAGACGACCGCCGAGTCGCTGCTGCGCGGCGCGCACGCGAGCGCGGTGCTCGAGGGCTCCGCCTCGACGCTGCTCGAGGTGCGCTCCGGCGAGGCCGACGAGGTGGCCGCCGACAGCGTGCGGCTCTCGAGCGAGCTGCTCTCGCTGGTGCCGGCGCTGGGCCGCTCGCCCCTGCAGGCCCTGGCCCGCATCCACGCCCTGGCCGGCTCCGGCTCGGTGCCGCCCGAGCGGCTCGGCCGGCCCCGCGACGCCGAGTCGTCGGCCCGGCTGCGCGACGTCGCCGCCGTCCTGTCGACGCCGACCGACGCGCCGGCCCTGCTCGTCGCCGCCCTCGTGCACGCCGAGCTGGTCACCGCGGCGCCGTTCGCCTCCCACAACGGGTTGGTGGCCCGCGCCGTCGAGCGGCTGGTGCTGGTGGCGCGCGGCGTCGACGAGAAGTCGCTCGTCGTCCCCGAGGCCGGGCACCTGGCCCTGCGCGCGGCGTACGAGTCGAACCTGCGGGGCTACGCCGAGGGCGGCGCGGCCGGCGTCCACGCCTGGGCGCTCTACGCGGCCGAGGCGTACGCCGCCGGCGCGGAGGCGAGCCCGTTGCGACGGGCCGCCGAGGAGTAGGTCGAGCGTGCAGGTGGCGCCCGAGCCACGAGGGATCGAGCGCCACCGCTGACACGTGTTCCGCTGGCTACCAAGCGTGCTGTCTCTTCTTGCTGCCCCGGGAGCATCCCGGGAACAGGCGCCCTGTCGGAAGGGTGGATCGCCGCGTGGGTACCCGGATCACGTGTTGCTCTTGAGTTGTCGACCTGCCCCCTGTCTACGCTCGTCGGCGGGCGCGCACAAGAGTTGACTTTTGCCCTGGGAGGGTGGCGGGCGCGTCCGGGCCGGCGGCGTGGTCTCAGAGCCGGAGGCGCTGGGCGATCTCCCGACCGGTCGGGGGCTGGCTGAGCCCCAGGTCGCCGGGGGTCACCGCGGCGCCGTCAGGGGTGCGGCCGGCGAGGTAGAAGGTCACCCGGTTGACGCCGTCGCCGAGCAGCCCGTCGAGGACCCGGTGCACGGTGCGCAGCACCTCGAGGAACGTGGGGGTGTCGAGGACGTCGACGGTGCCGGACAGCGCTCCCGAGGCGTTCTGCTGGTGGTTGTAGGTGAGGTCCTGGGCGACGACGCCGGGCAGCACCCGGACGGCGTCCCGCACGGTCTGGGTGACCACGCTCGCGCCGGGCCGACCGCCGAGCATCTTGGACAGCAGGCCCATCCGGCACTCCTCGGGTCAGGGCTGGCGGCTCACCGGGACGTCGACGGCGGACGCGCTGCCGCCGGGTCCGACCAGGAACGGAGCCAGCTGGGACTGGTAGTCCCGCAGGATACGACCGGCCTCGGTGTCGGAGGCCAGGGCCTCGCGCACGGAGTTGCCGTACTCCGTGTGCGAGTGGTTGGTGCCGAGGCTCCAGGGGTTCCCCGGGCTGTCGAGCGTGACCGCCTGGACGCCGCCCGCCGGCATCCCGGTCACCGTCGCGCCACCGAGGTCGAGCCGGGGCACGAGGTCGAAGCGGTGCTGGAACTGCACGGCCTCGACGCCGGGCGCGAGCTGCAGGTGGTCGATCGGTGCGCCGAAGGTCATCACGTTGGTGATGTTGTGCTCCCGGACGAACGCGGGGTCGGAGGCGAGCATCGCGGCGATGATGCCGCCCTGGCTGTGACCGGTGAGCAGGATCGGGGTGCCCGCGGGGAGGTTGGCGGCGACGATCGCGGCCTTGACCGACTCCACGGCCGCGGTGGGGCTGCCGGCCACCAGGTTGAGGTTGGCCGACAGGTCGCGCGGCACGCCCCCGGCCCCCGGCGACCAGTTCTCGGTGCCCGGGATGGCGACGATGGCCCCGGTGCCGCCGGCGTTCTGGACCGTGGTGATCCGGACGTCGCCGGTGCTTCCCGGCCCCTCACCGACCTGGTAGCCGTCGCTGACCCCCTGCATGATCGAGGCGAGGTCGGTCGGGCGGGTGAGCGCCGGGGAGAACTGGCCGGCCTGCAGCGGGTCGGTGGTCACGGCGGTCGGGGTGCCGGCGACGCCGACGCCCTCGCCGAACCACTTCTGGTCCTCGCCGGTGACCAGGTTGCCGACGGTGCCGACCGCGGCCCCGACGCCGGCCAGCGCGCTGGCCGCGATCTCGGCGACCGAGTGGTTCTCGCGGCCGGTGAGGACGTCGCCGACCTTGCCCAGGAAGTCGCCGGTGTGGCCGGCGGTCCGCTCGAGCCCGGCCCACGCCGCGCCGAGCCGGTCGGTGATGAACGCGCCGACCTTGCCCAGGAAGCCCTGGGGCGGAGCGGCGACGGGTGCGCTGCCCGCCCCACCGGCCGCGGTCGCCCCCTCGCCGGAGACCTGGTCCTGGGCCTGCGCCTCCTGGCGGATGAGCAGCGCCATCGACGCCAGCGCCTGCACGCTGCTGTCGAGGGCGGGCCGCTCGCTGTCGCCCCAGCTCTGGAAGGTGCGCTCGGCGTCGGTGCCGACCCAGTCGAAGGAGCGCAGCGCGCCGTCGAGGCGGGTCGCCAGCTCGGCGATCCGCTGCGAGCCCGCGTCGAGCTCGGTGCTGGCGGCCAGTCCGGCCGCGGTGTCCATCCCGAGGGTGGTCATCGTCAGGAGGCCCTCTGCTCGTGGCGGCGGACGAGGCTCTCGAGCGCGGCGGTGACGTCCCACACGAGCAGGTCGGCCACGGCGCCGTCCGGGGCGAGGCTGATGTCGTTGGAGCCGTCGGGCTGCGGGGCCACCGACCACAGGTCGTCGTCGGTGGCCAGCCAGGTGCGCACGCTGACCGCCTCGTCGACGACGGTCGCGAGCGCCACGAACGCCCGGCAGTCGGCGGCGAACGTCGGGCCCGGGCGGCGCGGGTCGGTCGCCGGCCGGCCCTCCGGGTCGGCGGTGAGCGACCCGACCGGTGGCAGCAGCGCCCGCACGACCGGCCAGAGCCGTGCGGTCGGGAACGGGGTGGCCTCGCCGTCCTCGATCGCCACCGACTCCTCACCGGCCAGGGCGATGTCGACGCGACGGGTGCGGTCGTCGTAGGTCGTCACCAGCCGCAGCGCGACCGCGGGGAGCCCGGGGTCGGCCGTGACGTCGCTCGCCCCGGGAGGCGTCTCGGCCGGCGCCGCCCCGCGCTTCACGTCGTCGTAGCCGAGGTCCGGTGCGTCTGCCATGGCCCGAAACTAGGTCCCGCGGGCGGGGCGGGGCAGGTGGAACGTTCCGGCTCGTCAGCGCACGACGACCGTGCTGCCGAACGGCACCAACGATCCCGCAGCAGGCCGGGTGGCGACGAGGCCCTTCGACGTGAGGTGGGTGTACGGCGACCCCGGCACCAGGCCGGCCGCGAGGAGCCGGTCCTCGGCGACATGCCGGTCGGTGCCGGGCTGCAGCGGGGGGACGGCCGTCCTGCCGGTGGGCATCTCCCGGATGCTGGTGACGATCCGCTCCTGGACCGACGACGACCCACCGGCCACGAAGACGGTGACGCCGAGGTCGGGGAGGCCGATCGAGACGAACGAGGAGTAGCGGCAGAAGTACGTCGACGGGCACGTGTCGCTGCGAGTCGCGTCGAGGCCGTTCACCGACACCTCCGACCCCGCGAGGTACCCGGTGCCGTCCTCGTCGGGGCTGATGGTGACGAAGCCGGGGCGGGAGCACGTCCCCCGTGCCGAGGGGCGCCCCAGCGTGAGCGACTCCGGGTCCGAGGTCCGCAACCCGCAGGGTCCGCCCCGCAGGACCCAGCGCCCGGGCACGGCGAGGGCGACTCCGTGGAAGCCCACCAGCCGGAAGCCGGCCGGGATGTCGTCGACCGACGTGGCGGGCGTCGGGTCGCTCGCCACGTCGGCGGGCGTCCGGGTGGAGCGGTGGGCGACAGCGATCCCGAGGCCGGCGACGAGGACGACCACGGCGGTGGCCGCTGCCCCGACGGCGAGCGAGCGCCGGCGGCGGGCCGTGCGGCCCCGCGCGAGCAGGTCGGCCGGCAGGGGGGTGTCGGGCACCAGCGGGTCGAGGCGTCGGTCGAGGTCGTCGAGGAGCGAGAGGTCGTCCATCAGTGCTCTCCGGTCGGTTCGAGGGTGGTGGCGAGGTGGCGCAGCGCCGCCGAGAGGCGGCTCTTGACGGTGCCGGGGGCGATGCCGAGCGCGGCCGCGGTCTCCTTCTCGCTGAGCTGGGCGTAGTAGCGCAGGACGACCACCTCGCGCTGCTTGACGGTGAGGCCGGTCAGGGACCGCACCACCGAGTCGGTCACGACGACGGCGTCGCTCGGATCGGCGACGACCACGTCGGGCAGGTGGTCGGAGGGTCGCTCGCCCCACCAGTGCCGCCGGCGCGAGCCGCGGAAGGTGTTGAGGAGCATCGTCGCGACGTAGGCGTCACGGTTGTCGGCGCGCCGCACCTTCGACCACGACGTGTAGCAGCGCAGCAGCGTGGACTGCACGAGGTCCTCGGCCTCCTCGGGGGAGCAGCCGAGCACGATCGCCGAGCGCAGCAGCCGGGGCCAACGCGCAGCCGCGAACTCGGTGAAGTCGTCGTCGCTGCCCACACCCGTCTCGATGCGGTGGCGGGCGGATCGGTTCGGTCGGTCCGGCGTCCGGCTCAGACCGCACGCCTGCGGCGCGCGCTGGCCCACAGCACGCCACCCACGGCGACCGCCCCGCCGACGGCGAGGGCCGCGAGCGTCGGGCCGGCCGGGGGCAGCGGCACCCGGCTGCGGAGCGCGACCGGCTTGTCGAAGACGAGGACCGGCCAGCCGGCGGCCGCGGCGTGCCGGCGCAGCTCCTTGTCGGGGTTGACCGCGTGGGGGAACCCGACCGCCTCGAGCATCGGGACGTCGGTCACCGAGTCGCTGTAGCCGTAGCACTGCGCCAGGTCGTACCCGTCGCGCGCGGCGAGGTCGCGGATCGCGCGGGCCTTCTCCTCGGCGTAGGCGTAGTAGTCGATCTCGCCGGTGTAGTGGCCGTCGACGACCTCGAGGCGCGAGGCGATCACGTGGTCGGCGCCCAGGAGCTCGCCGATCGGCTCGACCACCTCGGAGCCGGACGCCGAGACGATGATGACGTCGCGCCCGGCCAGGGAGTGCTCGGCGATGAGGCCGACCGCCTCGTCGTACACGATCGGGTCGACGACGTTGTGGAGCGTGTCGGCGACGATCTCGCGCACCGTGGCGACGTCCCACCCGGCAACGAGCTGCGACATGAACTGCCGCAGCTTCTCCATCTGGTCGTGGTCGGCGCCGCCGACGAGGTAGACGAACTGGGCGTAGGTCGAGCGCAGCATCGCGCGCCGCGAGATCAGGCCCCCGGCCTGGAACGGCTTCGAGAACGCGAGCGTGCTCGACTTCGCGATGATCGTCTTGTCGAGGTCGAAGAAGGCCGCGGCGGGCGCCATGGCTCCACCCTAGGGGGCCGCCGCCCCGGAATGGCCACTTGTCGTCCACAGCCCTGCCGATCGGCGCCTCCTCCCCAGGGCGGCGGTCGCGGGGCGGCGGAGGTCGCCGGTGACGGGCAGCGTGTCGGCATGTCGAAGCCACGGACCACCACGACCACCGACCCGGCCGCCGCCGCGCTCGTCGCGACCGCCGACGAGACCCTGCGCGACGAGCTGCTGCGCCTCGCCGCGGCGGCGGGGGTCGCCCCCGAGGTGGTGGGCGACGCCGCCGCCGTCCTGCGGTCGTGGGCGCGCGCGCCCGTCGTCCTGGTCGGGGCCGACCTGGCCGCCGCGGTCGCCGACCTCGCGCCCGACCGGCGCGACGGCGTCCACGTGATCTCGTGGGGGCCCGCCGAGAGCGACCTCTTCCGTGCCGGCATGGTGCTCGGCGCCGAGAACGTCGCCGGGCTGCCCCGGTCCGAGGGGTGGGTGGTGGAGACGCTGACCGACCTCGGCGAGCCCGGTCGGCCGCGGGGGCTGGTCGTCGGGGTGATGGGCGGCTCCGGCGGCGCCGGGGCGACGACCCTGGCCTGCGCGCTGGCCCAGACCGCCGCGCGCACCGGCGAGGCCGTCGTCCTCGACTGCGACCCGCTGGGCCCGGGGCTCGACCACGTCCTCGGGCTCGACCGCGCCGACGGCTTCCGCTGGGACGCGCTCTGCGAGACCTCGGGGCGGCTGAGCGCCCGGGCGCTGCGCGACGCGCTGCCGCGCCGCGGCCGGCTCGGCGTCCTCACCTGGCACGCCGGCTCGACCGCGACGCTCCAGGCCTTCGCCGTCCGGGAGGCGCTGTCGGCGGCCCGTCGCGGCCACGACGTCGTCGTCGTCGACCTGCCGCGCACCGCCGACCCGCTGGTCGACGAGGTGGCGTCGCGGTGCGACGTGCTGCTGCTCGTCGTGGTGCCGACCGTCACCGGGCTGGCCTCGGCTGCCCGGCTCTGCGCCCGGATGGCCGGGCGAGCGGCGCCCACCCTGGTCGTGCGCGGCAGCGGGCTCGGCCGGCACGACGTCGCGCGGGCGACGGGCAGGCCGGTGCTGGCCACCGTGCCCGAGCAGCGCCGGATCGCCGAGTCGATCGACCTCGGTCTCGGCCCGGTGCGCTCGCACCGCGGTCCGCTGGGGCGCGCCTGCACCGACCTGCTCGCCGGCCTGGCGACGCGCCCGGCAGCGGCGGCATGAGCAGCCCGGACCGTTCGCCGGCCCCGCCGTGCTGGTCTGCCGGACGGCGTCCGGGGGGACCCCTCGTGAGTGGCGCGGCGCCGGCGGTCCTCGTCGACGAGGTCCGCGAGCGGCTGGCCGGCAGCCCGGGCGAGCTGACGCCGCACCGCGTCGCGGAGGCGCTGCGGGCGGCCGGCCGCCCCGTCGGTGACGCCATGGTGCTCGCCGTGCACGAGGCGCTGCGCCGCGACGTGGTCGGTGCGGGTCCGCTGGAGCCGTTGCTCCGCCTGCCGGGCACCACCGACGTCCTGGTCAACGGCGCCGACGCGGTCTACCTCGACCGCGGCTCGGGCCTCGAGCGCACCGACGTCACCTTCCCCGACGAGGCCTCGGTGCGCCGCCTGGCCCAGCGGCTGGCCGGCCTCGGCGGACGACGGCTCGACGACGCGTCCCCCCACGTCGACCTCCGGCTCGCCGACGGCACCCGGTTCCACGCCGTCCTCGCGCCGGTCGCGCGGCCCGGCACCGTGATCTCGCTGCGGGTGCCGCGCCGAGGCGGCTTCACCCTCGACGCCCTGGTCGCGGCGCGGATGCTGCCCGGCCCGGTCGCGCTCCTGCTGGAGCGGGTGCTCGCCGCCCGGCTGGCCTTCCTGGTCAGCGGCGGCACCGGTTCGGGCAAGACCACCCTGCTCGCCGCCCTGCTCGGGCGGGTGTCCGCGGCCGAGCGGCTGGTCGTCGTCGAGGACGCCTCCGAGCTGCGGCCCGACCACCCGCACGTCGTCGGGCTCGAGGGACGACCGGCCAACCTCGAGGGAGCCGGTGCGGTCGAGGTCCGCACCCTGGTGCGCCAGGCGCTGCGGATGCGCCCCGACCGGCTCGTGGTCGGGGAGGTCCGGGGCGGGGAGGTCGTCGAGCTGCTGGCCGCCCTCAACACCGGCCACGAGGGCGGGTGCGGCACCCTGCACGCCAACTCCGCGGTCGACGTCCCGGCGCGGGTGGAGGCGCTCGCCCTGGCCGCCGGGCTCGGGCGGGCGGCCGCGCACAGCCAGCTCGCCTCCGCGGTCGACGCGGTCATCCACCTCGCCCGCGCGCCCGACGGGGCGCGGCGGGTCGCCCAGGTCGCCGTCCCCTCACGCGACCCGGCCGGCCTGGTGACGATGGCAGTCGCGGTCCGGGTCGACCGCGACCTCACCGTCCACGAGGGCCCGGCGCTGGGCCGGCTCCTCGACCGGCTCGAGGAGGCGGTGGGCGACCCGTGACCGCGGCCGCCGGGGCGGCCGCCCTCGCCGCCGGGCTGGCGGTGCTGCTGCTCCTCCCGGCGCGGCCGAGGGTGCCACGGCCGCCGTCCGCGGCCCTCGACCGCCGCGCGGTGCCCCTCCTCGCCGCGGTCCCGCTGGGCCTGGTCGTGGCCGGGGCGACGCCGACGCAGGTCGCGCTGACCGCGATCGTGGCCGCCGCTGGGGTGGCGGCCCACCGCCTCCTGCAGGCGCGGCGCACCCGGCTGGAGGTCGCCCGCACCGGCGTCCTGGTGCTCGGGGCGTGCGAGACGCTCGCGCCGAGCTCGCCGCGGGCCGGCCGCCGGGAGCGGCGCTCGACCGCGCCGTCGACGACTGGCCGGCCCTGGCCGAGGTGGCCGAGGCGCAACGGGTCGGCGCCGACGTCCCCACGGCCTGGCGGGCGGCGGCGGCCACGCCCGGAGCCGCCGACCTCCGCCTCGTCGGGGCGGCCTGGCAGGTGGCGCACCGCACCGGCCAGGGGCTCGCCGACACCCTCGACCACGTCGCCCGCGACCTGCGCGGCGCCCAGGCGACCCGTCGGGTGGTCGCGGGCGAGCTGGCCTCGGCCCGGGCCACCGCCAAGCTCGTCGCGGCGCTGCCGCTGCTCGCGCTGACGATGGGCTCGGGCGCCGGCGGCGACCCGTGGGGGTTCCTGCTCGGCCACCCCCTGGGTCTGGTCTGCCTCGCCCTCGGGCTGGCCTTCGCAGTGGCCGGGCTCGCCTGGATCGAGGCACTCGCCCGCGAGGTCGACCGACCGTGACGGCGCCCTGGTTGGTCCCGGCGGTGCCGGCCGTGACTTCGGTGCTGGCGGCGGCGGTCGCGGCGGCGCTGCTCGTGCCGCCCCGGGCCAGGGCGCGGTCCGGCGAGGTCCGGGAGCGGCGTCCGGCGGCGCACGAGGGGTTGCTGAGGCGGCACCGGCTGCTCTGCTCCGTGCTCGCCGGTGCCGGCGTGGCCACCGTCGTCGGCGGCTCGGCCGGCCTCGTGGGTGCCGCCGTGGGGGCGGTCGCGGCGTGGGTGGCGATCGGCCGGGCCGAGTCGCCCCAGGAGCGCCGCCGCCGCGCCGAGGTGCGTCGCGACCTGCCGCCGTGGTCACGCTGGTGGCCGCGGCGCTGCGCTCGGGTGCGGCGCCGGCCGACGCCGTCGTCCTGGTCGCGGCGTCGCTGCCGGGCGCGGCCGCCGACCGGCTCGCCCCGGTCGCGGCACGGCTGCGCCTCGGGGTTCCCGACGTCTCGGTGTGGGCCGACCTGGTGCGCGACCCCGAGCTCGCGCCGCTCGGCCGCACCCTGGCCCGGGCCCACGACACCGGCGCGTCGGTCGTCGCGGCGGTCGAGCGGCTCGCCGACGACCTCGCGAGCGCGGCGCGCTCGAGCGTCGAGGACCGCGCCCGGGCCATCGGCGTCAAGGCGGCGGTGCCGCTCGGGCTGTGCCTGCTGCCGTCGTTCGTGCTCATCGGCATCGTGCCGCTCGTCGCGGGTCTCGTGAGCACGATGGGCTGGTCCTGATGCCACGAGTCGTCCACAGGCCGGCGGTCCCCGGGGTTCTCCACAGGCCGCGGACGACGGGGCGCGGCCCGTCGGTCCCGGGCCGCAGAGTTCGGGCCCAGAGCCGCACCGGGCGGCTCGGGACCGAGGAGGCCGGCATGACCCGCACGACCCGCACGACCCGCCCCAGCCGCACGAACCGCCCCAGCCGCACGAGCCGCCGTCGTCGCGACGACGGCATCACCACCGCCGAGTACGCCGTGGGCACGGCCGCCGGCGCCGGCCTCGCCGGCCTGCTCTACAAGCTGCTCTCCGGCGGTTTCGGCGACCGGCTGCTGAAGACCCTGTTCGACCACGTGCTCGGCCTGCTGGGCATCGGATGAGGTCCACCCGGGCCGCCCGGGCGGCCGTGTCCCACCACGCTCCCCGCGGCCGGCGCGGTCAGCGCGGCGCGGTGACGGCCGAGCTCGCCATGGCCCTGCCGCTGCTGGTGGCCCTCACCATCGGGCTGGTCTGGCTGCTCTCGGTCGGGGCGGCGCAGGTCCGGGCGGTCGACGCGGCCCGGGAGACGGCCCGCGCGGTGGCCCGGGGCGACGACGAGGCGGCCGCGGTGGCCGCCGGCCAGCGTGTGGTGCCCGACGGTGGTCGCGTCACCGTCCGCGGCGCGGGCGACTCGGTCGTGGCCGAGGCGACGGCGCGGGTCGAGGGGCCTGGGGGGCTCTTCGACTTCCTGCCGGCCGTCACGGTCCGCGCCGAGGCCACCGCGCTGGTCGAGGAGTCCGGATGAGCCGCGGCAGGGGCAGGGCCGCGGGCAGGGACGGAGGCGAGGAGCGCGGGGGCGCGACGGTCGTCACGCTGGCGCTCGCCGGCGTCCTGCTCCTGCTCGGCGCCGCGCTCGGGGTGGTCGCCGCCCTCGTGGTGGGGCACCGCACCGCGCAGGCCGCGGCCGACCTCGCCGCCCTCGCGGCCGCCCAGGCCCTGGCCCGCGGGTCCGACGGCTGCGGCGCCGCCGCGACGGTCGCCGCCGCCAACGGGGCGGCGCTCACGGGGTGCGCGGTGGAGGGTCGCGAGGTCCGCGTCGAGGTCGGGGTCACCGGGCCGCGCTGGCTCGGTCAGTCCGGCGACCTCACCGCCCGGGCGCGCGCCGGGCCGGCTCAGGCCCGGTAGTCGGGGTCGTCGTCGAGGTCGCGGCGACGACCGGCCTCGGCCCGGTCGAGCTTCTGGGAGAGCTCGTCGATCTTCTTCTGCTCCTTGCGCTGGCGCAGCCCGCGCTGGGTGCCCCACTTGGTGAGCCACAGGCCCACGAGGATGCACAGGCCCGCGACCAGGCCGACGACGAAGAGCGCCGACGGGCTGAGTCCGATGCCGAGGATCTCGACGTCACCGCCGCTCACCTCGGTCGTGAACAGACCTCCGACGACGAGGACGGCGCCCACGAGGATGACCACGAGGCCCAGGATCAACATGGCTTCAGGCTACGCCCTGCCGCCGGCGTCCGGACCGTTCTCGCCGGCGTCGTCCTCGGCCCCGCTGAGCAGCACGTCGAGCAGGGCGACCGCGCCGGTTTTGTCGAGCGGGTTGTTCTGGTTGCCGCACTTGGGCGACTGCACGCACGAGGGGCAGCCGAGCTCGCAGGAGCACGAGGCGATCGCCTCGCGGGTCGCCGTCAGCCAGCGGCGGGCGGCGTGGAACCCACGCTCGGAGAAGCCGGCGCCACCGGGCTGGCCGTCGTGCACGAAGACGGTCAGCTCTCCGGTGTCGGCGTGCCGGGCGGTCGAGACGCCGCCGATGTCCCAGCGGTCGCACGTCGCCACGAGGGGCAGCAGCCCGATCGCGCAGTGCTCGGCGGCGTGGGCCGAGCCGGGCAGGTCGGCCTCGAGCAGCCCGGCCGCGGCGAGGACGTCGTCGGGCACCGTCCACCAGACCGCCGTCGTGGTCAGCGAGGTCGCCGGCAGGTCGAGCGGCACCTCGCCGATCACGTCGCCGTGCGGCTGGCGGCGCTTGAGGTACGACACCACCTGCTGCGACACCTCGACGGCACCGAAGGAGAGGCGGCACCGACCCCACGAGCGGTGCTCGCGCTCCTCGACGATCGCGATGTCGGTGACGTCGCGCGCCGACGTGGTGTAGCCCGGGTCGGCGCGCTCGAGGGTGGCGACCCGGCTCTCGAGGTCGAGCTCGTCGACCAGCCAGGTCTCGCCGCGGTGCAGGTAGACCGCGCCGGTGTGGGCGGTGCCGTGGGCCCGCCCGGCGTCGACGGTGCCGACGACGCGGCCGGTGACGTCCTCCACGAGCGTGACCGGGGAGCCGCCCGCGCCGCGGATGTCGGCGAGGTCGGCGGCGCGGCGCCGGTCGGTCCAGAACCAGCCGCGGGGACGCCGGCGCAGCAGGCCGCGCTCGACCAGCGCGTCGACCACCTCGCGGGCGGTCGGGCCGAAGATCGGCAGGTCGGCCTCGGTGAGGGGGATCTCCTGCGCGGCCGCGCACAGGTGCGGTCCGAGCACGTAGGGGTTCCCGGGGTCGAAGACGTGTGCCTCGACGGGACGGCCGAGCAGCGCGTCGGGGTGGTGCACGAGGTAGGTGTCGAGCGGGTCGTCGCGCGCGACGAGGATCCCGAGGGCGTCCTGGGCGTCGCGGCCGGCCCGGCCGACCTGCTGCCACAGCGCCGCTCGGGTGCCCGGGAAGCCCGCGATGAGCACGGCGTCGAGCCCGCTGACGTCGATGCCCAGCTCGAGGGCGTTGGTGGCGGCCAGCCCGACGAGCTCGCCGCGCCGCAGCGCCCCCTCCAGGGCCCGGCGCTCCTCGGGCAGGTAGCCGCCCCGGTACGCCGCCACCCGGGTCGCCAGCGCCGGGTCGACCTCCTCCAGCAGCCCGGCCGCCGTGAGCGCGACCTGCTCGACCCCGCGCCGCGAGCGCACAAACGCCAGGGTGTGCACGTCCTCGGCGACGAGGTCGGCCAGGAGGTCGGCGGTCTCCGACGTGGCGGCCCGGCGCACCGGGGCGCCGTTCTCGCCGACGTACGACGTGAGCGGCGGCTCCCACAGACCCAGCGTGACCTCGCCCCGGGGCGAGCCGTCGTCGGTGACCGCCTCGACGTCGAGGCCGGTGAGGCGCGCCGCGGTCAGGGCCGGCTCCGCGGTCGTGGCCGAGGCGAGCACGAAGGTCGGCGAGGCGCCGTAGGACGCGCAGACCCGGCGCAGCCGGCGCAGCACGTGGGCGACGTGCGCCCCGAACACCCCGCGGTAGTGGTGGCACTCGTCGACGACGACGTAGCGCAGCGACCCGAGGAACGAGGCCCACCGCTGGTGCCCCGGCAGGATCGAGCGGTGCAGCATGTCGGGGTTGGTCAGCACGTACTCGGCGTGTGCGCGGGCCCAGTCGCGCTCGTCGTGGCTGCTGTCGCCGTCGCACGTGGTGATCCGGGCGTCGAGACGCAGCGCGAGCAGCGACTCGAGCTGGTCGTGGGCGAGCGCCTTCGTCGGCGCCAGGTAGAGGGTGCCGGCGCCGCGGCCGCGGCGCTCACCGCGGCCCGCGAGCGCGGCCGACAGCGCGGGCAGCTGGTAGCCGAGCGACTTGCCGGACGCCGTCCCGGTGGACAGGACGACGTGCCGCCCGGCCCAGGCGGCCTCGGCCGCCTCGACCTGGTGGGCCCACGGGCGCGCGACCCCGCGTGCCGTGAGCCCCGCGACCACCGACGGGGCGGCCCAGGCCGGCCAGTCGGCGTGCCGGGCCGCGCGGGAGGGCCGCACCTCGACGTGGGTGAGACGTCCCTCGCGCCCCGGCACCGCGGCGAGCCGGTCGAGCAGCCCGGCCACGGACCGGCCGGGACCGAGCCCCGCCCCGGCGGGCGGGGCGGCAGCGGGGGAGGGCACGTTCGCGATCGTGGCACACGCCAGGGACAGCGCCCGGACACCCCGCTCCGCCGCCCCGGGTGCCCGCGGCGCGCCGGGAACTCTTTACTTCTGTGTGCGTGCTGATCGATGCCGTGGTTTGATATTCCCGGCCGAGTGTCGGGCGCCGCGGTTCCCGACAGGTCATCCTGCACGTACTTCTGGGAGAACTTCGTGGATCTGAGTCTCGAGACGCGCGACGTCGGCGGGCGAACCATCGTCGCCGTAGGCGGGGAGATCGACGTCTACACGGCTCCGAAGCTGCGCGACCGGATCACCGAGCTCGTGGCTGCCGGCACCTACGACCTGGTCATCGACATGGAGGCGGTCGAGTTCCTCGACTCCACCGGACTCGGCGTGCTGGTCGGTGGCCTGAAGAAGGTCCGGGCTCACGACGGCTCGCTGAGCCTGATCTGCAACCAGGACCGGCTGCTCAAGATCTTCCGGATCACCGGTCTGGCCAAGGTCTTCGTCATCCACGAGTCGGCCGACGCGGCCCTCGCCGGGGCCTGAGACCGGCTCCCGCCACCACCGCACCGGTCCACGGACCGGTGCCTCGGCGCGCCCGCACGCGGTCGGCGCCACGTCGGCGCCGCGACACGCACGTGACGCACGTCACCTCCCCTGCCTCTGTGGGGCCTGGTTCTGCGTAAACTCCGGCTCGGTCCCCCCGAGACCTGGGTCACATCCGGCCCGCTCGCACGTATCGACACCCAGGAGGAAGCATGGCCGGGTTCCATCCCGCAGCCGTCGAAGTCTCCGGTGGCAACCTCGTCCTGGTCATCGTCGTCGCCCTGATCGCGCTGGGCGCGCTCGCGATGGCCTACCTGTTCCGCTCCGAGGTCCTTGCTGCCGGTGAAGGCACCGCCAACATGAAGAACATCGCCCAGGCTGTCCAGGAGGGGGCCGACGCCTACCTCCAGCGACAGTTCCGCACCCTGGCGATCTTCGCCGGGGTGGCGTTCTTCGTGCTGCTCGCGCTGCCCGCCGACGACCTGACCGTGCGGATCTTCCGCTCGGTCTTCTTCATCGTCGGCGCCGTGTTCTCGGCCGCCGTCGGCTACCTCGGCATGTCGCTGGCCGTCCGCGCCAACCTCCGGGTCGCGGCCGCCGCCAACGAGCCGGGCGGTCGTGAGCCGGCCATGCGGATCGGCCTGCGCACCGGCGCCATGGTCGGCATGCTCACCGTCGGCCTGGGCCTGCTCGGTGCCAGCCTGGTCGTGCTCTTCTTCCAGGACGAGGCCCCCGACGTGCTCGAGGGCTTCGGCTTCGGCGCCGCCCTGCTCGCCATGTTCATGCGGGTCGGCGGCGGCATCTTCACCAAGGCCGCCGACGTCGGCGCCGACCTCGTCGGCAAGGTCGAGCAGAACATCCCCGAGGACGACCCGCGCAACGCCGCCACGATCGCCGACAACGTCGGCGACAACGTCGGCGACTGCGCCGGCATGGCCGCCGACCTGTTCGAGTCCTACGCGGTCACCCTGGTGGCCGCGCTGATCCTCGGCTCGCAGGCCTTCGGCGACAAGGGTCTGGTCTACCCGCTGCTCATCCCGGCCATCGGCGCGCTCACCGCGGTCGCCGGCGTCTACCTCACCAAGCCCAAGGTCGGCGAGCCCGGCCTGACCACCATCAACCGGTCGTTCTACCTCTCGGCCGGCATCGCCGCCCTGGCCAGCGTCGTGCTGTCGTTCGTCTACCTGCCGACCAGCTTCGCCGACTTCGAGGGGCTCGCCGGGAGCAACACCCTCGAGCTCATCAGCGGGCAGCCCGAGGGCAACCCCGCGCTGATCGCCTCGGTCGCGGTGGTCATCGGCATCGTGATGGCCGCCGGCATCCTGGCCCTCACCGGCTACTACACCGGCACCGAGTACAAGCCGGTCAAGGACGTCGGCCGGACCTCGCTGACCGGCGCCGCCACCGTCATCCTGTCCGGCCTCTCGGTCGGTTTCGAGTCGGCGGTCTACACGACCCTGGTGATCGGCGCCGCCGTGTTCGGCGCCTTCCTCCTCGGTGGTGCCTCGCTGACCATCTCGCTGTTCGCCGTCGCCCTCGCCGGGTGCGGCCTGCTGACCACCGTCGGCGTCATCGTCGCGATGGACACCTTCGGCCCGGTCTCCGACAACGCCCAGGGCGTCGCGGAGATGTCGGGCGACGTCAGCCCGGAGGGCGCCCAGATCCTCACCGAGCTCGACGCCGTCGGCAACACGACCAAGGCGATCACCAAGGGCATCGCGATCGCCACCGCGGTGCTCGCGGCGACGGCGTTGTTCGGGTCCTACGCGACGTCGTCCATCGAGGCGCTCGACGAGGCCGGCGCGCTCGACGAGCTCACCGGGTTCTTCGTCTTCGACCCCTCGGTCCTGGTCGGCGTCCTGCTCGGCTCGGCCGTGGTGTTCCTGTTCTCCGGCCTGGCCATCAACGCCGTCGCGCGGGCGGCCGCCGCGGTGGTCTACGAGGTCCGCCGCCAGTTCCGCGAGATCCCCGGGATCATGGAGGGCACCGGTCGCCCGGAGTACGGCAAGGTCGTCGACATCGTCACCCGCGACTCGCTGCGCGAGCTGATCACGCCGGGCATCCTGGCCGTCTTCGCCCCGGTCGCCGTCGGCTTCGGCCTCGGGGTCACGGCGCTGGCCGGCTTCCTCGCCGGCGCGATCGGCACCGGCACCCTGATGGCGGTCTTCCTGGCCAACGCCGGTGGTGCCTGGGACAACGCCAAGAAGCTCGTCGAGGACGGCAACCACGGGGGCAAGGGCTCGCCCGCCCACGAGGCCACGATCATCGGCGACACCGTGGGCGACCCGTTCAAGGACACCGCCGGCCCGGCGATCAACCCGCTGATCAAGGTGATGAACCTGGTCTCGCTGCTGATCGCGAGCGCCGTGGTGTCCACCAGCGTCGGCGAGGACGAGAACGACGTCCTGCGCATCCTCATCGCCCTGGTCTCGGTCGCGATCATCGCCGGCGCGGTCTACGTGTCGAAGCAGCGCGAGTCCAACCTCGGCGACGACGTCCCGCTGGCCGACAAGCCCGTCTGACCCGCACCCCGCACCACCACGGTGACCCGTCAGTGATCACTGACGGGTCACCGTGCTTTTCGGGGTGGATCGCGTCGGTGGGGTGGGCGGGGGTGCCTGCAAGACTGCGCGCGTGAACCCGGCCACCGCTCCCGCCCTCCGCGAGGCCCTCGTGGCCGCCGGCTTCACCTACGACGGCGTCGCCGAGCTGCTCGGGGCGCGGGCCCACGACGCGCTGGCCCGCAACGAGACGTCGCCCGGGCTGGCCCGCACCCGCGGCGGGAGCCCGCTCGAGACGCTCGTGCGGCTCTTCCTGCTGCAGACCACGGTCACCCTCGAGGACGCCGAGCGCGCGCTGCCGGGCCTGGTCGACCGGCTCGCCGTCGACGGGCTGGTCGCCCGCAGCGTCGGGGAGGTCGCGGCGCGCCTCGACTGCCGTCCGTACGCCGCGAGCCACGGCACCGGCGACGACGACGTCGACCTGTGGGTGGTCAGCGACCTGACCCCGGGCCTCGACGGCGGACCGCACCGCGTCGGCACCGACCACGTGCTGGGGATCAGCCCGGCGTCGACGTCGCTGGCGCAGCTGACGCTGCGCGAGGAGGTCGGGTCGGCCCTCGACCTCGGCACCGGGTGCGGCGTCCAGGCGCTGCACCTGGCGCGGCACAGCGGCCGGGTCGTCGCGACCGACGTCAACGCCCGCGCCCTCGCGGTGACCCGCTTCAACGCCGCCCTCAACGGCGTGGACGTCGACGTCCGTGACGGCTCGTTCTTCGAGCCGGTGCGCGGGGAGCGGTTCGACCTGATCGCGACCAACCCGCCGTTCGTGATCTCGCCGGCGACCGGTGAGCGGCTCGTCTACCGCGACTCCGGGCTGCCCGGTGACCGCGTCGTCGAGGACATCGTCCGCACCGCCCCGCGCCACCTCAACCCGGGTGGCTGGTGCCAGGTGCTGGCCAACTGGGTGATCCAGCGCGACCGCCCCTGGGACGAGCGGCTGGCGGGCTGGCTGCCCGAGGGCCACGACGCGCTCGTCGTCCAGCGCGAGGTGCTCGACCCCGCCTCCTACGTCGAGCTCTGGCTCAAGGACGCCGGCCTGCACGGCTCGCCCGACTACCTCTCCCGCTACGACACCTGGCTGTCGTGGTTCGACGACCAGGGCATCGAGGCGGTCGGCTTCGGCTGGATCAACCTGCACGAGGCCGGGACGTCCGACGGACGCACCGAGCTGCTGTCCTGGCCCTACGACGTCGAGCAGCCGATCGCCGAGGCGATCGGCGCCTGGGGCGACGCCGTCCGCGCCGACGTCGGCCTCGACGACCACCTCCAGCTGCGCCCGGACGTCGTCCAGGAGACCCACGGGCCGGTCGGCGCCGAGGACCCCGAGACGATCGTGCTGCGCCAGCAGGTCGGCTTCCGCCGCGCCCGCACCGTCGACACGGTCGAGGCCGCGCTCGCCGGGACCTGCGACGGCGACCTGTCGGTCGGGCAGATCCTCGACGCGCTCGCCGTCCTGCTCGACCTCGACGCCGCCGAGGTCCGCACGAGCTACCTGCCCGCGGTGCAGGACCTGGTGCGGCAGTCCTTCCTCACCCGCTGACCCGGTCGCGCTGAGCGGGCCTCGGGCCGGGGAGGCTCACGCGCCCTGGAGGGCCGCGAGCTTGTCGGTGGCCCGGTAGCCCTCCGGCACGCCCTCGACGATCGCGGCGACCGAGTGGGCGTGGTCGAGGCGCAGCGGCAGGATCGCCCGGTACTCGGCGGAGTCGTACCAGGCGCGGGCGGCGCCGCTGCTGGGGAAGGCGATCACCACGACGTCGCCGTCCCAGACGCCCTCGAGGGCGGTGACCGGCCCGCCGTGCACCAGGAAGCGGCCGCCGTACGGGGCCAGCGTGGCGTCGATCCGGGTCAGGTACTCGATGATCGCGTCGCCGACGCCCACCTGGCGCAGGTGGGCGACGGCGTACGCGGGGGTGCTGCGGGTCTGCTCGGTCATGTCGTGCTCCTCGGGTCGGTGTCGGAGCAGCAGTCCAGCCCACCGACGTCATCGGCGCGATGACCTCCGAGGTAGGTGCGGGACCGACCGGCATGGGCGATATTCGGGACATGACCCAGGAGAGCGGCGTCCTGCTGCGCGAGTGGCGACGCCGGCGCAACCTGTCGCAGCTCGACCTCGCGCACCGCGCGGGGGTGTCGAGCCGCCACGTCAGCTTCATCGAGACCGGACGCGCGCGGCCGACGAGCGCGATGATCCTGCGGCTGTGCGACCAGCTCGCCGTCCCCCTGCGCGAGCAGAACCGGTGCCTGCTGGCGGCCGGCTACGCCCCCGCCCACCCCGAGCACGCGCTCGACGCCCCGCCGATGGCCGAGGTGGCGGCGGCCATCGACGCCATCCTCGCCGCCCACCTGCCCTTCCCGGCGCTCGTGGTCGACCCGGGCTGGGACCTGGTCGCGGCCAACGACGCCCTCTACGCCCTGATCGGGGAGGTCGCGCCCCGCCTGGTGGAGCCGCCGGTGAACGTCGTGCGGCTGAGCCTCGACCCCGAGGGGCTCGCGCCCCGGATCGTCAACCTGCCCGAGTGGCGGGCCCACCTCCTCGCGCGGCTGCGCCGCGAGCACGACGCCGACCACGACCCACGGCTCGCCGCCCTGCTCGCCGAGCTCGACGACGGCGCCGGCGAGCCGGGCACCACGACGCCCGGCCTGCTGGTGCCCCTGCTGCTCCGGGTCGGCGACACGGTGCTGTCGCTGCTGTCGACGACGACGGTGTTCGGCACGCCCCGCGAGGTGACCGTCTCCGAGCTGGCCATCGAGGCGTTCTACCCCGGTGACGACGAGACCCGGCGGGCCCTGCTGGCCTAAGGTGCCACCGTGGCGACTCCAGGGTGGTACCCCGATCCGGCCGGTCAGGCGGGCATGTTCCGGTACTGGGACGGCTCCACCTGGGGCGACGACGTGAGCGACAGCCCGCAGGGCTCGGCGCCCGACCCCGCCGACGGCGGCCCCGGCCAGCCGCCGGCGACGCCGCCCCCGACCAGCCGCTTCGAGGAGCCGACGCAGTACCCCGGGTCGTCGGCCGCCCCCGGCAGCCAGCCCGGCAGCCAGCCCGGTGGCCAGCCGCCGGGGGGCTACCAGTCCTACGGCCAGCAGCCGCCCGCCCCGGGCGGGTACGGGCAGGGCGGCTACGGGCAGCAGCCCGGCGGCCAGCAGGGCTACGGCCAGCAGCCCTACGGCGCCCAGCAGGGCTACGGACAGGGCTACGGACAGGACTATGGCCAGCAGGGGTACGGCCAGCAGGGCTGGAACCCCGGTGCGACGCCGGGCGGGACCGGAGGATCGGGCGGACCGGGCAGGGGCCGGACGGTCGGCCTGGTGCTGCTCGCGGTCGTGCTGGTCGCGGTGCTCGGGGTCGGCACGTTCCTCGGCGTCCGCGCCGTCACCGGTGACGACGGCGACAACGGCGGCGACGAGGCCTCCGACACCGGCTCGCCCGACCCGACCAGCGACGCGACGACCGACCCGACCGAGGACCCGACCGAGGACCCCACCGAGGACCCGACCGAGGACCCTGCGGAGGACCCCGGCGACCCGTTCGCGGCCGACGCCGCCGAGCCGACGTCCGAGCAGTGCACGGGCGGTGACCCGGCGTCCGGGGCGACCGGGGCGACCGGCGGCGCGATGACCGGCGGCGGCCTCACCCTGCCGGTGCCGCCCGAGTTCGACGCCACGCAGGACCAGTCGGCGGCCTTCACCTTCGCCCGCGGCGTCTTCGCCCCGAGCCGGCCGATCGAGGTCAACGAGGCCGCCGCGACCGGGTGGGTCGCGGTGTACGCGCTCGGCGGCCTGCCGCGGGCCAACGGCTTCGAGACCCCGGGCCAGGCGGCCGGGGTCGTGCTGCAGTGCATGGCGGCCTCCTCGACCTTCTACACCGGCTTCAGCGGCGGCACGCTCGTCGACTCCGCGGAGACCACCGTCGACGGCGCGCCCGCGTGGGCGATGACCGCGGAGATCCGCATCGACAACCCCGACCTCGAGGTCGAGGGCGACGTCGCCCGGGTGGTCATCGTCGACACCGGCGACCCGGAGACGTTCGGGATGTTCGTCAGCGTGGTCCCGATCGGCGACACCACGCTCATCGCCCAGCAGGACGACTTCACCCGGTCAGCTCGCCCTCCAGTAGGGGCCCGCGGACCGCCGCGGCGACACGACGTTCGCCACCACGCGCTACCGTGAGCCGCCGTGAGCCCTAGACGGGGTTCCGGGACGGAAAGCGAAACAGGACGCTGTGGCACACAAGCTGGTGATCGTCGAGTCCCCCGCGAAGGCCCGCACGATCGGCGGGTACCTCGGGGACGGCTACGTCGTCGAGTCGTCGATCGGGCACATCCGCGACCTCCCCAACAACGCCGCGGACACCCCGGCGAAGATCAAGGACAAGTCGTGGGGCCGGCTGGCGGTCGACGTCGAGGACGGGTTCACCCCCTACTACGTCGTGCCGCGGGACAAGAAGTCGCACATCAGCAAGCTCAAGGGCCTGCTCAAGGACGCCGACGAGCTCTTCCTGGCCACCGACGAGGACCGCGAGGGCGAGGCGATCGCCTGGCACCTGCTCGACGAGCTGAAGCCGAAGAAGGACGTCACCGTCAAGCGGATGGTCTTCCACGAGATCACCAAGCAGGCGATCCTCGACGCCGCCGCCAACCCGCGCGACATCGCGATGGACCTCGTCGAGGCCCAGGAGACCCGCCGCATCCTCGACCGTCTCTACGGCTACGAGGTCAGCCCCGTGCTGTGGAAGAAGGTCATGTCGGGCCTGTCGGCCGGGCGCGTGCAGTCGGTGGCCACCCGCCTCGTCGTCGACCGCGAGCGGCAGCGGATGGCGTTCCGCGCCGCGTCCTACTGGGACCTCGAGGGCACCTTCGACGCCGGCAGCAAGCACGACCAGCGGATGTTCCCCGCCCGGGTGCACAGCCTCGACGGCACCCGCGTCGCCTCGGGCTCGAACTTCGGCCAGGACGGCCTGCTCAAGGCCGGCGCGGACGTCGTCCACCTCGACCGCGCGCGGGCCCAGTCGCTGGTCAGCGCGCTGGCCGACACCACCTACGACGTCCGCTCGGTGGAGTCGAAGCCCTACCGCCGCTCGCCGTACGCGCCCTTCCGCACCACCACGCTGCAGCAGGAGGCCAGCCGCAAGCTCGGCATGAGCGCCTCGGTGACGATGTCGGTGGCGCAGCGGCTCTACGAGAACGGCTTCATCACCTACATGCGCACCGACTCCACCACGTTGTCGGGCGGTGCGGTCGAGGCCGCCCGCTCGCAGGTGCGGGAGCTGTACGGCGCCGAGTACGTCCCCGACGTGCCGCGCACCTACACGAGCAAGGTCAAGAACGCCCAGGAGGCGCACGAGGCGATCCGTCCGGCCGGCGAGTCGTTCCGCACGCCGGCGCAGACCGGCCTGACCGGCGACCAGTTCCGGCTCTACGAGCTGATCTGGATGCGCACCGTCGCCTCGCAGATGAAGGACGCCGTCGGCCAGTCCGTCTCGGTCCGCATCGGCGGCGCGGCCGCCACCGGTGAGGACGTCGTCTTCTCGGCGTCGGGTCGCGTGATCACCTTCCACGGCTTCCTCAAGGCCTACGTCGAGGGCACCGACGACGGCGGCGCGAAGGACGACCAGGAGACCCGGCTCCCCGCGCTCGTCGAGGGCGACGCCGTCTCCGCCGCGTCGTTGAGCGCCAACGGCCACGAGACCAAGCCGCCGTCGCGCTTCACCGAGGCCACGCTGATCAAGGAGCTCGAGGAGCGCGAGATCGGGCGACCCTCGACCTACGCCTCGATCATCGGCACCATCCTCAACCGCGGCTACGTCTACAAGAAGGGCACCGCGCTGGTGCCGGCCTGGCTGGCGTTCTCGGTGATCCGGCTGATGGAGGACCACTTCCCGCGCCAGGTCTCCTACGAGTTCACCGCCGCGATGGAGACGGTGCTCGACGAGATCGCCCGGGGCGAGAAGGACCGCGTCACCGAGCTCGGCGAGTTCTACTACGGCTCCGACTCCGTGCAGGGCCTGCACACCCTCGTCACCGAGCTCGGCGACATCGACGCCCGCGAGAACGCCACCTTCCCCGTCGGTGACGCCGACTCCGGGATCTTCCTGCGCGTCGGGAAGTACGGCCCCTACCTCGAGGGCCCCGACGACGACGGCAACCCGCTCGGCCGGCGCGCCAACGTGCCCGACGACCTGCCGCCCGACGAGCTCACCCTCGACAAGGCCAAGGAGCTGCTGGCCAACCCCGCCGGCGAGGAGATCGCACTCGGCCGGCACCCGGTCACCGGCCTCGAGGTGGTCGCCAAGAACGGCCGCTACGGCCCCTACGTCACCGAGCTGCTGCCCGAGGACGCCAAGAAGAGCGACAAGCCGCGCACCGGCTCGCTGTTCAAGTCGATGTCGCTCGACACCGTCACCCTCGACGACGCCGTCAAGCTGCTCTCGCTGCCGCGCGTGGTCGGCGTCGCGCCGCCCGCCGAGGGGGCCGAGGGCGAGGCCGCCGAGGGCGAGGAGATCACGGCCCAGAACGGCCGCTACGGCCCCTACCTCAAGAAGGGCACCGACTCCCGTTCGCTCACCAGCGAGGAGCAGCTGTTCACCGTCACCCTCGACGAGGCGCTGGCGATCTACGCCCAGCCCAAGCAGCGCGGCCGCGCCGCCGCGGCGCCCCCGCTCAAGGAGCTCGGCAACGACCCGGTCTCGGGTCAGCCGGTCGTGGTGAAGTCGGGCCGGTTCGGGGAGTACGTCACCGACGGCGAGTACAACGCGACCCTCCGCAAGGACGACTCCGTCGACGCGATCACCCTCGAGCGGGCCGCCGAGCTGCTCGCCGACCGGCGCGAGCGCGGTCCGGCGAAGGGGGCGAAGAAGGGCGCGAAGAAGGCGCCGGCCAAGAAGAGCACCGCGAAGAAGACCGCCGCCAAGAAGACGACGACCACGAAGGCCGCCGCCAAGAAGACCACGGCGAAGAAGACCACGGCCAAGAAGGCCTAGGGCGGTCGTGCTGCCCGCGTCCCGGCCCGTGTACGCCGACCACGGCGTCTTCGTCTGCTTCGAGGGCGGCGAGGGCTCCGGCAAGTCGACGCAGTCGCGGCGGCTCGCGACCTGGCTCCGCGCCGCGGGGCACGACGTCCTGCTCACCTTCGAGCCCGGAGACACCCCCGTCGGCGCGGACCTCCGGCGGATCGTGCTGAGCCCGGAGACCGGCGCGCTGGGCGACCGCACCGAGGTGCTCCTGTACGCCGCCGACAAGGCCGAGCACGTCGAGACCGTCGTCCGGCCCGCGCTGGCCCGCGGCGGCGTCGTCATCACCGACCGCTACGTCGACTCGACGCTGGCCTACCAGGGTGCCGGCCGCGCCCTCGACGTCGCCGAGGTCGAGGCCGTCGCGCGCTGGGCCACCGGCGACCTGCGCCCGCACCTGACCGTCGTCCTCGACCTCGAGCCGGAGGCCGGGCTGGCCCGCTTCGAGGGCCGCGACCGGATCGAGGCGGAGTCGCTGGAGTTCCACCAGCGGGTGCGCGCGGCGTTCCCGAGGATGGCCGCCGCCGACCCCGACCACTACCTCGTGCTCGACGCCCGCGCCGACGTCGACGAGATCGAGGCCGCCGTCCGGGCCGCGGTGACGCCGCTGCTGCCCCCGCGGGCGACCTGAGCCCGGTGGCGGAGGGTCTCCCGCCCCGCCGGTGGAAACCGTCGGCGCCGCCCCGTAGGTTCGCCGCGTGACCCAGTCCGCCGTCGAGACCGAACCCGCGACCGGGGTGTGGGCCGGCCTGGTCGGGCAGGACCGCGCGGTCGGCGTGCTCCGCCCGGCGGTGGCCGGGCACGGGATGACGCACTCGTGGCTGTTCACCGGGCCCCCGGGGTCGGGGCGCTCCAACCTCGCGGTCGCGTTCGCGGCCGCGCTCCAGTGCGAGCAGGGCGGCTGCGGCGAGTGCCACGCGTGCCGCACCGCGCTGGCCGGCACCCACGCCGACGTCGACGTCGTCCGCACCCAGAAGCTCTCGATCGGCATCGACGAGGTGCGCGACCTGGTGCGCCGCTCCGCGCTCGCCCCGGCCGGCCGGCGCTGGCAGGTCATCATCGTCGAGGACGCCGACCGGCTCACCGAGCCGGCCGCCAACGCGCTGCTCAAGACCATCGAGGAGCCCAACGGCCGCACGGTCTGGATGCTCTGCGCCCCGACCGTCGAGGACGTCCTGCCGACGATCCGGTCGCGCTGCCGCCAGCTCACCCTGGCCACCCCCAGCCCGGCCGCGGTCGCGGCCCACCTCGTGCGGCACGACGGCGTCAGCGAGGCCCTCGCCTCCTACGCCGCCCGCGCCAGCCAGGGCCACATCGGCCGGGCCCGCGCGCTCGCCCTCGACGAGGCCACCCGCGAGCGCCGCCGCACCGTGGTCTCCTACCCGACGTCGCTCACCAGCCTCGGCGCGTGCATGCGCGCGGCCACCGAGCTCGCCGCCGTCGCCAAGGAGGAGGCCGACGCGATCACCGGCGACCTCGATGCCCGGGAGAAGGCCGACCTCGACGTCCAGTACGGCGTCGTCGAGCGCGGACGGCGTCCGCGCGAGTACAGCCCGGCGCTGTCGGCCCTCGACAAGTCGCAGAAGACCCGGGCCAAGCGCCGGGTCATCGACGTGGTCGACCGCGGCCTGATGGACCTGGTGTCGGTCTACCGCGACGCCGTGGCGCTCGCGCTGGGTGCGCCGGGCGAGCTGGTCAACGCCGAGATCCGTGCCGACGTCGAGGAGGTCGTGCGCACCTCGACGCCCGAGCTGAACCTGCGCCGGATCGGGTGGATCTTCGAGGCGCGCCAGCAGATGGTCGAGTTCAACGTCCCGGTCGCCCTGGCGCTGGAGTCGATGATGGTGGCGCTCAAGGTGCCGAGCTCGTGAACGGGAGTCGTGCATGAACAAGCAGGTCGTGTGGGTCGTGGCGGTCATCGCCGTCCTCGTGCTCGGCGTGGGCAGCGGGCTGACCGCGGCGCTCCTCGTCGGCGACGGCGGTGACGGGAGCAGCGACGGCGGCGGTGAGCGCGACCGGGGCGCGGCGCCGGAGACCTCCTCCCTCGGCCCGGCGGGCGCGGTGCCGGCCGGCCTCGAGGAGTTCTACGGCCAGCAGCTCGCGTGGGAGGGCTGCGGTTCCAACCAGTGCGCCACCCTCACCGTGCCGCTGGCCTACGCCGAGCCCGGCGGGGAGACCATCGGCATCGCCCTCGAGCGCACGCTGGCCCGCGACCCCGACAACCGCGTCGGCTCGCTCGTGGTCAACCCCGGGGGCCCCGGTGCCCCCGGCACGACGATGGCCGAGAACGCCGACGGCTACTTCACCGCCAGCCTCCTCGAGCGGGTCGACGTCGTGGCCTTCGACCCCCGCGGAACCGGTGACTCCGCGCCGGTCGACTGCCTCTCCGACGCCGACCTCGACGCGTTCGTCGCCCAGGACCCCACGCCCGACGACGCCGCCGAGCGGCAGGAGTTCGCGGCGAGCGAGGAGGAGTTCTTCGCCGGCTGCGTGGCCGGCTCCGACGGGGTCGCGGCGCACGTCTCGACCGTCGAGGCCGCCCGCGACATGGACGTGCTGCGCTCGGTCCTCGGCGAGGAGCAGCTGAGCTACCTCGGCTTCTCCTACGGCACCACCCTCGGCTCCACCTACGCCGAGCTCTTCCCGGGCAACGTCGGCCGTTTCGTGCTCGACGGCGCCACCGACCCGACGCTCGACTTCCGCGACAACGCCCTGAGCCAGGCCGCGGGGTTCCAGACCGCGCTCGACGCCTACCTCGACGACTGCGTCGCCGGCGAGGGCTGCTTCCTCGGGGCCAGCCGCGAGGAGGCGCAGGGCACCATCAGCGACCTCTTCGCCTCGATCGAGGAACAGCCGCTGCCGACCTCGGGCGACCGCGACCTCCAGATCGGCAACGCCTTCTACGGCGTCGCCTACCCGCTGTACAGCCGGGAGAGCTGGTTCCTCCTCGACCAGGGGCTCCAGGAGGCGCTCGACGGCGACGGCACGACCCTGCTGGCGCTCTCCGACCTCTACGGCTCCCGCAACGCGAGCGGCGGCTACGACGACAACAGCCTCGAGGCCTTCTACGCGATCAACTGCCTCGACGACCCCACGTCGGCCTCGGCCGAGGAGATCCCCGCCGAGTACCCCGCCTTCGACGCGGCCTCGCCGACCTTCGGCCGGTTCTTCGCGTGGGGCCTGGCCGGGTGCCTCGGCATCCAGGACGAGGCCGCCGAGCCCACGCCGACCATCCGCGCCGCCGGTGCCGCCCCGATCGTCGTCGTCGGCACCACGCGCGACCCGGCGACGCCCTACGAGGAGGCGGTGGCGCTCGCCGAGCAGCTCGAGAGCGGCGTCCTGCTCACCCGCGACGGCGACGGGCACACCGGCTACAACAAGGGCAACAGCTGCATCGACGACGCCGTCGAGGGCTACCTGCTCGACGGCGACGTCCCGGCCGACGACACCCGCTGCTGAAGCCGGATTGTTCCAGTGGCCGCGGCGGTGCGCCGCCCCGCAGGCTGAGGTCCATGAGGACCCTCGTGCGCACCGTGGCCCTGCTCGCCTCGACGCTGTCGCTGCTCGTCGTCGCTCCCGCACCGCCGTCCACCGCGGCGGGTGGCGGTACGCCCCCGGCCGGGCTCCGCGCGGCGGCGTGCGCCGCCGGCCGGCCGCAGGTCGGGGTCGGCGACACCACCGACCGCGGCTACCACGGCTTCGACATCACCGCGATGGGCCTGTGGAACAACCCCGGCGACGCGTGCGTGTGGACGACGGTCGCGGGCCGG
Organism: Nocardioides sp. S-1144; assembly: GCF_005954645.2. Taxonomy (NCBI): domain Bacteria; kingdom Bacillati; phylum Actinomycetota; class Actinomycetes; order Propionibacteriales; family Nocardioidaceae; genus Nocardioides; species Nocardioides dongxiaopingii. The sequence goes on from NZ_CP040695.2 coordinate 426,100, forward strand.
TTCACCTCGGCGAAGGCCCAGGCCCTGCAGGTCCTCATCGACACCGACGGTCGCGGCGGACCGGAGTTCTACACCTTCGGCTACAGCCCGCGCGACGGCGACGACCGCACCGGCAGCTTCCTGGTCGGCCGCCGCGACGGTGAGTGGACCTACCTCGACTGCGAGGTGCGCACCTTCTGGCGCCCGCGCAAGGACCAGCTCGGCATCGGCGTCCCCCAGTGGTGCCTGGGCGACCCCAGGTCCGTGCGGGTCAAGGTGCAGGTGTGGGACATCCGCGAGTACCGCCCGAACAACACCTGGCGCGGCCGCGCCGACCAGGCACCGAACCGTCGCTGGTCGCCCGCCGCCGGCTGAGCCGGGGTCAGGGCAGCCGCGCGAACCAGCGCAGCGAGAACGCCGCCGCCAGCAGCGCGACCAGCAGCGAACCGGCCACGAAGAACGGGGTGACGTCGCGGGGCTCGGTGCGGAACCCGATCGAGGACTGGATGTCGTCGTAGACCTCGTCGAGCTCGTCGGCGGTCTCGGCGGCGTACCCGGTGCCGCCGGTGGCCTCGGCGAGGGCGTCGAGCGAGGGCTGGTCGACCGGCACCGGCACGAGCTGGCCGTCGACGGTGACGGTGCCCTCCGGCGTGCCGTAGGCGATCGTCGAGACCGGCACGCCCGCCTCCTGCGCGGCGCCCACCGCCATCTCGACGGTGCTGCCGACGGTGTTGGTCCCGTCGCTGAGCAGGACGACGTGCGCCGGGACCGGTTCGCCGTCGGCGTCGGTGCCGGCGCTGTCGCCGATCGCCTCGATCTGGGCGAGCGAGGTGAGGACGCCGTCGCCGATCGCGGTCCCGCGGTCGAGCTCGAGCCGGCCGAGGGCCTCGATCGCGGCCTCGTGGTCGGGGGAGGCCTGGGCCAGGACGGTCGCGGAGCCGGCGAAGGCGACCACGCCGACGTTGAAGCCGTCGGGCAGTCCCTCGACGAACGCCGTGGCGGCCGCGCGGGCCGCGGTGAGCCGGTTGGGGTCGACGTCGGTGGCCTCCATCGACAGCGACACGTCGACGGTCACGATGACCGTGGCCCGCTCGCGCGGCACCTGCTCGTCGACCTGCGGGCGCGACGCCGCCACGGCGAGCCCGACGAAGGCGAGCAGCAGCAGCGCCGCCGGCACGTGCCGGCGCCAGGCCGGTTGTCTCGGCACCAGGCGCTCGAGCATCGGCAGGGTCGCGAACCGGACGGCGTAGCGGCTGCGCCGGGCCTGCTGGACGCCGTAGAAGACGGCGAGCAGCACCACCGGGACGAGCAGCCAGAGCCACCCCGGGGAGGCCAGGGCGAACAGCGGCGCGGGAGCCGGGATCCTCATGCCGTTACCCGGCGCATCGGGCGGCCGTTGACGAACCGGGCGAGGTCGCGCACCCAGTCGCGGTCGGTGCGCAGCAGCACGTGGCCGGCCCGGGCGGCGCGGACGGCGTCCGCGGTGGCGGCGCGGTGGGCCGCCGTGGCGGCGGCGTAGCGGGCGCGGAGCCGGCGGTCGGAGGTGAAGATCTCGCGGCGGCGTCCGGTCTCGGGGTCCTCGAGGGTGACCGCGCCGACGTCGGGCAGCTCGAGCTCGCGGGGATCCACGACCTCGACCACGAGCGTCTCGTGGACCGCGGCCAGCCGTCGCAGCGGCGTCTCCCACGCGAAGGGCCGCTCCATCCGGCCGTCGGGCTCGACGAAGTCGGTGACCACGACGCGGACGCCGGGGCGCGGGTGGCGGGTGGCGAAGGTGCGGACGGCCCGGGCGAGGCCGACGTCGACCGAGCCGCCGCTGCCGACGGCCGCGGTGGCGCGGTGCCGGCGCAGCGCGCGGTGCGCGGCCGCGCGCGAGGGGAGCGGCTGGGCCCAGGTGAGCCCGTCGGCGGCCAGGTGGGCGGTGCCGAGCCGGTTGCCCGGGCCCTGGGTGAGGAGCGCGACCGCGGCGGTGACGCCGTCGGCGACCTGCCGCTTCTCGAGGTGGACGGTGCCGAAGGCCATGCTGGCGGTGTCGTCGACGAGCACCCACGCCTCGAGCTCGTGCTCGGCGACCGGGCGCCACACGTGCGCCTCGCCGGAGCGGGCGGTGACGTTCCAGTCGATGCGGCGGACGTCGTCCTCACCGGGCCGGTAGCGCACGACCTCCTCGGGGTCCGAGCCCGGCCCCAGGCGCAGGCCGCGCTTGTCGCCGTGCAGCCGTCCGGGGAGCCGGCGGCGCACGGCGAGGTCGAGGGCGTCGAAGACCGCCTCCGGTGACGCGGTGCCGAGCGGCACCGGCCCGGGAGCAGTCGTCACGACGACTGGCCCTGCGCGGCCAACGCCGCCGTGTGGCCGGCGTCCGGGTCCTCGCGGGAGGCGACGGTCGGCTGCGGCACCGCGGCGACCACCTCGCGCACGATGGCGCGCGGGTCGGCGCCGTCGGCGACGGCGTCGAACGAGAGCAGCATCCGGTGGCTCATCACGTCGGAGGCGACCTCGGCGATGTCGGCGGGCAGCACGTAGGAGCGGCCGCGCAGGAGCGCCAGCGCGCGGCCGGCGGCGAGCATGCCCAGCGAGGCGCGCGGGCTGACCCCGAGCTCGATGACCTCGCGCAGGTGGGCCAGCCCGTAGCGCTCGGGGGAGCGGGTGGCGATGGTGAGGTTCACCAGGTAGGAGGCGACGGAGTGGTGCACGAACAGCCCGTCGGCCACGCCCTGCAGCCGGATCACCTCGACCGGGTCGAGGACCGCCTCGGCCCGCGGGGGCTTCACCGACATCCGGTGCAGGATGGTGAACTCCTCCTGCCCGCTCGGGTAGGGCACGTCGACCTTGAGCAGGAACCGGTCGCGCTGGGCCTCGGGGAGCCGGTAGACGCCCTCGGACTCGACGGGGTTCTGGGTGGCGAGCACGAGGAACGGGTCGGGCAGCCGGTGGCTGGTGCCGGCGATCGAGACCTGCTTCTCGGCCATCGCCTCGAGCAGCGCCGACTGCACCTTGGCCGGCGCGCGGTTGATCTCGTCGGCGAGCACCAGGTTGGCGAAGACCGGGCCGAGCTCGACGTCGAAGGTCTCGCTGCTGGCCCGCCAGACGCGGGTGCCGGTGATGTCGCCCGGCATCAGGTCGGGGGTGAACTGCAGGCGGGCGAACGAGCCGCCGACGACGTCGGCCAGGGTGCGCACCGCGAGCGTCTTGGCGACGCCGGGCACCCCCTCCAGCAGGATGTGGCCCCGGGCGAGGAGCCCGATGATCATCCGCTCGACCATCGCGTCCTGACCGACGACGACCTTCTTGACCTCGATCAGAGCCCTCTCGAGGGTGGCGGACGCGTCCGCGACCTCGCGCTCCTGTTCAGCCGACATGGTGCCCAGACTCCCACCCTCGTGGTTGCCGGAAACGGGTTGTCGCGACTGTCTCAGGAGGTTCTCACCTGCCGAGCGGCTCGGCGATCTCCCGGATCCGGGCCGTCGCGAGCTCGATCATCAGCTGGGCCGCCGGGGAGAGGACGGCGCCGGCCCGGTGCACGACGGCGAAGGTGTCCCACACCCGCGGCCGCAGGGCGACCCAGCCGGCGTTCGGGGCGAGCCGGGGAAGCAGCTGCTCGGCGGCGCCGCGGGGGATGACGGAGTCGGCGAGCCCGAGACCGACGATCTCGACGGCGGTCTCGACGTCCTCGACCTCGATGCGGGTCTGCGGGTTGCGCCCGGTCTCGTGGAGCAGCTGGCGCAGCAGGATCCGGGTGGAGTCCTCGGCGCGCCAGGTGGTCTCGGGCATCACCAGGGTGGCCAGCGCGAGCCGGTGCGCGGTGACCGGGGTGGCCAGCCGCGCCGGGTCGGCGGAGATGTAGACGAGCTCCTCGCGCGCGACCGGCGTGATGGTGATCCCCTCGCTGCGGACCCCGGCGACCGCGAGCATCGCCGCCTCGAGGCGCCCGCGGCGCAGGTCCTCGGCGACCGCCGTGGAGTTCTGGCCGACCAGCTCGACGCGGACGCCGGGGTAGCGGGCCAGGACGTCGGCGATCAGCCCGGCGCTGGCGTAGAGGCGGGCGACGCCGAACATCCCGAACCGGATGGTGCCGGTCTCGAAGGACCGGACGCTGCGGACGGCGTCCTGGGCCTCGGCGACCGAGGCCAGCACCTTCTCGGCGTGCGGGCGCAGCGTGTCGGCGACGGTGGTCGGGACGACCCCGCGGCCCACCCGGCGGAAGAGCTGGACGCCCAGCGACTTCTCCAGGGCGCGGACCTGCTCGGAGACCGAGGGCTGGGCGTAGCCGAGCTCGTCGGCGGCGGCGGTGAGCGAGCCGTGCTCGTAGGTGGCCAGGAAGCAGCGCAGCTGGTGCAGTGAGAGCACGGTCACAATCTCCTCAAGGGCTGACCTTTGGTTCGTGCTGGAAATCAAGGCTACCCCTGGGGTCGGCGACCCTCCAGAATGGAGTCATGTTCGTCCACTCCTGCACCTCCTGCGGCAAGCGCCAGCTCACCTTCCCCAGCCAGCTCTCCGGTGTCACCCACACCGACGAGGGCATGGTCGTCTCCTTCACCTGCTGGTGCGGCGCGACCCAGACCCTCGACCACAGCCCCTTCGACGGCGGTCGCGCCCGCGACCTCGTCGACGCCTGACCTGACGCCACCGCCAGCCCCAGCCGAAGCTTGAGTAAGCGAGCGCCAGCGCTAGCCGGAGGTTGAGCAAGCGAGCGCCAGCGAGCGCCGACGAAACCCCCGGGCCGCTCAACCCCAGCCGGAGGTTGAGCAAGCGAGCGCCAGCCAGCCGGAGGTTGAGCAAGCGAGCGCCAGCCAGCCGGAGGTTGAGCAAGCGAGCGCCAGCGAGCGCCGACGAAACCCCCGGCCCCCACGCCCCGCGCCGTCGGCCAGGCGTCTCGACACGCGGGTCACGACCTCGTCCCTCGGTCGCGCCGCTCACTCGACGACCGGCGAGCTGACCCGCCCTCGCCGGCTCGGGCGGTCAGGTCATCGCACCGACCCGCGCGGTCGTCGCACCCGGGAAGACCTGGGCCGGTGACGCGCCGAAGCGCGACACGATGACCTCCGACAGCACGCTGCGGTAGTCCGTGGTGACCAGGAGGTCGGCGTCGACGGTGTTGGTCAGGCCCGGCCAGGTGCCGTAGTACCGCCCGCCCCTGACCCCGGCGCCGAACAGGAACATCACGTTCCCGTGGCCGTGGTCGAGACCCTGGCTGGCGTTCTCCTTGACCCGCCGGCCGAACTCGCTGATGGTGACCAGGGTGACCTTGTCGGCCAGCGGCCCGAGGTCGGCGAAGAAGGCCGCGATCGCGCCGGCCATCTCGTTGGCCTTGCGGACCAGGTTCCCGTCGGCGAGGTTGCCGATCCAGGTGTGGTGGTCCCAGGAGCCGTGGTCGACGGTGATGATCTCCGCGCCGACGTCGGCCCGGATCGTGCGCGCCGTGGCCTGCAGGGCCGAGGCGAGGTCGTTGCGCGGGTAGACGGCGCCGTTCGACGGCGTCGCCGACGTCGCGTGCACCGGGGCGAACTCGTCGATCACCTCGAGGGTGGAGCGGAAGCCGACCCCGAGCTGGGTCGAGCTGCCCGCCCAGGCGGTGCTCAGCGAGCGGCGTCGCGCCGCGGCCTCGGCGGGCGAGGCCCCGCCGGCCAGGCGGACCCGGTCGATGCTGGGGGTGACCAGCACCGGCTGCGGTCCCATGACGGCGGTGGCCGGCACGCCACCGCCCATCTGGATCGCCTCGATCGGCGAGCCGGCGCCGTCGCGACCGACCAGCCGGTTCAGCCAGCCGATGCGCGCGTCGGAGCCGGGGTCGGCGTCCTCGACCTCCTCCATCGCGGAGAAGTGGGAGCGGTTCGGCGACGGCAGCCCGGTGGCGTGGACGGCGGCCATCCGGCCGGCGTTCCACATCGGGACGAGCGGCGCGAACGACGGGTGCAGCCCGAACATCGCGTCCTTGGCGAGCAGCCGCTCGGAGGCCACCGCGATGCTCGGCCGGGCCTGGTAGTAGACCGGGTCGCCGTGCGGCACGACCAGGCTCAGCCCGTCGCAGGCACCGCGCATCGAGAGCACGACCAGCACCTGGTCGGCCTGGCCGGCCGCGGCGTACGACGTCTCGGTGAACGCCGTGCCGAAGGTCGCGGTGACGGCGCCGCCGGCCACCAGCGCGCCGCGGAGGAACGAGCGCCGCGACGTCCGCACGTAGTCGTCGCAGCAGGGCTGCGGGTCGTTCTGCTGCTCGGTCATCGAGGGTCTCCGGTTCAGCGGTGCAGGTGGTCGGGGCTGTCGAGCAGGGTCGTGAGCAGCAGCGGGAACTGCCACCGCATCACCGGGTGGCTGGCGGTGATCGTCGTGCCCGCGGCCACGTCGACGGCCTGGGCGCAGGCGGTCACCAGGCGCGCGGGCGCCGCCTTGCCGAGCAGCTGGCGGCAGAGGTGGTCGACGAGGTGGTCGAACCGCACGCTGTCGGCGGGCAGCCAGCTCGTCGGGGCGCGGTAGGTGATCTGCTTGGTCGGCCACCAGCCCCCGGAGAGGGTGAGGTGGACGTCGAAGGAGGCCAGCAGCCGCGAGGCCGACGACCAGGCGCGGCCGGTGTCGGGGGGACCGTCGGGGCGGGCCCAGGCGAACGGCGAGTGGCCGATCGAGCTGGTGTGCCACAGGAAGGAGTTCGCCGCGGAGTCGGCGCTGGTCGGCCGGGCGATCTCGGTGCGCAGGGCGCGGTGGGTGGCCACGACGTCGTCGGTGGGGGTCCGGACCTTCTGCCCGGCCGAGGCGAGGAACTCCGGGGACGCGACCAGCGCGCGCAGGACCGGCTTGATGGCGGTCTCGTTGTCCAGGTAGACGCGGGCGAGCCGCTCCACCAGCGCCGGCGGCGGGTCGTCGGAGACGAACCGGACGGCGAGCTTGCGGGCGATCCGCTCCGCGGTGCGCGGGTGCCGGGCCAGGTGGGTCAGGTAGGCCTCGGTGACGGCGCGGCCGTCGGCGTTCGCGTTGGGGTGCTCGAAGCCCAGGACGCTGACCGGGCCGGTCCAGTGGCTGGCCGGGTCGTAGTAGGAGCGCCACGTCGTCCACAGGTCGACGCGGTAGCCGGTGAGGATGCGCGAGGACGCCTTGACGTCGTCCTCGCCGTGGTTGCCGCGGCCGACGGTGTGCAGCTCGAGGAGCTCGCGACCCAGGTTCTCGTTCGGGGCCCTCTTCGTGGACCTCGCGTTGTCGAGCGAGATCCCCATCGCGGGGTGCGTGATCGCGGCGACGAGCATCTGGTCGAACCGGCCCAGCGCGTGGCTGCGCAGCAGCTTCCCGTAGTCGGCGCGGTAGGTGAAGACGCCGTCGTCGTCGAGCGGCACGTGCAGGTGGTTCTCCCAGAACTCGGTCATCACCTCGAGCACCTGGCGCTGGGAGTAGATGCGGCGCAGCAGGCACCAGCGGGCGTAGTTGGCCATCGCCACCCAGCCGCCCTCGACCTCGTCGTTGTTGCGCTGGCCGATTGTCGCGGCGTCGAGGTCGATCGAGAGCCACCACGTGTGCATCGGGTCGGCCTTGGGGTCCGCGACCGACGCGGGGTCGAGCTGCTGCTCGAACCAGCGCGCCGGGCCCCCTGCCTGCCGCATCTGCTCGTGCAGCGCCGGCGTCATGCCGTAGGTGAACCGGTTGCCGAGGTGCAGCGACGCCGCCGTCGGCACCGGCGAGCGCACGAAGTCGGGGTCGGACGGCGGCCCGGACGGCTCCGTCGGGCCGGTCGGCTCCGCGGGCTGGGTCGGCACGGCGCGGTGCCCCAGGTGCTTGCAGCGGTGCTGGTGCCGGCAGGTGTGCTTCGGGTGCTTCGCGCAGCGGTGCCAGTGCCGGCACCGCCGGCGGTGCCGGGCTCCCACCGCCTCGGCCTCGGTCGCGATCAGGGCGGGGCTGACGGCGGCCGCCGCCAGTCCGGCGACCACGCCTCGCGCCAGGAAGCGGCGCGACAGCGGGTCGGCGTCCGGGGGGTCGGGTCGGTCGCCGTCGTGGGGGGACGGCGACGTGGGGGCGATGCTCACGTGTGCTCCGGGGGAGGGACGGGCCAGGTACGGGTGCATGGGGGGTCACCTGGTCCTTCGGCCGGGACGGGCCGGGACTTGAGCCCGTGCCGACCGTCGATTCCGTACCCGGTCGGGTCTGTCCCTATACTCGTCGTCGCTGCCGGGTGCAGCAGGCCGCCTTAGCTCAGTCGGTAGAGCGAGTCACTCGTAATGACTAGGTCGTCAGTTCGATTCTGACAGGCGGCTCACGGAAGGCCCCTGACCAGCAGCGATGCGGTCGGGGGCCTTCGTCGTCCTCGGCTCACCGGCGCAGCAGGCGGAGCACGACGGCGAGCGCGAACGACGCGAGCGACCCGGCCAGGCACACCAGCCCGAGGCAGAGCATCACGTTCTGGGCCGCGACGTTGTCGGGACCGCTCCCGACGAGGTTGGCGCCGTAGCCGAACAGCCCGGCGAGTGCCATCAGGAACAGGACGACGCCGAGTCCGGTGAAGAGCAGGGCCCCGGTGAGGGGTCGCACGGCCGGCGGTTCGCGAGTCTCCACGATGCGGTCGTGTCCCGGCTCGGTGTCATCCAAACCCCCGACGGCTTCAGGTGCGGCAGGAGTGGTCGAGGGCGCCGGCTCCCCACGACGTCGCTGACGGCCCGCCTGGCCGAGGTCCCTACCCCGCGCCGCACTCGTTCCAGCGCCCGCGATCGCGGCAGAACCCGAGCTGGAGGTAGGTGCGCGTCTCGCCGCGGGCGTAGAACTTCGCCTCCAGGTAGCGGAACCGTCGGCTCGGCACCGGCAGGGCCCAGCGGGCGACCCCGTTGGCGTTCGTGGTGACCCGGTCGCGGTAGTTCCCCCCGCCCGCGAGGACGCCCGTGAACCGGACCACGGCTCCGCTCACCGGCGCACCCGAGGCGCGGCGCACCAGCCTCACCCGGAAGCCAGCGGCCGCGATGGCGGGCGCCTTGAAGGCGTAGACCTCGTACGTCGGGGGGTTCGCCGCCCGCGTGGCGTGCGGCGCCGCCGTGGCGGCGGAGGTCGTCGTCGAGGCGACCAGGCCGATGAGGACGACGAGGTGCGCGACGAGCATGCTGCGCCGCGAGGAGCGGTGGGGGGCGGTGGACATGGGACGCACCCTATGCGCGCCCCGCCGGCCGGTCGACCGGGTCGGCGGCGACCGGACGGTGTCGGATCGTGGGGATAGTGTGCTGGCGCATGGACATGCTCGTCGGGGAACAGATCGCCCAGGCCGGTCTCACCGAGTGGCGCAAGCTGGCTCAGGGACTGCACGCGCGCTACGTGGTCGACGACTTCGGAGCCGGCGCCCGGTTCGTCCTGGCGGTCGGCGCCGCGGGTGACGAGCTCGGCCACCACCCGAGGGTGATGATCGGCGAGGGCCACGTCGACCTCCGGCTGTGCAGCGACGACGCGATCTACCGCGAGGACTCCGGCACCGAGCACGTGGTCGAGTGGGTGACCCAGCAGGACGTCGACCTCGCGCGCCGGATCACCGAGGTCGCCGCCGAGCACGGGCTCACCGCCGACCCCGCCTCGGTCAGCGTCGTCGAGCTCGGCCTGGACACCCCCGACTCGGCGAGGATCGCGCCGGTGTGGGCAGCCCTCCTGACCGGGAGCTCCTCCTCGCAGGGTCGCGGGACCCCGGGCGACGAGATCCGCGACGCCGCCGGCCGGGTGCCCAACCTGTGGTTCGGCGACGTCGAGGGCGACGCGCCCAGCCAGGGGTTCCACGTCGAGGTCTACGTGCCTCTCGAGGCGCGCGACCAGCGCGTCGCCGACGCCGTCGCCGCGGGCGGGACGGTGGTCGACGACACCCACGCGCCCGGACTCACCGTGGTCGCCGACCAGGACGGCAACAGGGGCGTGGTGTGCGTCGACGTGGGGGCAGCGGCGTCCGTCGGGTAACCCCCGCGAAACAGGCGCCGCCTAGGTTCCCCTTCCGTGACGGCCGTTCCCCGCTTCGGATCCCGCTCCCCGTTCGAGGGGATCTCCCGGCGGCAGGTCGGCCGCCTCGACCTGACTGCGCACTCCGTCGCGATGCTGACGCCGTCGCTGACCGCCCTCGGCACCGGGCTGATGCTGCCGCGGATGGTCGGCCCGGGCTTCTGGGTCAGCACGCTGCTTGGGTTCGGCCTGGCGCTGCTGATCAGCCGGGTGCTCGAGGAGTTCGCGTCCCGGTTCAGCTCGGCCGGCGCGGCGTACACCTACGTCGCCAAGGGCCTGGGCGCCACCGTCGGGATGTGCGTCGGGGTCGCGATGATCGTCGGCTACGCCGCGCTCGGGGGGTTCGGGTTCTCCGCCGCCACCGATCGACTCGGCGCCGCGTGGGAGGCCACCGGCGGTGGGCCGCCGGGTACGGCGACCGCGGTCGCCCTGACGGTGGTCGCGGCCGCCGGGTGCCTGGGGGTGATCCGCCGTGGCGTCGGCTTCTCGACCCGGCTCACGCTCGGTGTCGAGGTGGTCGCGATCGGGACGCTCGTGGTGGTGCTGTGCCAGCTGGTGGCGCGGCACGGGCTGCCGGACGCAGCCGCGCTCTCGCTCGCGGACGCCTCGATCGGGCGGGTCGTCGGCGGCGTCGCGGTGATCGCCGGCCTCACGGTGGCCTTCGAGTCCTGCTCGACGCTCGGCCTGGAGGCCGAGCGGCCGATGGCGTCGGTCCCGGTGTCGATGCGCTCGTCGCTGGCGCTGACCGGCACGCTGTTCCTGGCGGCCAACCTCGTCGGCGCCGCCGTGCCCGAGGCCCTCGCGCCCAGCCGGCGCCGCTGGTTCGACGTCGACGCCGCCACGTCCCCGCTCGACGCGCTGACCCTGCTGGTCCTCGGGATCTCGCTGCTCGCGCTCGCGCTGTGCGCGTGGACCGCGCTGTCGCGGCTGCTGTTCGCCCTCGCACGGGAGGGGATCCTGCCGGGCGCCCTGGGGCGGACGACGGACGGCGGCGTCCCGGCGGTGGCGGTGTGGTGCGCCGGCCCGCTGGTCCTCGGCGTGCCCCTGCTCGCCACGGTGGGTGCCGCGGACCGGGCCAGCGTCGACCTCCTGCACGCGGCGACGCTGATCATGTGTGTCACCTACGGCCTGGCCGCCGTGGCCCTGGTCCCGTTCCTGCGACGCCTCGACGAGCTCCGTGCCCGCACCGTGCTCCTGGCGACCACCACCCTCGCCGGGGTCGTCGTCGTCGCGGTGTCCCGGGCCGGCCAGGTCCTCGACGACGGCTCCGTGCTGCCCGTCCTGGCGGGCCTGGGCGTCCTCGGTCTGGGCCTGGTGTGGCGGGTCGTCGTGGGCCGCCGTCCGTTCGTCCGGGTCGGTCTCCACGACCCGCCGGTGGTCGAGGACGTCGTCCTCCTGGGTGGCCGGGGTGGTGGCGGTGGCCGCTGAGCGGGGGGAGGGGTTCCTGGCCCGGCAGCCGGCGGCCCTCGACAGCGCGTTCGCCCTGCTCGAGGCCGTCGCGCAGCACGGGCCCGGGGTGACGACGCGCGAGCTCGTCGACGCGCTGCCGATGTCGCGGGCCACCGTCTACCGGATGACCAAGCACCTCGTCGCGCAGGAGTACCTCGTCCGGACGCCCGACCTCACGGGGTTCGCCCTCGGCGCCCGGGTGCTGGCGCTGGGCGAGGCCGCCCGGCTGACCGGCGGTCGGGACGACCGACCCGACCCCGCCGACAGCACCGACAGAACCGACCGTCCGGGCGAGCGGAGCGGGCACGACACCCGTCTCAGTTGACGTCTCAGTTCATGGCACGTGGCTGTCTCGCGACCACAACACCGCGGACACGGCGGTCGCGTTCGATGGCGTCCGGCACCTGCTCCAGGCGCCACTCGTCACCGACCGAGAAGAGATCGCATGTCCACCCGCTCCCGCTCCCGGCGCTGCTCCGGGGCACTCCTGGCGACCGCCGTCCTCGGTGCCGGCCTGGCGGTCACCGCCGTCGGCCCGTCGTCCGCGACCGCCGTCAGCGACACCCCCCTGGTCCTGGCCGACACCAACCGCGACGGCGCCATCACCACCGCCGACGCCGCCGGGCGCGGCACCTGGACCAAGCAGCGCGGCGCGTTGTTCCTGGCCAACCTCGACGACGACCAGCAGACCTGTCCCGTCATCGGCGCCGACGGCACCACCCAGCTGACCGACGTCCAGCTGGCCTCCTGCAACGACGCGGCGGACGACGTCGTCAACGGCGACTCCGACGCCCTCGACCTCGCGCGGGTCCGGGTGCTGCCGGTCGGTGCGGGTGCGGTCGACTCCGTGCGGGTCGAGCTGCGCGGCGTGGGTGCGGCGAAGGTCAACGTGTTCGTCCGGCGCGGTGCCGGCGACGCCGCCGACGACTGGACGCCGCTCCCGGCCCACGGGATTCTCCCGGCGGACCTCCTCGGCACCGGCGTCGAGCTCGGGGTCGAGGGCACCGACATCATCCGCGACGAGTCGTGGGACGGCACCGTCACCGTGCGCGTCGTGCACCGCGCCGGCGCACGTCAGGTGGCGACCGACCAGGTCGAGCTGCGGGTCGCCCCGCTGCTGTTCGTCACCGACCGGATGCCGATCGAGAAGCTCTACATGGCCGACAACGCCACCTCGGTCTACGAGGGCGCCACGATGCCGGAGCCGACCGCGGGGACGATCCGCAGCCAGCGCAACGGCGACGCCCTGGCCGCCGACTTCCTGGCCGGGATGGACCGGATCCAGGACGACGTCGAGCTGGTCAAGCTGCCCAGCATGCAGGGCGCGCGCGGTGGTGGGAACGGCACCGACATCTGGACGCAGGACATCATGGAGCCCGGCCTGATGTCGATCCCCTCGGCGTCGGGCGAGCAGCAGATGCGGGTCTTCGTCCGCGCCCCCGTCCGCGACGGGCGCGACAACGCCGGGTCGAACCCGTTCCGCCAGACCGGGCGGGTGGTCTTCACCGAGCTGCGCGGTCCCGACGTCGCCGGCGTCCAGCACTTCGACCCGTCCTACGTCCCGGCGACCATCCCCGGGATGTCCTACGACTCCCGTGGCTCGACCGGCAACTACGGCACGGTCCCGGCCTACGAGCACGACGGCGAGAGCTTCCCGCTCGGCCGCAAGGTCCTCGGCGCGGTCCCCGGCACCGGCTTCACCGCCGACCCGGCGTTCAACGAGATGCTCGACCGGCAGGGCTTCCAGGACCCGATCGTCGTGGACACCAGCTGGCTCAGCGTGGGTCACATCGACGAGTTCATGTCGGTCGTCCCGGCCGACAACGACCGCGGCTGGACCGTGGTCGCGGCGGACCCGAGGCTCGCGCTCGACCTGCTGACCGAGCTGGACGACGCCGGCCGCGGCGGCGAGACCCTCTACACGCCGTACGACGCCGCCCCGGTCGAGGGCAACACGCCGCCGACCATGACCGTCGCCGAGGCCGTCGCGAGCCCGGCCATCGCTTCCGGCACCGCCATCGGCCACGCCGGCGTCAACCGCGCGCTGAGCGTCCTGAAGAGGGAGACCGGCCTGACCGAGGACGACATCGTCCGCGTCCCCGTGCTCTACACCGACGCCCGCGGCCTCGGCCGGGTCGGCGTCCAGATCCCCAACGCCGCCAACCTCATCGGCACCGGCCACGACGTCGTCTTCATCCCGACCCAGCACACGCCGGCGGTCGACGGCGAGGACCTGTTCCAGGCCGAGATCGAGAAGCGGCTCGCCGAGGTCGGCACCGACGTCCAGTGGGCCGAGGACTACTTCTACACCAGCCGCAGCGGCCAGATCCACTGCGTGACCAACGCGCTGCGCGACACCACCTACGGCGCTGCCTGGTGGACCGAGGGCGCCTCGGCCACCCCGGGCACCGGCACCCCCACCGTCCCCGCGCCGCTGGCGACCTTCTCCCACGTCGTGCGCCCCACGGTGCAGGGGAGGTTCCGGGTCGGCCGCACCGTCCGGATCGACGTCGGCCTCTACAACGCCACGCCGGAGACCGTGAGCTACCGGTGGTACGCGGGCACGAAGGTGATCGGCACCAAGGCCGCCCAGAAGCTCAAGCGGAAGTGGGTCGGCAAGCGGATCCGCGTCAAGGTGACCGTGACCAAGCGCGGCTACGCGCCGTACACCTCGGTCACCACCGTCGGGAAGCGCCCGCTCAGGAAGTAGGTGCCGGACGTCGAGGGCGGCCCGGCGCGCAGCCTGCGCGCCGGGCCGCCCTCGGTCGTGCGTCGTCAGGGGCGCGTCGTCCGGTCGTTCCCCGTCGCGACGTCCGCGGCGCGGTAGCGGCGGACGTCGACCTGGGTGAGCCCGGCAACCGGGTGGGTCCGCCCCCGCAGGATCGCGTCGAAGGACCGGTCGTGCTGGAGGTAGCGGGCCAGGAAGGCCCGCACGTACGTCGTCGCCACGGTCCGCTCGGCGCGTGGGCCGAGGGTGCGCGACGTCTCGTCGGAGAACCCGTCCGAGCAGCGTCCGGGGCGACCCGCCGGGTGGTAGGCGTCGTCCTCGCCGCCGGCACCGCCGCCGGCGGCCCACCGGGTGTTGAGGTTGTTGTGGTTGGCGCCGTGCACGGTGATGCCGATGTTGACCGGGTTGCCCCGGCGGCGGGCGAGCCGGTTGTACTCGTCGCGACCGGTGGCGTCGCAGGTCCCGGACCAGGTCATCAGGGGGGTGTCGGTGACCTGGACGCGCCGGACGTTCTTGTCCATGAAGGGCGGCCCGGCTGCCGCGAGGCCGAACACTGCGCGGATCCGGACACCCTCGGGGACCTGGCCCCTGTTCTTCTCCGCCGCGGCCCACATCATCCCGCGACCACCGCGGGAGTGTCCGACCAGCCCGACGTTGCGCAGGTCGACCGCGCCGTCCAGGTCCGGGGTGACCGCGGCGCCGGTGCGGGCCGAGCGGAACGCGCCGACGAGCGGGCCCGTGCCGAGCTCGACCAGGTCGCGCCACATCGCGAGGTGACGGAAGACCACCTTGGCGCGGGCCCGGTCGGCGACGTCGCCCAGCTCGCCGGCGTTGACGCCGTTGGCCCCGACCGAGACCACCACCATGCCGCGCGCGGCGAGCGTGCGGCCGAGGCGGTCGTAGCCCCGGTCGCTGTCGATGCCGGTCAGGGGTGTCCGGCACGGCCAGCCCATCTCGACCGTGCCGGCTCCCTCGTCGGCGCAGCTCCAGAACGAGCCGTGCGCGACCACCACGAGGGGGAGTCCACGCCCGGCGGCGTCCGCCGGGGCGTAGACGCGGCCGGTCAGCTCGATCGGCGCGAGCTCCTCCGTCGGCATCCCCCGTCGGTCCAGGGCGTGGAAGCCGCCGACGGTCATGGCCCGGTCGCCCAGGTCGTAGTCGAGGACCCGGACGGCGGGGCGGCCCGGGTCGGGGACGCTCGCGTGGCCGGCCGGCCGGGGCAGCACGGCCAGCCAGGCGACGGCCAGGGCCACGACGACGGTCAGGTGGATCAGCGTTCTCGTGCGTGTCATCCGTGTCATGACGGCATCCTGGGCGCCGGATGTCAGCGACCTGTCAGCAAGCAGTCAGGGAGCTGTCGCGGTGGCCGTCGTGTGCTGCCGGGCCGGGGCCCGGTGACGTGCGCGTCAGCCGGTGAAGGCTGCGAGCTCGCAGGCTCGCTCGATCTCGGTCTGGTGGTCGGGGAGCGGGGCGTCGGACGAGTCGTAGGTCCAGCTGAGGCCGTCGGGCCACACGGTGGTGTCCTGGTAGAGGTGGACCGGGATGCCGTGGTCGCGCAGACAGGCGACGTTGGCCTCGGAGTCGGCGACGTAGTCGGGGTTGAGCCGCGGGTTGGTCTCGACGGGCTGCCGGGGCACCACGCTGCGGCAGGCGGCCTCGGCAGCGGGCGGCACCGGGTCGGCGACGGGTCGCGGCGCGACACCGAGGGTCGCCGGACCGGGACGGTCGGCGGCGTACGTCGCCCCGTGGGCGACCAGGCAGTCCTGCCAGGCCCCGATCCGGGCCGTGCGCACCTCGTCGGTGTCGGTGAGCAGCATCTGCGGCGAGAGGGCCTGCTCGGCCCGGACGGGCCGGACGGGCCGGGCGGGCCGGAGGGGATCGGCGACCACCGCGGCCGGTGGGGCGGCCGCGGCCGGTTGACGGGTCGGGCCGGCGGCGTTCGCGCCGCCACCGGGGGAGAGGGCGAGGCTGGCGACCACGGCGACGGTGGCGAGGGCGGCCAGCAGGGTGCTCAGGACGACGGTGCGTCTGGTGCGTCTGGTGCGGTTCATGCCCGGGAACCTAGGAAGCAGTTGTGAGGCAATTGTCAGGATCCGGTTTCGCTCGGGTCGTGCCCGACCGGCGGGGCCCCTCACTTCCTAGACTCGCGGCATGGGCGCCCGGGTCGT
Source organism: Nocardioides sp. S-1144 (assembly GCF_005954645.2). NCBI lineage: Bacteria > Bacillati > Actinomycetota > Actinomycetes > Propionibacteriales > Nocardioidaceae > Nocardioides > Nocardioides dongxiaopingii. Next base: position 442,363 of record NZ_CP040695.2, read on the forward strand.
CGTCGCCGAGGACGACGTCAAGCAGGCCGACGTCGTGCGCCGCTACCTCGAGCTCGACCGGCACGAGGTCGTGGTGGTCCACGACGGCGGGGCGGCGCTGGCCGCGGCCCGGGCCACGACGCCGGACCTGGTGATCCTCGACGTGATGATGCCCGGCCTCGACGGGTTGGAGGTCTGCCGGACGCTGCGGGCCGAGTCCGACGTGGCGATCCTCATGCTCACCGCGCGTGCCTCCGAGGACGACCTCCTGCTCGGCCTCGACCTCGGCGCCGACGACTACCTGACCAAGCCCTACAGCCCGCGCGAGCTCGCCGCGCGGGTGCGCACGCTGCTGCGCCGCAGCGGGGGCGGGGCCGGCGCTGCGTGGCAGGTCGGCGACCTCAAGGTGGACCCGGTGCGTCACGAGGTGAGCCTCGGCAGCCGGCCGGTCGACTGCACGCCGGGCGAGTTCGCCGTGCTGACGCTGTTCGCCCGGGAGCCCGGCCGGGTCTTCACCCGCGACCAGGTCATCAGCCACGTCCACGGCGTCGACGGCTACCTCACGACCCGCACGGTCGACGTGCACGTGATGAACCTGCGCAGGAAGCTCGAGGACGACGCCCGCCGACCGCAGCGCCTGCTGACCGTCTACGGCGTCGGCTACAAGCTGGTCGCGCCCCGTGCCTGAGCGCGGCCGCGTCCGGCTGCGGCACAGCCTCGTGCTCCGGCTCTTCGCGCTCGTGACCGTCGTCGCCGTCGTCGCCGTCGCGCTCACCGCGTGGCTCACCGTGCGCACGACCGCGGTCGGGATCAGGGAGGAGCAGGGCGCGGTGGTCGCGGCGAGCGCGCGGATCGAGGAGGCCCTCACGACCTACGCCGCCACCCACCAGGACTGGTCCGAGGTCGGCCCGCTGGTCTCGCGCCTGGCGGCCTCCGCCGGCAACCGGGTCGTCCTCACCGACGACGCCGGCCGGGTGCTCGCCGACTCGGCCGAGGCCGGCGCCCCGCTGCCGGTCGGGGACTCGACGACGATCGACGCCCTCGACGTCGGCCCCCCGGCGGCGGTGCCGGCGGCCGACCCGGCCGCGCCCGTCGAGCTGTGCCCCTCCGTGCCCGTCGACCCCGAGGAGTCGGCCCTGACCGTGGCCTGCCCGGTGACGGAGTCGGCGTACGCGGGTCCGCCACCGGGCTCCTCGCCGATCGACCCGCGGGTGGTCGGGCCGTTCGCGTTGACGAGCACGGAGCGCGAGTCGTCGAGGGGCCTGGCCGACCGTGTCGCCGGCTGCCTGCGCGACGACCTGGGCATCGAGGTCGCCGTCGTCGTGACCGCGTCGGGTCGCGCCTCCCTCGAGACGGGTGCGCCGACGGCCGGTCTGGTCACGGGGTGCGACCTGCCGGCCGTGCTGGCGCCGTACCCGTCCGAGCGCCGGGTGCTGGCCCGGCTCCAGGCGCTGGTCGACCCGTGCCTGGCCCGCCGCGCCGGACCCGAGGTCGCGCTCCTGGCGGACCTCGGCTGGACCCAGGGCGTGCCGCGCACGACCGCCTCCGACCAGGTCGTGTCCTCGTGCCTGACCGACGCCCGGCGCCAGCTCCTCCGCCCGTACGCAGCCCCGGCCGCCCGGGTCCACGTCTCGGCGACGCGGCAGGAACCGACCACCTTCCTCGACCTGTCACCCGGCAACCGCTGGCGGATCGCCGGTGTGGCGGGCCTGGTGGTGCTGCTCAGCCTGGGGTTCGCCGCGCTCGCCGGACGTCAGCTGGCGCGCCCCCTCTCCCTGCTCGCCGTCGCCGCGGGGCGGGCGCGCGAGGGCGACCTGTCGGCCCGCGCCGACGTGAGGTCGAACGACGAGATCGGCCGGGTGGCGTCGGCGTTCAACACCATGGCCGAGCGGCGCGAGGAGGCCGAGCAGCTGCGCAGGGCGATGGTCGCGGACGTCGCCCACGAGCTGCGCAACCCGATCAGCACGATGCGCGGCACCCTCGAGGCGGCTCAGGACGGGCTGGTCCCGGTCGACCAGTCGCTGGTGGCGTCGCTGGTGGAGGAGACCCTGCTCCTGCAGCACGTCGTGGAGGACCTGCGCGACCTCGCCGCCGCGGACTCCGGCGACCTGCGCCTCGCCCGGGCGCCCGTGCGGGTCCGCGACCTCCTCGACACCGTCGCCGCCCACCACGACGGCCTGACGGTGACCGCCGACGACGACCTCGTCGTCGACGGCGACGCACTCCGGCTGCGCCAGGTCGTCGGCAACCTGGTCTCCAACGCCGTGCGCCACGGCGACGGCGGCGGCGTCGAGCTGGTCGCGGAGCGTGCGAGCGGGACCGTCGAGATCCGGGTGGTCGACCACGGTGAGGGCATCGCGGAGGCGGACCGGCCGCACGTCTTCGACCGGTTCTGGCGGGCCGACCCGTCCCGCACCCGGGTCAGCGGCGGCAGCGGCCTGGGCCTGGCGATCGTGCGCCAGCTCGTCGTGGCGCACGGCGGCACGGTCGCGGTCACGGCCACCCCCGGCGGCGGCGCGACGTTCGTCGTCACCCTGCCCGGCTCATCACCCGCCGCAGCGCCCTGAGGAAGCGTCGCAGCAACGCGCCGTGGACCGGTCGTCGCGGCAGGATGGGGTCATGAGCACGAGTGGCCGGTTCTGGCTGGTGCGGGCAGCGTCGGCGCGCTCCGACTGCTGGGTCCGGGTCCGGGACACCGAGGGCGACCCCGCGGGTGACGAGATGATGTCGTCGCTCCTCGACGGGGCAGCGCCCGATCAGCCTGTCTCCCTCGTCGTCTGGAACCGCGGCAGGCGTCGCGGTGACCTCCTGTGGTCGGGAGGGTCGTTCTCCGCGATCTCCGACCGTGCCGTGCAGGTGCTGGAGGCGATCGGCGCGACGGGGTGGCGCTCGGTTCCCGCCCACGTTCGCTTCGGGAACGGGGAGGAGTTGCCCGGCTACCAGGTCCTGGTCGTGACCGGCACGTGCGGCGACTTCTTCGCCGAGGCCGACCGGCGGAGGACCGACAGGGGAGTGGATCCGTCCCACGAGTGGGACGGCAGCGACGTGTTCTGGATCGGTGCTCGTCCCCAGTTCACCTTCTGCGTCACCGACCGGGTCCGGGAAGCCTTCGAGGCCGCCGGCCTCGACCGCATCGAGTACGAGGACCCCGCCGACGTCGTCACCTGGACGAGCGCCGGCGAGTGACGTTGGGGCCGGTGATCGGGAAGAGCGCCGCCGGCGCCCTTGTTCTGTGACAGAGAGACGACCCGAAAGGCCACACCCATGCGCATCCCCCTGTCCGTGCTTGACCTCGCCCCCATCGCGAAGGGGGAGTCCGTCGGCAGCAGCATCGCCGCCAGCGTCGCCCTCGCGCAGCGTGCGGAGCAGCACGGCTACCGCCGGGTCTGGTACGCCGAGCACCACAACATGCCCAGCATCGCGTCCTCGGCGACCAGCGTGCTGATCTCGCACGTCGGTGCGCACACCTCGACGATCCGGCTCGGTGCCGGCGGGGTGATGCTGCCGAACCACTCGCCGCTGACGATCGCCGAGCAGTTCGGCACGTTGTCTGCGATGTATCCCGGCCGAATCGACCTGGGACTGGGCCGCGCCCCGGGCTCGGACCAGGCCACGGCCCACGCCATGCGCCGCGACCCGGCCGCCTCCGAGAGCTTCCCGCAGGACGTCCAGGAGCTGCAGGCCTTCCTGGGCGAGGAGTCCCTAGTGCCCGGTGTCTCCGCCGTCCCCGGCCGTGGCACGCACGTGCCGCTGTACATCCTGGGCTCGTCGATGTTCGGCGCGCACCTCGCCGCGGCCCTGGGTCTTCCGTACGCCTTCGCCAGCCACTTCGCGCCGCAGGCGCTCGAGGCCGCCGTGGCTGCCTACCGGCGTGAGTTCACCCCCTCAGCGCAGCTCGAGGCGCCCTACGTGATCGCCGGGGTCAACGTCGTCGCGGCCGAGACCGAGGAGCAGGCGCAGGCCAACCTGCAGGCAGCGCGCCGCACCATCGCGGTGACCCTCTTCGGTCGCGGCGAGGACCTCAGCGACGTCGAGGCCGACCTGCTGTTGCGGCGCGGTGCCGCCCAGCACGTCGACCAGATGTTCACCTACGCCGCGATCGGTGCTGGTCCCGAGGTCTCGCGCTACCTCGAGCGGTTCCGCGACCACGTCGGTGCCGACGAACTGATCACCGCCCACCAGGCCCCCAGCACCGAGGCCCGGTTGAGGTCGATCACCCTCACCGCCGAAGCCATGGAGTCGGTTGCCGCCTAGGCTGCCCGCTCCGTGCGGGCCTCTTCGCTATGCGGTCGTCCCGCGTCGCAATTCCGCGAGGAACGTCACCCACAAGCGGTGGATTCGCGCGATGTGAGCGCGGCGCTCACCTCCGGTCACCTTCGCGTCGTCATTGCCGGGGCCGCGCCAAGACCAGGCTGGCCAACAGGGCGATCTGTCAGTACGCGTCGTTCACTCCGTGAGCGTTCAGATGGAGGTACGCGGCGCGCGCCATGTCGTGCGCTCTCATGTCGTCATCTGAGAACACCGCATCCGCGGCGTGCCTGATGCACAGCGGGCTGTCGCCCACGATGAGGTAGGCCCGATGTGTCATCCGACGACACCATTCACATTGGGATGCGCTTGCATCTGGTGACTCGATTGGGACCCGCTGCTGATTCGTGGACCCGATGTGTTGCGCGCAAACTGTCTGGCCGTCGCGGATGGACGTCGTGACGACAAGTTGTTCTTCCAGAGCGTGCTCAACGCAGAACAGGCTTGATGGCATGGTCTGACGGTAGAGGCACTTCTGGCTGGGGCGCTCGCGTTGTCATCGTCGTCGTCGACGTTAACGCGCCACGCCCCGCACCCCGAGCACACGCGGTGGAATGACGCACTCGTGACGGCTACAGATCCAGTCGATCACGATGGCGACGCGACCGGTTCGCGATGGCATGTTCCTAGGCGCAAGCACTCAAAATCTCGGCGCGGAGCCGGCTTTTCTCAATCCATAGCCGTCGCGGGATTCTTGCGGGTAGCGTCCGACGCTGATCAACGCCTCAACTGGAGGGCGCCCGGTCTGCGAGAGGTGGCCGAGATGGGTCTCAAGAACTTCATGAACGTCGCGAGGGCCGCCGTGACCGACGCGATCGCGGAGTTCGACGAGGACCTCAAGAGCAATGCCTCTTACGTCAACGCGCGCGAGGCCACGAAGATGGCGGCGAACTGGGTCCGTGAGGCCTCGACCGAGGGGCTCGAGGCCTTAGAGAAGACTGACGCCGGCAAGAAGGCCGGCGAGGCCACCCGCAAGATCGGCGGTGTCGTCTCGACCATCCCCGTCGTTTCGACGATCGGCGATGCGACCTCTGAGATGGCGGGTGTGGCCGGGCTCGTCGAGCTGCGCCAGCAGAACCCAGAGAGCCCGTGGCCGCTGCTGTGGCTGTCGGAGGCGCTGCGCCGCAGGGAGTCATTGGCGCGGGCCTCCCTCCTCCTGCGCGCGCCGCTGCAGCCAATCTCGACCATCGTCGGCGTCTCCGCGCGCGCGACCGCCGAGCTCAACGCTACCGACCCGGTGGAAGCCTGCGAGCGCGCCGCCTGGGGGATGGCGCTGCAGAACCTGAGTGTGGCCAAGGACGATCTAGACGCAATGCACGTCGCGTCGCGCGTGTACCTTGCTCGCGGCTACCCCATGCAGGCGCTGCGCCTGGCGGCAGCGGCGGCCTCGGGTCGCGACTCTGGCGATCTGGCGTTATTCACCGTGGCGCAGGCCTACCTCGTGTCGGGGCGGACCGAGGCCGCAGTCCGGGCCGCCAACGCGACCATCGCCGCCGGGTGCACGCTCGGCAACGCCGTACTGTCCGAGGTCGCCTTGAAAGAGAAGCGGTACAAAGACGCCCTGACGCTGGCCAACCTGGTCAGCCGTGCCGATAAGGCTCGGTACTTCGGGATCGACCCGCAATTAGAGTCCGTGGCGCGCGGGACGTTCGGGCAGCAAAGGCAGAAGTCCTCCGCCCTGTATGCGAAGGCCGAGAACAAGCTGGTAGGTCTCAACGATGTTCGATGACCTAAGCGACCTCTCCCTCGACACCGACTTGCTGGAAGCCCTGGCCGAGCTCGACCTGGGCGACGGCGCGGTATCCGCGCATGATGCCAACACCATCAGCCAGGTGCTTGACGATTCGCTGCAGGAGGTCCCCGGCGACTTCGTGCACCTTTCCCCCGAAGCAACCTCGGTGCTCCAGGACGCGCTCGGCTTCGAGAGCGACGCCCTGGGCGGCTTCGGCCCGGACGCCGTTCAGATCGAGTTTGTCGATCCGTTCGGGGAGGTGCCTGAAGCCGATGCCGGTTCTGCGATGGAGTTCTCCGACCTCACCGACGGGATCTACACCGACGCTCAAGCCACCTACGCCGATCTGGGGATGGACACCGACGTGGGCTATTCGTTCCTGCCCGTCGAGGATCAGGCCTTCGCCTGGCACGTACCGGAGTTCCCAGGCGAGTACGTCCTCGACACCCACGGCACGGCTGACTTCGTCGCCGTCGACGGGGTCGCTCTGTCAGCGCCTGACTTCGCCGAGGTCGTCGCCCACGAGACGGACTGGACCGGCGAGCCGATCCGGCTGTTTTCCTGTAATACCGGTGAGGAGGCCGGTGGGTTCGCTCAGCAGCTCGCCAATGAGCTCGGTACCGAGGTGACCGCCCCCACGGAGCAGGTCTGGTCGGTTCAAGGGGGCGAGCCGGTCATCGGGAGTGGCGTCTTCGATCCCGTGGCAGGCTGCTTCTTGCCGGCTGTACCGCCGTCGGGTGAATGGCTCACATTCTTACCCCAGGTCGTCTAGAGGAGTGCAGATGAGATTTCTCAGCGTCTTCGACCAGAACTCCCCGACCCCGGCGATCGATCCCACTCGCGACCGGTTGGACTCGGCGACGTGCACCCGGCTCAGCGCCTACCTTCGCGCGGGAGTCCGGTTGATGGGGACCACCCAGAAGGTCCCCGACGTCCTCACCGAATCATCGACTCCTATCGTCCCGATCTCTATCCACACCGACGGGGAGTACGTGTGGAGCATGGCGGTGGCGTACTACGTCGAAACCCACCGGATCTCCACGGGCGAGGAGTTCTTGGTGCATTGCGCAAGCAACGGATGGACGGTACCGAGCCTCTCCTTCGCTGAGGTGGAGGAGGGCCTAGCGTTCGTGAACGCAAGCCGGCCAACTCCGTAGGACTCCGGCGCGGCCGGGCGTCATTGTTGCTGGCTGGAACGGCATCAGCTGACGAGGAGCTTCTTGGCTAGTCATGTAGTTCTCCGCGGCGATCCCGACGGTGACCTGCCGTGCTCGCCGTCGACGCGGCGAGGTCCGAACTGGGACGTTACGCCGATCGGCGCGGGCGACCGACCGTGACAAGGTGCTGAGTGTGAGTGATGCAGAGGACGTAGTCCGTGGGGTTCGTGAGGCTGGCATCGAAGCCCAGGTTGTCACCGACTACGGCTGGCCCGGACAGATCGAACTCGCCCTAGTCGACTCGGTGATGTCGATCCGTGCGAGGTACGGCACCGAGACCTCCGGTGTCCTCGGCCGTGTGTTGCGTTATCGCTCCGTCACTAAGAGAAATCCGCTCGATGACCTGACCGAGTTCAGCCGGCTAGATCCTGAGGAACTACGAGATCTGCTCGGTTTGCAGCGAAGCGGTGGTCGACTGAAGTCGGAGATCTGCCTCGACGTCGCGCAGCGCCTAGTGGACGCAGGAGTCGTCAGCGCCTCCGACGTCGAAGCGGACAGACCCGCGCACAAGCTCGCCTGGACCGGGACCGTGGGCCTCGGCTGGGTCACCTGGGAGTACTTCACGATGCTGCTCGGCCACCCAGGAGTGAAGGCAGACACGATGGTCAACCGATTCGTCTCGAAGGCGATCGGAGTCAAGACCGCCGACGCGAAGCGAGCCCACGGGGCCGTTACCGGTGCTGCGGAGCTCCTGGGCGTCCAGGCACGCGACCTCGATCATGCAATTTGGCGCCACGAGAGTGGACGCTCTGTCCGCCGGTGACCCATTTGCTAGTCCCATCGACGCAGGCGGCGGGCGGCGTATGACGCGGTCCTGCCGTTGGCGCGGCCGCCAACTCAAGATCACGGCGAACCGCGTTCGGCGGTAGTCGTCGCCCGCGGCAGAACCCAAGATCAAGACGGTACGTAATACAGACTCCTGAACAGGAGTCGGATGGTGGCTTAGGGTACGAAGGATTCGAGGGTGCCGCCCGACGGATTGAGCAACTGGTCGCAGTCTTCGATCGCCCGCCCCAATTGCCGTGCGTACGGTCAACCGGCTACCTACGCAAGCCCCTGCGGCGGCGCTTGAGTTTGGTACTCACGCAGGACTCGTATGACGGTCCTGCCGGAATCGGAAATTAGGTAGCCCGGACCGCTGACGACTGTTGGCGTCCATAGAAATCCGCTTTTTTGAAGTCCAGCGAGCGCTAACTCGGTCCTGGTCATTGAGAGCCCGGCGGACTCAGCAATCGCGGCTGCATTCCAGGTCTGGGCTTCGAGTGTCACAAGTTCGTCGTCGGCGAGGTCATCCGGGGTCTCGTCTTCAAGCGCGGCTTCGAAGGTGTCTGTCAAGCTTCGGGTCTGTCGCCGCCTTGTCCGCGCATGTGGAGGGCCCTCCATCACACGCAGTACCTGCAGATGCACCCTCCGCCAGTCGCCCAAGCCCATGACTATGAGTTCCACTTCGTCGGTGTCGTCCTTGCTGAGTATCAACGCACCAAGCATCGCTCCGAGCGCCTCGAGCACCTCATCCTGGTTAGTCATTCCCGCATGGAAGAGGATGCGCGCTGCCAAGGGGATCAGGTGAGGCTCCGATTCCAGCTGCTCGGCGATGTCCTCGCGGCTCTTCCCACAGGCCCGTTCAGCTGCTTCAAGTGCGGGCGACTTAAGCCTGCCCCACTCGTGCAGCGCCTCCTGTACGAAGCGCCCGACTGGCGCCTGCATCAGCGGACCTCCGGGCAGAAGGCCCGCTAAGCCACCCGCCGTTTCGGCGCGCACGTCCAGGTTGCGACCAGTCATGGCCCTGACGATCGCACACGCGCGCGAGGTCGGGACGCTCGCCGCCCCCCACCACTCATCCATGACGCCGAGTTCTCCTCGGAGACGGTCGGCCGCGAGGTGGCCGCAGGAGCACAACGGTCAGCACCTGCGACTACTATCCGCGGCATGGCAGGTAGCAAGGAAATCGAGAACCCCGGATCAAAGTTCGCGCAGGTGCTCGATGCGTCGGCTCGCCTGCCAGGCGTCCGCATCGATAGGGCTGCCTACCTTCGAACTGCCTTAAAGCGCTACTGCTCTGCGGAACAGATCCAGTTAGCGATTGCTCAGACCCCGACCGCTGCCGGGATCCCACAGAGCATCCTAGAAAAAGCGGCCAAGACCTCGATTCGTTTCGAGACAGCGAAGGTCACTGGGCTTTCGACCGCGGCGGGGATTCCTGGCGGATTCGCGATCGCGGGCACAGTGCCAGCTGACCTTGCCCAATATTTTGGGCACATCATTCGCATCACTCAGAAGCTCGCCTACATCTACAGTTGGCCCGACCTGTTCGCTGACGACGAGGAACTCGACGAGGCGACCGCAGGAGTCCTCACGCTTTTTATCGGAGTGATGTTCGGTGTTCAGTCGGCCCAGACCGGGATCACAAAGGTCTCGACCATGGTGGCCAGCCAAGTGGTCAAGAAGCTCCCGCAGAAGGCGCTGACGCAGGGGACCCTCTATCCCATAGTAAAGAAAGTCGCGAGTCTTCTAGGTGCCCGGATGACCAAGCAGATCTTCGCCAACGGCGTCGCTAAGTTCGTCCCCATTATCGGGGCAGTCGCCTCGGGTGGCTTGACACTCGCGACTTTCCGGCCGATGGCGAGACGGCTCGAGAAGCATCTCGCGAGTCTTGAACTCGCAGAGCCCCAGAGCGAGACGCATGCGCCGGGTCACCATCTCGCGCTCGAGGTCGGCGGCGAAGATCCGGATCCCGCAGAGTCGTGACGCTTGCCTCCCCTTCGTCTCTTAAACGGGGGTAACGCCGGTCGAGCTTGGGCCGCGGCCTATGCGGTGGTATGAGGTAGGCCTGTCCGCCCGGCGCGGCTGGCTTCTAAGCACGTACGTTCGTCGACGCGAGTCTGCTCTACACGACTACTGATCGCAGGCAGACGAGAGCATGGTCAAGCGCCTGCTCTCAGCGATCGAGCACGTGGAGGACAAGCAAGCGTCGCGGCCTTCGCGTCAGCTCAAGACGAGTGCCACCGCCTGACCTGACCGCCGTTCGTGGACGGAGGGTGAGGGGGCGCGCACGCAGCGAATGACCTTAATGGGTGGCTATCGTTCGCTCGAGGCGCGGACTGAACGCGACGGCGGCTGAGTCCCATCATCGGAAATCTCAGAGCAGTTTCACGAAGATTGGGAGCGCTGGGGTTCCAAGTCGGTCAAGGATGACTCTTGCGGGCGATACGCATTGATTGGAGTCCAAGTGGTTAGGTCAATACCAGAGAAGACATTTGAACATTGGGCGAGCATGTATGTAGCGCATCGCTTCCCGCTCGGCGGTCTTTGGTGGCCGACGACGGGCGAGGACATCCGAGTTGAGGACCTGGGCACTCTGCCCGGGAAGGCCCTACTCCTGGAAGCCAAGGTCCCAGAACTGCAAGCAAACGGTTCACATGTTGTGACCATCGATATTGCGCAGCTGCTCAAGTACGTCTCGTCCGTCGCGCCGGTGTACTACACATTCCCGGTGCCGCCTTGGACTGGCGATCTGGCGTCATCTTCTTGGCTCGGCATCGAACGCCGAGCGGATCTCGCGTACAAGCGGGCGGCTCATCGTTGGTTCGGTGCTTGGACTGTGGTCTGCACGGCCAGCGCTCTCCTGTCGCACGTCGCGCCAGCCGTGGGCCAGAAGCATGCAACTCTCAAGACCGTTCCCGCGAGCCACTGGCGATGGCAAGCGTTCTGGAAGCAGTTCCGCGACTGCGGGTCGGCCACGCTTCCGAGCGTGTTCCTTCTCGACGGACCGGTGCAGGATGCCACACGGGCGCGCTTGCGTCAGCGTCTCGAGCAACTGCGCCAGGCGCGCGACGAAGAACGGCAAGGACAGCGCAGTGCGTTCACCGAGTCCATGCGCGACCGACCGCGGTTCCTATACGTTCCGGATAGGAACTCCACGACCCCAGATCGATACGTGCTGGCCGAGGACGGAGATCTATCAGCCAACCTCGCGGATGTTGTGAGCAGCCAACAACCCGGCAGCACAGACTCTCAGGCGGAGCCGAACCACATCTCCGTTTGCCATGTGCCCTTTACGGTGCTCACGTAGTCCAGTAGCGGTGTAAAGACCGTCTTACGGTGTCAATCGGCGCAGCATGCGCGCGTGTACCGCGAAGGTTGGGCTGTGGCTACGACGTCGCCCCGGCCGGAGCAACACCTAGCGCGATGGGCGCACGCCTGGGCGGCTGCGGCGTCTCAGACCTACGAATTCATCGAATCAATCTCGATCCCGGATTCGCCGGCGAGCGAGCTCGGGTGCCGTGACGCGTTGACAATGGTCCTCGTGGACGCAGCGCGAAACGTCGTCCGCGGTGCAGAGCAGGCCGTTGACAGGGACAATGACCTTGTCCTGCGCTTCAACGAACGGCATCCCACGCTCAAGACATTGCGTGACCGCTTCGAGCACTACGAGGACTACGTCCGCGGCACCGGCGACGCTCAGCGCACTGGTAGGAGGCGTAACGGCGAGTTGCTCACGCTTGATGGCGCCGGAATCGAAGTCGCAGCATCCGAAGGCGGCGGTGCCGAAGGCCACCTCGTACGAATAGCCGTGGTCGAGCGCGACGCCGACGACCAGCCGACCGAGAGCGTTTATCAGGCACCCACTCGACAGATCGCTATCGCAGTGCGCCAGCTCGCGCGCGATCTCATCGCGGAGGTTGACTACTTGACGAACGTCATCTCAGTGCATGCGAGATCTGCACCGATCCTGAAGGCATCTGAGGTTCTCGAACGGGTCAGCCCGCCAAAGTCGATAATAGAAGCCGCAACATTGCCGATGTCTGCCTAGATGGCTGGTCGCGACAAGTTGGGCACTGGCCGCGGTGGACTAGCGATTGTCTATCGGCGCGGGTACCAGGACTCACTTCTTGACCTCTGACGACGTGCACCGTTGATCGAAGAGAGTCCATCCGACTATCAGGATTCGATAGGCCGCTGAGAACGCGTCCACGAGTCCGCTCACGTCTCATCCGGATGTCATCTGAGTCATGGGCAGCGGATACAGCGGGGCGCGTCCCAAGGCGATCTCGTCGTGCTCGCTCGGGTCATCGTCGTCCAGAGGAGTCCGTGAGCGCCCCCGCTCAATTGGCGCCACAGTGCTACACCACCGCTTTCTTGCTGGTGCGGATCGCTGAACACGGTCTTACCAGCTTCCTTGGCCACCCCGGTGTCTATGTCAGGGATGGCGCGGACCTCTTTCCGATCCCAGCACTCCTCCTATCGGACGATAGACCACGTCATTAGCGTGCGCGTGTGACTAGATCAAGTTCGTTCTCCGGCTTGGAATCCACTCGCGGAGTCGCAGGTGCATCTCTGCTGCGACATGAGTCGCCCGCCGACGCGTTAGGGTTAGCTCTGATGGAGCGAGCAGCCAAACTCCTCGCGACGCTCCCAGAAGCGCGCCGCGTATGGCGGTCGGGGAGCAATCGGAAAGACCTGTTCGGCCCTCAACGCTCCTACGCACGGGTTTGAGGTGCTGAGTCCCTGAGATCAGGGGGTGTCGCACCAGGTCATGCAACGATCGCCAATGTCCGTGCGGGTGCGCCAGGATCTCGGGCGAGGACGCGCTGCCTGGTTGTGGCTCCCCAAGACGGCGGAAGCGCTCTCGCCACCCCGTCGAGCCTCTCGTACATCCCCCGGAGATTCGCAACGCCGGCGCTTGGACGAGCATCTCCGGCTCGAAGGCACCGGTCACACAACTACCCCCAGTTTTCGTAGGATGGGCCATCAGACGCCGGTCGAGCGGTTGGCGGCGTCATGCGAACGCTGACCGGTACGGGGAAGTCCACGCCCATCAAGATCGCTTCGCCCGGGACGAGCCCCGGTAGCAGCCTGGTTGCCGAGTGATCCAGCTCCGCCGCCGCCTGCTCCACGCGTTGGCGGTCTCGCCCATCGGCGAGGCGGTGGACGATGGTCATGCCCACTTGGCTGAGAACTCCGACGGGTAGGTCGCCGGGCCGCTGCGTGGCAACGCACACGCTGAGGCCATACTTGCGCCCCTCCTTGGCGATGGCGTCGAATGCGTTCAGGCGAGTGTTAGCAAACTCGTCGCCGACGGTGACATCGAAAAACTGGTGTGCCTCATCAATCGCGACCACCAATGGAATGGTCCGGAACTCGTCGTTGCGAGCTCGCCCGAGCAATGCCTGCCCGATGATGTTGACGACGATCTCGCGCAGGTGGTTGGCGAAGGTCAGGTTTTTCAGCGATATGCGCAAGAGATGGGCGTCGGGATCAGCGAGCCACGACGCGATCTCAGCTAAGGCATCTGTGGTTCCCGACGGAGGGTCGATGACTCCCATTACCTCGGGGGTCTGAATGAGATCGTTGATGCGGCTCACCAGCGTGCTGACGTATCCGATCTGCTGATAGTCAAGGTCGCCATAACAGTCTGTCGCGGCACGAGACGTCGGCCAGACGCACTCCCACTGGATCTGCCTCGCAACTCCCCTCAGGGAGAACGGCGCGTGTGGATCCTCCATAGTTACGGTGTACGCACGCGCAGCGTGCCCATACTGAGCGATCGCGCGCCCCTTCTTCTGGATAGTTCCGTCAGCATCGAGGAGCGAGGTATGCGCGGGCTCCGCGTTCGGGTCGTTGGCGATCGCGTTCGCAAGCCGAAGGGACCGGACGGCGTCGCGCAGCTTGGGTAACTGGGTGCCGCTGGAGGGACTCAAGAATGCATTGCGGTCTGCCTCACGCATCATGTGATGCGGGATCCCGACCAGCACAGTCCCCCGCGGTTCGTCGGCGACCGAACCGAACGCGAGGTGGCGTGCCCGCGCATCAAGAGTGTGGTACTCACCAGTGGCGTCGATGACGATCATCTTGCCGCGGAGCTCGTCAACACTCTCGGCCAGACGAGCGAGAGTCCAACTCTTGCCGGAGCCCGTTGCACCGACGATGGCGAGGTGACGGCCGAAGAGTCGATGGAGCGGCACACTGACCTCAACCGAATCGTCGACAGAGAGCCGGCCAAGGATCACCGACGTGGCTTGATCACTGACACCACTCTGGAGTACGTCAAGAATCGCTTCGGTACTCGCGGCGTAGACGGGGTCGCCGACCTTGGGGTACTTCAGGACGCCGCGCGTCGCGGTTCCGTCCAGGTGAAGAGTGGAGAGGAGTTGGATCCGGCCCTCCACTGGAACACGCCGTTTTCCCTCGGTGAGTGCCTCGATGTTGCTGGTGGTAGCCCCGACGCGTAGCAGTCGACCGAAAGCGGCGGTCCCACCTACGTCGACAACCACAAACTCGCCGACCTCACCGCGGCCAAGGCGTTCGCCGAAATGAGACCGCGGCAACTTGGTGGCCGCACTGAAGGTGACGTCGGCGAAGAGGCCCTCAACCTGATAAACGAGCCCAATTTGTCGTTCTGGTGTGAAGGGGTGGAGCTTCACGTTGCTGCGCCGCCTCGCGGTCGCGAGACGCGCTCCATGTGCTCGTCACGCTCTTCTCGGGCGGGCGTCTCGGGTAGGTACTTAACCAATTCGTCGAAGGTGCCGGTGAACATGCTCAGGCGTCGGTCCCCTCGCCGGATCAGGTCCTCGATCCAAGCTATGGAGTCGCTGCGCCCCTCGGCACGTGCCCCGGGGGTAACGATGGTCGCACGGAGCCCGATGTTGCTACGCATAGCGGCCTCGATGGGGGCGTTGAGGTGGTCATCGTTAAAGCCGAATCCAACGACGATGAGGCCGACATCGGGCTGGCGCAGTGAAATTTGGAACCGCGACATGAACTCCAGGTAAGGCTGCCGGTAGGAGAGCTGGTACTTCGCCGCCGACGGATATATCAAGACCGGGTTCACAGGCTTCCCATCCCCCTTGCCGATGGTGTTGCCTGTGAAAGACCAATCGACCGATCCGTGCATCTTGAGCAGGTGGAAGACGCTCGGTTCGAGTGCGAGCTGCTCATGCGGGCGCCGACGCACGTAGTCAAGATCGAACGAGCTGCCGTCGAACTCATGACCGCCGTACCCAAATCCGTCGATGACGTTGAACCGCGCTCGTCGAGCGGCGGTCTCGAAGGCAAGGTCGTAATTAGTGGTGAACAACTGAGTACGTTGCAAACGCACCGAACGTCGGGCGACCTTGCGCAGAAACATCTCGTGTGCGCTGACGTCAGTGTCTTCCTCGACGAAGGAACAACGAGCCAGTACCACGCCCTCGGCTGCGGTAATGAATGCCTCGAGGTCAATGTCAGGAGCTACAGCGAACCGAGCCTGAGCGTCTGAGAGCACGTGCTCCAGGTTCCTGCTGGCGACTAATTCCGCGTTCAGCCGGCCGGTCACCACCCCAAACTCGGCCAACTGCGAGACGTCGTCCCACAACGCCCCCATGCTTGGGGCCCTCTTCGAGCCATCCCGCTGTCGTATCCCGAGCGAGGTACCCGACCCCGCTAGCACGACCAGGGTTTCTGCATCAAGGATGTTGCCGAGTTCCTCACTCAGCCCGGCCTCGGCAACTGCGGCCGCGGCTCGCTCGCCATCATTCGCGTTGGCACCAGCAGCGACTGCATGCCACTCACGGTTTGTGAACGAGGCAAGAGCCTCCAACGACGCGGGCGCGAAGCGTGCTGGATCTTCTCTGGCTGCGGCGGGCTCCTCAGGCTCGGCTCCTAGCGCGTCCATCTTACTCATCTTGCGAGGCTAATGCGACCGACGCCCACTCGCCGCAGAATCGGCGAACGGACTGTCGTACGAGCCACGCTCGGATTCCTCGTTGGCATCTAGGTCTGCTGAAGGTTTAATTGTCAACCTGACGGGACCTATGGGTGAGTGACAACCAGATCTTCAGCGGTCCCTAGCCTCACACCGGCATGTGAGTGCGCTCGAGCGCGCCGAATAGACGCTGCCGAGGGCAGCCAATCAACACGCGCGACAGCGCACTCACGCCGGCCGCGCTGAATCCACCCCGCGGGACTTACCCA
Organism: Nocardioides sp. S-1144; assembly: GCF_005954645.2. Classification (NCBI taxonomy): domain Bacteria; kingdom Bacillati; phylum Actinomycetota; class Actinomycetes; order Propionibacteriales; family Nocardioidaceae; genus Nocardioides; species Nocardioides dongxiaopingii. The sequence continues at coordinate 458,551 of NZ_CP040695.2, forward strand.
CGTCCCACGTCCTAGTCAGACATCCGGGTGAGGTAGACGCGGGCGTCGGTCCACCGCACGTACCGATTGAGGGAGAAGAGGTCGACCGACGAGGCTGACTGAGGCTTCAAAGTGACGCTTCCCCAGAGTTCGCCGACGTTCTGCTCGCCGTCGAAGACATCGACGGTCACGATGACCTTGTGGTAGCCGCCGGTCGGGTTCTTAACGGTGACCGATCCGTGGAACGTCGAATCGGATCTGCCGTCGATTCCAGGTCGCGGAAGTCAGGGTCGGCGCCTGTGACTCCTTTGCCGTCGCCAATCACGGCAGACGTCGGCCAGAGCAGGTCGCGGTCGGTCCACCCGGGCCCACCCGACATACACCGCTGCCACCAAGGTCAGAACCAGTAGGACCTTCCGCGTCCTTCTCAAGCGCGCGATCACTTGACAACCTTCAGCCGTCGGATTGGTGGGCATCTCCCGACCGCCGGGGCATGCACTGGCGATTTACCAAAGTCACGCACCGCCGCATGCGACGGCTCCCAGGCACACACCGGAGCGGTCTCGACCTGGCCAGACCAGACGAAGGCTGACGTGGATTCGAACCAGCGCCCCCTCTGGGAGAGGGAGTTGCTGCAAGTCCGCGACGGGTGCTGTTGGCCGCGGCCACAGAGGCGGGATTAACCCCGCTCGGCCGCCTCATGGGTGGTTTCTCCGACTTTGTGTAGGTCAAAGCCCAAACCGCCAAGCGTCGTCAATCATGTCGGTCCCGCGACAGCGCACCGGCCCGTGGGCCAGGGCTGTTACACAATAGCGTTCCCCGTAGAAGTCTTCTGGGGACATGCCCCACCTAGTACGCAAAGACGTCTTCGATACCGCGTCGCTGAAGCTCTACCCAAACAGGTAGGAACGAATAGGCATTTTCGACCGCTTGCAAGACGCCCTTGTCCAAGCACTGCGCTCGGAGTTGTGAGTACAGCTCGGATAGATAGACCACATCTGACACGGCATAACTCATTTGCTCCGCGGTCAAGACGCCAGTAGTCCAACTGGACTGTTGCTGCCCCTTGTCGATGTCGACCCCAAGTGTGGCCTTCAGAAGTGGTTTCAGGCTATGCGTCGCATGCTCAGCGCTGGGGTTTAGGACTTTGGAGGCAATCTTAGTGCACGCGAGATTGCGCGGCTTACAATCCCATTGCTGCGCCATGAAGCGAATATCGAACGGAGCGTGGTGAAAGATTTTCCTAACACCGTCGTCTGCCAAGAGGTCACATAGTCCCTGAGGATGGTCGTCATCCCCCAGCACGACGACAGCCACACTGTCGCCAATCGCAAGCTGGCATGTCCCGATCTGTCCATTGCGCCAGTCCAGGCCAGAGGTCTCAATGTCCCATCCGACCAGCTCGCTAGCCCGCGCCAGGTCGCACAGGTCGGGCGATAGATCGCCGTGCAGAATTTGTACGTTAGTCATGACGGGCACGCTACTTGCCCCCTCCGACAGTCTTCGTCGCAGGAGAGCTAGCGGCACCCGCCTGGTTCGTCGTGCCCAGAGGCGACGTGAGCGGTCCCGACTGCTGAGTTCCTCCGGTCGGCTTCGCCTGGAACGGCTTAACCAAATTGCTCTGATCCTTTATGGATTCAATCTCCTCCGAAACGAAGTCCCAAACAGCGCCGCGGTCAACAACCAGAGTCGGCACCTTGTGTCGTTTCTGCTGATGTGAATTAAAGGCGATTATCGCCGTGTCATCAAGGCGGTAACAGCTGAAGACAAAATAGTTCTTTCTAACATAAATCTCGACCGTTCCCGTAGAATTATTCCCAAGTTGCGAGAACTCCTTAACCGCTTCTGCGATCTTAGGCTGCAGTCCCTCGTAGGTCATGCCAAAACCCGCAGCGATTGTCTCCACGGTAGGGCGATGGTCCGGATCGGGGAGAAAGACTCGCAGCTGACTGTTCTTCTTTGCGACTAAGTGTTCAAGCGCTTCGTAGTGAGTTCCCCGCCAAGTGCCAGCATACGAAACAACTATGTCCATTTTTGTTGCACCCCGGATAAGGCGATCCCACTCGACATCCTTGAGATACTCGCGGGAGAGCTTGGACAGACCGCTTACGGCCACCTCCTCACGCAAATTCACCGCTGCCAGCATCTCCCTCATAAATGCCCTGCGCCCGAGGAGTTCCCAAGCAGCGCTCAGCACGGCCGCGGCAACCAGGACACCACCCAGGTTCGTCGCCACGGACGCTGCCCAACCGGGCAGCTTCCCCCAGGTCCCTAACGCCAATGCCAGTGCGCCAAGCACGATGATCCCGAGCGCAGCAACTAGGACGCGCCCGTCAGTTTCTTCAGTCTCACTTCGTCCCTAACGAATAGCCATGCGCAAAAACTACTAGGAATCCGCGTTTCGCACCGGTCATCTCGCGCCAACGTTGTGACCCGCCCCAGCCTCGGACCACTACCTCTTCGCCACTCATCTCTTACCGTCCGTGACACACGACGAAGGTGGAGGACGCGGCATGAAGCCGGTCTAGAGCCAAGAAGTTACGTCCGGCGGGCGAACAGGTATCCCTGCCGGGTCTTCTCGAAGCCTCGTATCGGCTCTCGGGGCGCTCCGAACCCTCGCCCAAGACAACCTCGACGCCAACGCACTCGAGGCAAACGACAGACCTCGACAGACCCTCAATTTGGCCACCATCACACGCACTAGCCAAGGTGTTGCGATGACCGGCTGGGCCCGCAGGCATGTCTAGACGTCCCGCAATGCGAACCGCGGAGGGTCACCCCGCCGTGCTCGCGGCCGGGAACGGCCGAGTTCCGCTGAGGTGTCGGACGCCGGGACAGCTGGACCGGTAGTGGAGTCGACAGGAGATCACTCCTCAGCCGAAAGGTCCGTGCCGACGATAACGAGGTGCGGCCGGCGCGCGAGCGGCCGCTTGACCGTTCCGTCCCGCCAGCGCTCTGAAGTCGTCCGGCACCATCGAGCAGCCAGAACGAACCGACGAGGAACTCGAGGACGCAACCTAGGACGAGGACATGACGGTGCGCACGGCCGCCATCGACGTTGGGCGTACCCGTGGTGCGGCTTGTACGCGCCGCGGGCAGAGTGGCCGCACGCGCTCTGTTGACTACGCGTCATAGTGGGCGGAAAGCCCCGCCTGTCTCGCGTGATGGCGCGTCTTGGTTGGCTACTCCGTAGGGCGCGAGTGGACCGGTGTAGAGGTTCAGGTGGACGCCTGCGAGTCGCCGTACCCGGACGTCGCAGTGTTGGGTCAGACGCTCCAACCGGAATCACGCGCGGCGCCCCCATTGGCCTGCCTGCCCGCCTGTTTGCCGAGTGATCTGGGGGCCAGGGGCACTCTTGCACGCCGTCTCGCTCGGTCCACCTCAACGAGGCGGCGTCCGTCGGCCCTGAGCGCAGCCCCTCCCGCCCCGGTGACCGCACGGCTCCCCCCAGGGTGTGAGAGGGAGCCGCGCGGCCCGGTCAGCGGACGACGCGAATGACCTTCGACGTCGTCGCCCGCGGCAGGTTCTGGTCGCCGAGGTAAGCGACGGTGAGCTTCTTGCGGCCCACCCGCTGGAACGCCGGCAGCCTGACGACGGCACGCCCGTCGACGAGCTGGACCGTGCGGGAACCGAGCCCGCCGCCGGAGATCCGGACCTTGCCGGTGGCGGTGACGCCGGCGGGGTTGGTCACGAGGACCACCATCCGCACCCTGGTCTTCTTCACCACCGCCGTGCGGGGAGCGGTGGCCTTGACGGCCGCCTTGCCCTTGACGACGCGCAGCGTGCCGGTGGCCGAACCCGGCTCGACCGCAGCGTCGCCGGCGTAGCTGACCACGACCGGGTACGGCGCCACCCGCGGCTTGCGGAACAGCTTCGGCACCGCGACCTTGACGGTTCCCGTGGCGCCGAGCGTCGCCGCGGGCAGGGCGCTGCCGTCGATGGTCACGGTGACCTTGCCGGTCGGGGTCACGCCCGCAGCCGCGACGGTCACGGCGAGGGTGGTGGCCTTGCCGAACTGCACCGTCGGGCTGCTCACGGTCACGGTCGGTGCGACCGGCTGCTGCGCCGGCTCCGGGCACGTCAGCGTGCCGGCGCGGAGCGAGAAGCCGTCGGTGTCGCCGTCGTCGGTCCACACGACGTCCTGGAAGCCGTCGGTGCAGGTCGACGCCGGGGCGATCGCCATGCCCTCGTTGTTGAGGTTGGGCATGCCGGACGGCCGGGCGTAGGAGTGCTCGACCGCGAAGTCGCCGTCGACGACGCGCAGGAGGTTGTAGGCGCCCGCGCAGGTGTCGTCGCACAGGGCCCACAGGGCCTGCCGGTCGGCGTCGTAGGTAACGTCCATCGAGTTCGGGAGGCCGGACGACTCCACCTTCACCTCGACCGGGCTCCCGCCCAGCGGGAGTGAGAAGAAGTGCAGCATCCCGGTGGCCTCGACCGCGGTGACGAACAGGCCCGGGGTCGGCTGGGTCGCGGCACGGTACGCCGTGCCGCCGACCTCCCAGCCGGCAGCGACCAGGAACTCGTCCGGCACGTAGGTGACGCCCTCGAGACCGAGGTTGGTGCCGGTGACGACCTTGTCGTTGACGTCCCACTCGTGCGTGGCGACCAGCTCCGTGGTCGCCGCGGTGACCGAGCCGACGTCGAAGCGGGCGATCTTGTTGTAGGAGACGCCGCTGTTGGTGTTGTCGCGCTCGGACGTCAGGTAGATCGCGCCGTCGGGGCCGACCGTGACGCCCTCGGCGTCCAGCTCGCCCGCGCCGTTCGTGAAGCGCAGGGGCTTGCCGCCGCTCCACTCGGGGAACGTCTCGTACAGGTCGCCGACCTGGTGCATCTTGAACAGCCGGCCCTTGTTCATCGCGAGCCACAGCACCGACGGGTCGGCGGGGTCGAAGGCGGCGCCGGACACGTCGCCCTCGTCGTTGTTGTCGGTGTCGGTGAAGGCGTCGACGGCGTCGACCGTGGCCACGGTGCTGCCGCCCGGCCACGTCTCGGTGGCCAGCTGCGGGCAGGCGTTCGCGGCACCCCAGGTCGCGGTGGGCGTCTCGACGTAGGTGACGTCGCCGAACAGCTCGCAGCGGCTGTACGAGGCGATGCCGTCCTCGAACCAGGTGTGGCCGACCGCGGTCGAGCCCGCGGTGTCGCGGAGCGTCAGCGAGTCCGCGCTGTCCAGGCCGACGACGCCCTCGGCGAGGTGGTAGCCGCCGGCGGCCAGCACGGTGGCGGCCGGGACAGTGTGCACGACGGTGTCGGTCGAGTCCAGCAGCTGCCAGCCGGAGATGTCGACCGGCTCGGTGCCGGTGTTGAGCAGCTCGGCCTTGGCGGCGGTGTTGGACACCTCGTTGAGCACGACGGGGGAGTCGAGACGACGCGACTTCGTCGCGCACGATGCGGTGTTGTCGCGGCCGAAGCTGTTCACGGTGACGCGCCAGAACTCGTCGGAGCCCTCAGGGCAGGCCGCGAACGCGACCGAGTCGGACTCGTAGCTGTCCGAGACCCCCGCGTCGCCGTCGCCGTACGACGCCTCGTCGACGAGCTGACGCACGGCGGGCTCGGCGCCCGGGCCGTAGACCTTGACCGAGTCACCCTCGCCGGAGAGGCCCTTGGTCGAGGAGAACGCGACGTGGCCGCCGGCGGGGATCACGAAGTCGGTGGCCGGCTCGAGGCTGTCGCCGTCCCAGACCCTGAGGTCGGCGAGCAGCAGCGGCTCCGCGCCGGAGGCGGCGCCGCTGTCGGTCTGGTGCCAGCCCTCGATGCTGACGGCGGCGGCACCGGTGTTGACGAGCTCGACGGCGTCTCCGAACCCGGGGTTGCCGGCGTCGTCGTCGTTCAGCGAGGCGATCTCGTTGATCTCGACGTCGTCCCAGCGCGGGTCGAGGGGCGGAGCCTCGCTTCCGCCACCGGGGAAGGTGTTGATCGCCCCCGGCGTCTGGTCGGCGCCGTTCCTCCACAGGCCGGTGCCCGAGGTCACCCGCGACCACGTGTTGGCGTGCTCGTCGGGCAGCAGGCCCTTGAACGTCGTCGCGACCAGCGTGCCGTCGGGCCGGAAGAGGAACACCCAGTCGGTCTTGCTGAGCCCGAAGCCGGACTTGGTGCCGTTGCTCGCCGGCAGGTAGGTGAAGCCGGCCGGGATCTCGGAGTCGTGCAGCTCGGTCTCGACGGCGAGGTAGCCGGCGGCCGGGATGATGGCGGTGGCGCCCCCGAGGGTGACCCGGTCGGCAGGCGTGGGGGCGGCGGCGCCGTCGGTGACGTACCAGCCGGTGAGGTCGATCGGCGCGGAGCCGCCGTTGTGGATCTCGACGTAGTCGTGGAGGCCCGGGGCGCTCGTGCTGGCGCCGTCGCTGAACACCTCGTTGAGGGTCACCTGGGCCTCGGCGGTGCTGGCCAGCACGTTGGGGCCGCCGGGGGTCGGAGCGGTCGTCACCGCGAGGTCACCCGTCGCGTCCGGCGAACGGCCCCAGCTGGGGGTGCGGTGCGTCGTCCAGGCGTGGGAGTCGATCGTGGTCAGCCCGTCGGGCGAGACCAGGTGCGCCTCGTCGGCGGCGCCCAGCCCGAACGACTTGGGACCCGCGGACGGGGAGTCGGTGTAGACCACGACGTAGCCCTGGGGCGGGATCTTCCCGTCGAGCGGGACGTCGTCCTCGACGAGCGGCTTGTTGTCCTTGAGGTGGTAGCCGGTCAGGTCGATCGTCGTGCTGCTCCGGTTGTGGAGCTCGATGAAGTCACCCCCGGCGAAGCCGTTGGAGCTGACCTCGTTGATGACGACGTTGCCGACCGCGCCGGCGGGGTCGTCGGCCGAGGCGGTCGCGGGGACGGCCAGCACCGCGCCCAGCGGGAGGACCAACAGGGCGGCCAGCGCGCCGCTCAGCGCACGACGGGGCTCAGGGAGCACAGGGATTCCTAGGGTTCTGGCCAGGTTCGGGAACCCCGGCGCCGATGCGTACCCGCGAATCCAAGAGCAGCCAGCCGTACGGAGCGTGAATGGCGCTCCACCGGGAGGCGTCCGGCAGGCGAGAGGTGCCGCCCCGGCTGCCGGACGCCTCCGCGGAGGTCGTCGTCCTGGTCGACCGCGAGCTCGTCGCGGGCTCGCTACCCGGCCGTCGTCAGGACCGGCCGCGCTCGTTCCTCGCGTCCGTCAGGCTCTGCATCCCGGGCTCCGGCGGGCCCCCGCGCCCGGGGACCTCGGCGCCCTCGCCGACGTGCACGCTGGCGGTGAAGGCGAGCATCGTGTCCTCGGTCCACCCCGTGTCGTCGGGGTACTGCAGGCGCACGGCGCCCTCGGGCTCGCCCGCGGCCGTCCGGGTGGAGATCGTGGTGTAGCCGGAGTCGCCGGTGATCCAGAACGTCCGCCCGTCCACCTCGACCTGTCGCCCGCCGGCCGGGCGCGCCTCGAACATGATCACGAGCTTGCCCTCGAAGTCGTCGGGGTGGTCGGAGACGGAACCGTCGTCCGGCGCGATCGTGACGCCGAAGGCGTTCTGACCCTGCACCGACCAGCCCTGCGGCGTCAGGTCGAAGGTGTAGGGGGTGGCGTCGAGCTCGGCGGCCACGAGCTGGACGCCGCCCGCCGTGCTCGGCGTGCCCGGTGCGCCCGGTGCGCCCGGCGACGGCGTGTCGCTGCTGCCGGCCGAGGGCCCCGAGGGAGTGTCCTGCCCGGTGACGGCGACCGTCGTCCCGACCCCGACGATGGCCAGCACCGCCAGGCCGGACAGCCCGACGCGGACCCGCTGACGAGTACGGGCGGTGCGCGCGGTGCGGGCCCGGGCCAGGTCGTCGGCCGGGTCGGGCGCGGATCCGCCGGTGGCGGCGGCGAGGCTCAGGGCTCGCTTCAGGTCGTGCTCGGTCATGGGGTGTCCTCCAGGATCAGGTGGTGGTCGGTGGTGTCGAGGTGGGCCCTCAGGTGAGCGAGGGCCCGGGCGTTCTGCGACTTCACGGTGCCGGCGCTGCAGCCGAGGATCCGGGCGGTCTCGGCGACGTCGAGGTCGAGCCAGTGCCGCAGCACCACGACCGCGCGCTGCCGCGGACCGAGCGACGACAGCGCCGCCAGCATCACCTCCCTCAGCTCGAGGTCGGTGCCGGCGGACACGGGGTCGCTCGGCAGCGCCTCCGCGGGCTCGGCCATCGTCGACTCGCGTCGTCGGTGCGCTCGCTTGGCCTCGTCGATGAAGTGGTGGGTCAGGGTCCTCCGGGCGTAGGCCAGTGGGCTGTCGGCGCGTCGAACCCGGGACCACGCCAGGTAGAGCTTGGTCAGCGTCGTCTGCACCAGGTCCTCGGCGCTGGCCTCCTCGCCGGCACACAGCAGCGACGCCGTCCGCATGAGGTCCCGTCGGTGCGCACGGGTGAACTCCACGAACTCGGCTGATCGGTCGTCGTCTCTCACGTTGTCTCCTCTCACCCACCTGACCGGTGCGGGCACCGGTTCGGTTGCACGGGGCTCTGTCGCCCACCCCCTTTGACGGTCGAGTCGAACATGTGTTCGACTGGGGCATGGAGACCGGGTTCGTGGATCGAGAGTGGATGCGGGGCTACCAGGACGGCCGGTCGCTGTGCCTGAAGCACGGCGTCGAGGCGGAGCTGCCGACCGTGCCCGCCGTCAGCCCCGCCTACGAGTCGGGGTTCTCCTGGGCCGTCTTCGACTGGGCGGACGCCAACGGGCTGCCGCAGACGGACCGCTCCCACCGAGGCGCCTGACGCCGTGGCGGCAGCCGGCGCGAGCGTGCGCCACCCGGCCCGGGCGGGCGGCCGCACACCCACCCGCTCGACTACTGCGGCAGCCGGTAGAACGTGGCGTCGGTGGCGAGGGCGGCCCGGGGGATCTCGATGCCCGTGACGGCCTCGACCATCGCCAGTCCGACCGCGCAGGGTCCCGGGCTCTCGCCGGCGGCTTGCGGCCACAGGCCGTGCACGACCGGGGGCAGGCCGAGGTCGTCCATCGAGTCGGCGTCGTCGTCCTCCTCGGCGTGCAGCAGCTCGACCGACCGGGCCGGCGCTCCGTCGGTGGTCCACACGAACGAGTCGTCGCCGTTGACGTTCCAGAATGCGCTGGCCGCCCGACCGCCACCGGCGAGTCGCTCCAGCACGTCGGGGATCGAGCCCAGGAACCCGTTCGGCTCGAACGCGACCACCCCGCCCGGGACCGCCAGGACCGTGACGCCCTCGCCGTGGGCCGTGTCGAAGTCGATCTCCGTCGAGGTGTCGGCGCCGAACCGGGCCAGCGCCTCCTGGGCCGAGATGTCGAGGACGACGGTCACGCAGGTGGCGACGTCCAGTCCGTCGTGGTTGATCCAGGAGTACTTGGTCGCGTCGATCACCCGGCCATGGTCCCAGCAGTGCGCGCCGACCAGTCGAGGATGGCCCGTTCGGGCCAGGTGGGGGAGTCCGATCGGGGGATGGTGCACCCGCCCCGCGGGCGGGCATGATCGGCGACGCGGAACCGTCATCATCGGGTGAAGCCTCACTCGCTTGGACGGCCTGCCCAGCTTCGGACGACCGGGACCCGAGACCCGGCCGGACGATCGCGGAGCCCCGGAGACAGCGTCTCCGGGGTTCTTCGCGTCCTGGCTGGAAGCACCCGTGACGAGGCACGTCCGGTGGCCTGCTGCGGACGCACCGCGACCCCGTGACAGGGACGGCCCCCGACCTGCTGCGTCGCAGGTCGGGGGCCGTCGGGTGGCGGGTCAGCCGCGCAGGACGCGCACCCTCACGATCCGGGTGACCGTGCGGTCGCCCACCCGCAGCGTGACCTCGACCCGGTGCGTGCCGACCTCGGCCGCCGCGCCGACGCGGAGCACGAAGGCCAGCCGCCGGGTGGCGCCCGCCCGCACGGCAGCCGGGTTCACGACCCGCTTGCCGGTCGCGCGCAGCGCCCGGGCCGGGGCGATCCGCACCGTCGGCCGCAGCGCGGTCGCGGTCTGGTTGCCCAGGCGGAACGGCATGCTCATCCTGTCGCCGCGCTCGACCCGGACGACCTTCTTCGTCGCCTTGAACACGACGGCGCCGCGCGGTCCCTGCGGACCCTGCGGACCCTGGGGGCCGGCGGGACCCTGGGGACCCTGCGGACCGGTCGCGCCCGGCGTGCCGGACTCGCCACCGGGACCCTGGGGTCCGGTCGGTCCGGTCGGCCCGGTCGGTCCGGTCGGGCCGTCCTCGCCCGGCTCGCCGGGCGCGCCCTGGAGCGGGCCCGAGCTGAGCCCGGTCAGCGGGACCTCGAAGCCGCCCTCGGGCGTGTTGGCCGTGAGCACCAGCTCCGCCGTCGAGGTCACCTCCGCCGCGGAGGGGGCGAAGCGCACCAGCACCTCGCACGAGGCGCCGGGCGCGATGTCGACGCCGGCGCACTGCTCGCCGGCGACGACGAACTCGCCCGCGGGGCTGGACCCGGTCGCGGTGATGGCGACGTCGCTGACCCGCAGGGGCCGGTCGCCGGTGTTGGTCACCGTCACCGGCTGGCCGGCACCGGTGGTGCCCACCGGCTGGGTCGGGAACACCGGGGCGGGGGCGTCGATGCGCGAGCCGGGGCCCTGGTAGGCCACGACCTGCACCGTCCGCGTGCCCGTGACCGGTGCCGCCGAGGCCTCGTCGGTGTACTCCCGCATCGAGTCGTTGGTGACGCTCAGCGTCACCTCGCCCGTGCGCAGGCCCGTCAGCTGACGGGTCTCCGGGTCGAGGATGGCGACCTTCTTGCCGGCCCGGGCGGCCGCGACGGCGGCGTCCCCGGAGCCGATCGCCAGCCCGGCGTCACCGGACCAGTCGACCGACATCGGGTAGGCCAGCGGGACGACCCGGCTGCCCGCGACGACGCCGGACGGCTGCACGACGTGCCCGCCGACGGTGGCGGCGCGGCTGACCTCGAGGGTCTCGGGCGCGTCGACCACGACCTCCTGGGCGAAGGCCCGGACGTCGGCGGTGAGCCACTGCTCGCGCGCCGAGGCGTCGCGGTCGACGCTCCAGTCGAGCCAGCCGGTGAAGCCGCCCCGGTCGGGGGTGCCGTAGGGCGCCTTGCCCGAGCTGGGCAGCACGACGTACGAGACGCCCTCGACCCGCTCCACGTGCGTGATCTGGGCGTGCGAGCCCACCATCGTGACGCCCTTGTCGCTCTCGACGCTGAAGTCCGAGAGGAGCTTCTCGACGAGGCGGACCTCCAGGCGATCGGTCAGCTGGCTCGAGTCGGTCTCGGCGGGGTCCTCGACCGGGTGGTGGGCGAAGACCATGACGTTGCTGACGTCCGGGTCGTCGACCGCGGTGGCCAGCGCCTCCTGCAGCATCGGGAGCTGGTCCCAGTCGGAGCCGCGCAGCGACCCGAGGGCGCTGTTGAGCAGCACGAACCGGGTGCCCTTGTGGTCGAAGGTGCGGTACGGCTGGCCGAACTCGGCCTCCCAGGCCGCCAGCGTGGACTGCACGTTGCCGACGCCGTAGGACTCGTGGTTGCCCGGCACGTAGTAGCAGGGGACGGTGTCGGACGCCGGGTCGGGCGTGCTCTCGGCGTCGGGCTCCTCGCCCAGCCCGACCAGGTCGCAGCCGCCGGCCTCCAGGGTCTCGCGCGCCAGGTCGACGTCCTCGGCGAGGCCGCGGTCGATGATGTCGCCGTTGAGCACGATCAGGTCGGGCTCCTGCGCGCGGATCCGCGCCAGGGCGGCGACGGCCACCTTGGTCAGCTCGGGCTGGGCCGCGGTGAACTGCACGTCGGAGAGGGTCGCGAAGTTCCAGTCCTGCTCGTCGTCGACGTGGCCGTCGGCCGAGAACAGCGGGTCGGAGCGCAGCGACTCCTGCGCGGGCAGCTCGATCTCCGAGGGCACGTCGGCCTCGATGCCGCCGAACACGAACGCGCCGGCCTGCTGCTGGTCGACCGCGGTGTTGATGCCCTGGAAGGAGTTGAAGCGGATCGGGTAGGTCACCGTCGAGGGGATCGTGAAGGTGACGTACTGCCACTGGTCGGAGGCCACCAGGCCGGTGCCGTACAGGCCGGCCGACTTGCCGGCGGCGTCCCAGAAGCCGGCGTAGGTGAGGCCCGCGGGCACCGCGACGCTCGACTTCATCTTTACGCGGACCCGCAGCGGCTGGCCGGGGATCTCGACCCACCGCGCCGGCACGCCGGCAGCGGTGATGCCCTTGTTGCGGGTGGCGCTGAACTGCAGCTGCACGCCCTCGGGGTCCTTGCTGATGGCGACCGTGGCGCCGGCCGAGCTGTTGCTCGTCCAGCGGCCGGTGCCGGCGGCCTCGTCGTCGAAGGCGTAGGGGCGCACGGTCTGCACTCCGACGGTGATCGGCAGCTTGACGCTCTGGCCGCCGGCGCTGAGCACCAGCACGGTGCCGCCGTCGGTGAGCGGGGTGATCCGGAGGCCGGTGCCCGAGGGCGTGACCCGGACGATGCGGCGGTCGTAGTCGAGGTCGAGGTCGACCGCCTCGACGGGCGCGGCGAAGCCCTGGGCGTCCCGGCCGGTGACCCGCAGCTGGACGGCGTTGGCCGCGACCGGGTCGGTGATGGCGATCCGGTTGGTCGACAGCTCCAGCGTGCGCAGCGGTCGCAGCACCCGGACCCGGGCGATGCCCTGGCTGCCGTCGGCGTTGCCCTTGACGGTGATCGTGCCGGCGGCGCCCGCGGGGGCCGCGAGGAGGCCGCCGTCGACGGTGCCGGCCGACGTGCTCCACCGGACGTCGCCGCGCGCCAGCGGCACCGGCGTCATGTGGTCGTCGATGCCCTTGGCCGTCAGCGTGCGGTGCAGGCCGGGGAAGACGGCGGCGTCGTCGGTGCCGGGGGTGATCACCAGCTCCTCGGCGCGACCGTTGCCCGGTGCGACGAAGACGCCGACGCCGTTGGGGTCGAGCCGCTCCGTGCCGTCGGAGGGCCGGTTGCGCACCGTGGTCGCGGTCTCGCCGAGGGGCCGGGCCACCATGGTCGTGGACCCGCCGCCGTCGAGGTTCCACGCGGTCTCGGCGCCCTGGCTGACCATGAAGGCGGCCAGCTCGCGCATGGTCATGCCGTTGACCGGCGACTGCCGGCCGTCGTTGGTGACCAGGAGCATCGTCCGGCCGCCGTCCTTGAAGCCGATGACGGTGCGGGGGTGCACGTCGTTGTCCAGCTCGGAGTCCGGCCGCGCGACGCCGTCGCGCACGAGCTCACGGTTGGAGCCGATGACGAACTCCATCTGCTCGGCGATGTCGTCGCGCAGGTCGTAGCCGAGGCTGACGGCGTCGCCGGCGACCAGGGTGCGGATCGCGGCGGCGCCGGCCTCCCGGCCCACCAGCACGAACGCGCCCTCGGGGATCGCGCCGGCACCGGCGGCGGCGGGGTCCACCGACACGACCTTGCCGTCCTGCACGAGCACCGAGGCGACGTCGGTGGCGCCGCTGACCCCGATCGCCCGGTTGTAGGTGCCCCAGGTGGGGGTGAAGGCGATGATCGCGTCGGCCGGCGAGCCGGCGAGGGTGTTGGCGGCGTTGAGCGAGGCGACGGCGTGGTCGACGCCGCCGAAGGTCGCCTTGGCGTCCAGCGTCATGTCGACCGCGCGGCCGATGCCGTCCTGGCCGACCCCGACGTGACCCCAGGTGCCGTGGTCCGAGGACTTGAGCAGCTCGCCGTCCTTGACGGCGGCACCGAGCGGGGCGCCGGAGTTGCTGATGTCGAAGAAGTCGCCGTTGACGCCGGCGACGGCGCCGGCCTCGTCGGCCTTCCTCGAGATCGCGTTGCGGTCGGTCACGTGCTCGCCGGAGAGCAGGTCGCTGGTCACCGCCGGGTTGGCGAGGTCGACCGAGAGGATCCGCTGGTCGTACCAGCCCTGGGGCGTGACGGACGTCAGGCTGCGCAGCGTGATGCCCGGGCCGACGGCCTCGGTCTCGTCGACGAGCGAGAGGGAGCCGGCGGTGGGGGCCGGGTCGTCCGCGGCGGCGCTGGCCGGGACGGCGGCCGCGACGGCCGGCGCCGCCGGCGCGATGCCGAGGACTCCCACCGCGAGGGCCGAGACGGCGAGCGCGGAGATCGAGGACCGGAGCGCGGAGCGGTCCGGTCGAGGGCGGGGCAGGGTCATTCGTCACCTCGTGGGCGTGGTTCACGACGCCGCGGTCGCGGCACGGGTGGATTCACGCAGTGCTGCGCCACCGGCCGACGTCCCTGCCGCTGTCCGGAGGTAAACGCTCGATGAAGGAACCGCTCGTGGGTCGGTCTGGTCCACGGGGACGCGCCATGCCGGGGAGGGCACAATCGGCGGATGGACCTCTCACCACGGGGCGTGCGCGCGACCGCCGGGTCCCTACGCGCGGGCGACGGCACCGTGCTCCACCACGCGTGGACCACGGAGGGCGTCGTCGCCGCGCCCACCAGCACCGGCGCGCAGCTGCTCCACCTGTCCGTGGCCCTCTGCGTCCTGAACGACACCTACCGCGAGGCCGAGCGGCTCGGCGTCGAGGTGGCCGGGATCGTGGTCGAGGCCGACGGCGACTTCGACCCCGAGTGGCACTCGAGTGGCATCACCTACGCCGTCACCCTCGACTCGTCGGCGCCGGCGGAGGACCTGGCTCGCCTCGCCTCCGCGGTCGACGTGGTGGCCGAGATCCCCCGAGCCGTCCGGGCCGGCGCGTCGGTCCGCGGGGCCTGGTCGTCGTGACGGCAGCCGCGGGGGGACGCCGCAGCGCGTCCCACCGTCGCGCCGGAGCCGCTCCTCCGGTCACACCTCGCCCACCCCGGGCGTCAGGAGTGGGAGAACCGTCGACACGAACGAGGAGCCGAGATGGCCGCCAAGAAGGACCCGACCGCCGAGGTGCTGGACACCATCGCCGCGATGACCGAGCGCGACCGCGCGGTCGCCGAGCGGCTGCACGAGGTGATCACGACCGCGGCGCCCGAGCTGAGTCCGCGGCTCTGGTACAAGCAGCCGGCCTATGCCCTGGGCGGTCCGAAGGGCAAGGTGCTCTGCTTCTTCCGGGGCGCCGACGTCGACGGGGAGCGCTACCTGTCGTTCGGCTTCTCGGGCGAGGCCCGGCTCGACGACGGCGGTCTGTGGCCCACGGCGTACGCCGTCACCGAGGTCACCGACGCCGTGGCCGAGCGGATCACCGGCCTGGTGCAGGACGCGGTCTCCGGGACGCGGTAGGTGCGGTCGTCGCCGGCGACACCACCGGGGCGGCTGCGCGGGAGACCCTCGGTGGGCCAGGCAGCGCTCAGGCGGTGCCGGGTCGCCGGCGCACGACGCGCCGCCGCAGCGTGGGGGAGGCGACCACCTCGTAGCCGGCGTCGAGGAAGACCTGCAGCAGGCCGACCGACGCCTCGTCCCAGATCACGCTCTTGCCCGGCGGTGGGTCGATGGGATAGCCCTCCAGCACCTGGGCGCCGACCTGCCGGCCGTGCTCGACGGTGGCGGCGGCGAGCTCGTAGGTGAGCCCCGACTTGCGCCATCCCTTCCGCACCACGAAGCAGGTCACCGACCAGACGCCGGCGAGGTCGGGGTCCATCCGCATCCACGGCTGCTTGCGGCTCCACAGCCGGGGGTAGTTCTCGCGCTGCTCGACCGCCACCCAGCCGGCCGGATCGCCGTCGACGTAGCCGATCAGCCCGGACGTCGGGCCGTCGGTGCCGCAGGCGGTCTGCTCGACCTGGGCGGCGTCGCGCTGCTCCTGGTTGGTGTCGCGCCAGATCCAGCCCGGCACCTTCATGGCCTGGCACCGGCACTTGCGCGCACCACCGGTCGCGAAGACCGCCTCGACGTCCTCGGGGGTCGCGCGGTTCGCCGGGAGCCAGGTGAACTCGGGCATGCGGTGACTCTAGGACCGCGCGCCGGTGCTCGCACCTGCCTCGGGCGAGCGGGCGGCCGATGAGAACCGGTCGGTGCGCTGGTCGGACCGGCATGGACGAGCGACGAACCAGGGTGGTGTGCTCCGTCTCGATCGCCGTCCACCGGCGCCGGGACCGATGAGCGCGCCGGTCGCGAAGTCGCAGGGACCGCGGTGTCGTACCGGGCTCCTGCTGTTCGTGGCGTGAGTGGTGGCGGACGCCAGGTCCGCCCGACGAAGGGAAGCAAGCGATGGCTCAGTACCTCATCTACTTCAACCAGCAGTGGGTCGGCGACCACGAGGAGGCGTGGTTCCACAGCCGCGTGGAACCGTCCACGGCCGTCGTCCGGGCGATGCAGGACGAGGGTGTCCTGGTCTTCGCCGGGGGACTGGTCGAGGAGCTCGAGGAGGCGGCGAGCGCGGACGCCACGAGCGGCGAGGTGGTCGTCACCGACGGGCCCTTCGCCGAGACCAAGGAGTGGCTCGGCGGGTTGACCATCATCGACGTGCCCGACGACGAGACCGCCCGCGCGTGGGCGGGCCGGGTGGCGGAGGGGTGCGGCTGGCCGCAGGAAGTGCGCCGCTTCAAGGCGGGCTCGCTCCAGGCGGTCGCGCTCGGGGGGTGAGGTCGGTCGGGCCGGTCCGGGCTCGATCACCGACCCGACCGGCGCGGGGTGCTCACCCGGGCAGGCGCCGGGCCTGACCGTCGTCGTCGGTCCGGGTCCACTCGCCGACGAGCTCGCGGCGCAGCACCTGCTCGATGCTGTCGAGGTCCTGCTGGGCGCCCGGTCGCCGCAGGAAGAGCGCCCACCCGGCCACGGCCAGGCCCGCGCCCAGGGCGACGGCGACGACGCCGTCGCGCGGGACGACGGCGAGCATGGACAGCCCGCCCGCGACCAGGAGCCAGCCGACCCAGGCGCCCTTGGTCCTGATGGTCACGTCGGCCTCGTCGTCCCCGCGCAGCACGGCGGTGCCGAGGGTCGCGACCATGGCCTTGCCCGCGCCCATCGAGGCGTGGTCCTTGACCTCGAACGTCGTCCGGTTGCGTCGCCGGAAGGTCCGGTTCTCCCCGAGGGGCCAGGACGGCCGGGCGTGGGTGGCGTTGTCGAAGGCCAGGAGGCGGGCGGCCTCCCCGGGCTGCAGGGTGACGGTGAAGCGGCGCCGGGGCACGGGCCCAGTCTCGCCGACGCGCCCGGCCGGTGCGCGCGCCGGGACAGCCGGCTACCAGGGGACGACCTGGCGGTCCTCCCACAGCAGCCCGGTCCGCGCTCCGGCGGCCGGCCGCCCGGCGAGCCACACCGCCGTCTCGGCGCCCTGCTCCGCCGAGCGGGGTGCGTCGGGGCCGCCCATGTCGGTGCGGCAGTGACCGGGGCAGGTGGCGTCGACCAGGACGCCGCGCATGCCGAGTCCCTGCTCGTGGGCGAGGTTTCGCACCAGGGCGTTGACCCCCGCCTTCGCGATCCGGTACGGCGCCAGGCCGCCGGCGTTGCCCGGCCCGCTCATCCGGCCCAGGCAGGCACTCACCGCGACCACCCGGCCGTGGCGGCGCTCGACCATCCCGGGCACGAAGGCGGTGGTGGTGCGCCACACGCCGTCGAGGTCGACCGCCATCACCCGGCGCCACTCCTCCTCGCTCGTGCGCAGCGTCTTGGCGGCGCGGGCGCTCATCACGCCGGCCGCGCAGACGAGCACGTCGACGGCGGCGAGCGGGCCGAGGCGACCGGGCAGGGCGGTCACCTCCGTCGCCGAGGCGACGTCGCAACCCACGCCGACCGCGTCGAGCCCCTCCTCGACCAGCGCGCCGGCGGCGGCCTCGGCGCTGTCGGCGGTGCGGCCGACGACGACCACCGTGGCGCCGAGGGTGCCCAGGCCGCGCGCGACGGCGAGGCCGATGCCCCGGCTGCCCCCGGTCACCAGGGCCACCTGCCCGTCGAGCCGGCCGGGCTCCTGGTCGTCTGTTCCCGCGACGCTCACGAGGCGTCCAGCTCGGGCAGCGTGCGCTGCTCGTCCGACCCCGACCCCGACCCCGAGCCGAGCCTCGACGTCACCGCCCGGACCGGGCCGCTGGCGGCGAGCCGGGTGCCGGTGCGGAACAGCGCGACGCCGGCGCGCGAGCGCGGGTTGGCGACGCGGGGAGCGCCGGGCGGGAGGTCCTGCGACTCCTCGACGAGCGGCCGCAACCAGGACTCGTACGCCGCGAACGCCTCGTCGGGCGACGACGACCGCTGCAGCTGCGCGGCCAGCACGTAGGCGCCGATGAGGGCCAGGGACGTGCCGAAGCCGCCGATCGGCGTGATGCACCAGGCGGCGTCCCCGAGCAGCACCACCCGACCGTGGCTCCAGGTGGGGCACCGCACCTGGGTCAGGTCGTCGACGTAGAGGTCGTCGGCGTCGTCGAGGGCGGCCAGGATGCGCGGGGTCTCCCAGCCGACGTCGGCGAACCGCTCGCGCAGCTCGGCGCGCAGGTCGTGGGGGTCGAGGTCGGCGAGGCCGGTCTCGTCGGTCATCACGTTGAGCATGGCGCGGGTGCTGCCGGTGTTGTCGGGACGCAGGTGCACCGAGCGCGAGCCCGGGACGTTGAGCCAGCGCCACCAGCGGTCGTCGGCGTCGGTGCGCGGCACGGTCAGCCAGGCGGAGTACATGCCGAGGCGGTCGAGCACGGGGGTGCGGTCGCCGGTCATCACCAGGTCCCGGGTCCGCGAGCGCGGGCCCTCCGCGACGACGACGACGTCGAACTCGTGGGTCGCGCCGCCGGCCAGGGTGACCGTGACGGCGGAGCCGGAGTCGTCGAGGTCGACGACGTGGTCGCCGTACCACCAGGTCACCCCGTCACCGCAGGCGTCGCGCAGGATCTCGGCGAGGTCGCCGCGCAGGATCTCCAGCTCCGCGGTCGGGCCGTCGCCCCCGTCGCCACCGGCGTGGGCGGGGAACTCCGACACCGTGCCGCCGTCCTCGTCGACGAAGCGGAGCCCCACCTCGCCGGTGCCGGCCCGGCGCACGGCGTCGAGGAGGTCCATCCGCTCCAGGACGTCGCGGGCCAGGCCGCGCACGTCGATGTTCTGCCCGCCGGTGCGGGGCTCCGGCGTCCGCTCCAGGACGGTGACGTCGTGCCCGGTCCGGTCCAGCCAGTAGGCCGCGGCCGGGCCGGCGATGCTCGCCCCGGTCACCAGGATCCGCAGGGTCACCGGGTCCCGCCCCGCGGGTCGTCGAGGACGTCGCGCCACGAGTGCTGCGGCGCGAAGCCCAGCAGGTCGCGGGCCTTGTCGATGGAGTAGAAGGTCTCGTCGGGGCCCATCTCGCGCCGGACCTCGACGCCGCCGTAGAAGCGCTCGATCAGCTCGGACGTCGTGGCGGCGACCGACAGGTCGGCGTTGGCGACGTTGAAGATCTCGAAGCCGAGGCCGTCGGTCTCCAGGCAGCGCAGCGTCATCTGGGCCAGGTCGCGGGTGTCGATGTAGGCGAACAGGTTGCGCCGCCGCAGGGCCGGGTCGGCCAGGAAGGCGGGGAACAGCTCGGTGTACTCGTGCGGCTCGATGACGTTGTTGATCCGGAGCCCGTAGACGTCGGCGCCGGTGCGGGCGTGGAACGAGCGCGCGGTGACCTCGCCGGCGACCTTCGACATCGCGTAGGAGTCCTCCGGCACGACCGGGTGCTCCTCGTCGACCGGCACGTAGAGCGGCTTGCGGTCGCCCTGCCCGAAGCAGACGCCGTAGGTGGTCTCGGAGGAGGCGAAGACGATCTTGCGGATCCCGAGCCGGGTCGCGGCCTCCAGCACGTTGTAGTGGGCCAGGACGTTGGTCGCGTAGGTCGTCTGGTCCGAGGAGGCCAGCGGCCTCGGGATCGCGGCGTAGTGGACCACGGCGTCGTAGGCCGACCTGCGGGTCAGGTCGAGGTCGGGGTCGTCGAGGTCGGCCGGCGTCGGGACGCCGGCCAGCGCCGACCAGGTCTCGCCGGCGTCGGTCAGGTCGACCCGCAGGTCGGTGACGTCGGGGTGCCCCAGGGCGGTGAGGTCGGCGTTGGTGACCTGGTGGCCCTGCGAGGCGAGGTAGGGAGCCACGTGGCGACCCGCCTTGCCGCTGCCCCCGGTGAAGAAGATGCGCATCGCTCCAGCCAACCACCGCGGGTGCGGCGTCCACCCCACCCGCAGTGGTCGAGTCCGGGGCGGCCGGGCCGGCGACCCTACGATGCAGCCATGGCCGAGAAGAAGGAGCGCCCCCGCGGCCGCGGACCGAGCATGGCCGACGTCGCGGCCGAGGCCGGGGTGTCGCACCAGACGGTCTCCCGGGTGCTCAACGACTCCCCGGTGGTGCGCGGCGACACGCGCGAGCGGGTGCTGGCCGCGATCGCGGCCCTGGGCTACCGCCGCAACAACGCCGCCCGGATGCTGGCGACGAACCGCTCCAGGCGCATCGGGTTCGTCGCCGCGCACCTGTCCTACTACGGGCCGAGCATGATCGCCGCCTCGATGCAGGACGCCGTCCACGAGGCCGGCTACGAGATCTCGCTGGTCGGCCTGTCGGACCTCACCGACCACGGTCTCCAGGTCGCCGTCGACCGGCTGCTCGACCAGGCCGTCGAGGCGGTCGTGATCGCGGTGGCCCACGACGCCGCCCTGGAGGGCGTGCGCGCGCTGGACCTGCCGATCCCGGTCGTGCTCACCCAGGGTGTCGGCCCCGACGAGCGCCTCGCGGCCGGGATCGACCAGCGCGCCGGCGCGATGGCGGCGACGTCGCACCTGCTCGACCTCGGCCACCGCCGCGTGGCGCACGTGACCGGCCCGCTCGACTGGGTCGAGGCCCAGCAGCGTCGCGACGGCTGGCGCGCCGCCCACGAGGAGCGCGGGCTGCTGCCGGGTCCGGAGGTGCCGGGCGACTGGACCCCGCCGAGCGGTCACGAGGCCGGGCGGCGCATCGCCGCCGACCACGACGTGACCGCGGTCTTCGTCGGCAACGACGCCATGGCCCTCGGCGTGCTCACCGCCCTGCACGAGCAGGGCCGGCGGGTGCCCGACGACGTCAGCGTGGTCGGGTTCGACGACGTGCCGGAGGCGGCGTACTTCTGGCCGGCGCTGACCACCGTGCGCCAGGAGTTCTCAACCCTCGGCCGGCGCGCGGTCCACCTCGCCCTCGGCGCCATCGACGGCACGTCGGAGGCGCTCGAGCTCGTGGCGCCCGACCTCGTCGTGCGCCGCTCGACGGCCGCGCCGCGGGACCACTGAGGCCGCGCTGATGTTAACGTTCACACGGTGAGCGTCTCCGTCTTCGACCGGTTGCCCGACGGACGTGAGGTCCACCTGGTGGAGCTCGGCGCCGCGCCCGGACCGGTGCTCCGGCTCCTGACCCTGGGCGCCACCGTGCACGACCTCGAGGTCACCGGCGGGGACGGCACCCGACGCCACGTGGCCCTCGGGCACGCCACCTCGGCCGACTACCTGGCCTCCGGCGACTACGTCGGCGCCACGGTCGGCCGCTACGCCAACCGGGTGCGCGACGGCCACCTCCCGCTGGCCGGCGTCGAGCACCGGCTCGGCACCCACGACCGTGGCCACCACCTGCACGGCGGCCCCGACGGATTCGACCGGAGGTTGTGGACGCTGCTCGACGAGGACGGCGCCACCGCCCGCCTCCGCCTCGTCAGCCCGGACGGCGACCAGGGCTACCCGGGCGAGCTGACGGCGGAGGTCACCTTCGCGGTCGACGCCGACGCGGTGCGCATCGACCTCGCCGCCACCACCGACGCGACGACCGTGGTCAACCTGACCCAGCACGTCTACCTCAACCTCGACGGGCGCGACGCCGGCACAGTCGATGGCCACCTGCTGCAGGTGCCGGCGGCGTCCTACACCCCGGTCGACGCGGAGGGGATCCCGCTCGGGGCGCACGCGGCGGTCGAGGGCACGCCGTTCGACCTGCGCCGCCCGACCCGGATCGGGTCGGCGGTCCGGCGCGCGCACCCGCAGGTGCTCGACGCGCGCGGGCTCGACCACAACCTGGTGCTCGACTCCCCGTGGGACGACGACGGGCTGCGCACGGCCTGCGTGCTGACGTCGCCCGCGACCCGGACCGCGCTGACCCTGCGCTGCGACCAGCCCGGGCTGCAGGTCTACACCGGCAACTTCCTCGACGGCACCCGCGGGTCGGTCGACGGCGGGCTCTACCGGCAGGGCGACGGCGTCGCGCTCGAGCCCCAGCTCTTCCCCGACTCGCCGCACCACCCGGAGTGGCCCAGCGCCCGGCTGGAGCCGGGGGAGCGCTACACGGCTCGGCACGAGTGGCGCTTCAGCGCGGTGCGCTGACCGGTCACCGCGACGCGAGGACGCCCGTCGGCGGGCCTTGGAACGATCCACTCCATCCTCTCGGAGTGAGCGTTCACATTTGTCCGGATCAATCCCGGCAGGGGGGTTGACGCGCGCCGATGTTAGCGCTCACACTCACTGCAGTGACAGCGGTCACAGGGCGCGGACGCCCACCGGACACGGAGGAACAACAGTGATCAAGAAGACTCTGGTCGCGCTCAGCGCGATCGCCCTGAGCGCCGGCACCCTGTCAGCCTGCGGCAGCGACGGGGGCGGCGATGCCGCCGCCGACGGCGGCGGCTCCGACGACACGATCACCATGGGCTTCGCCCAGGTCGGCGCCGAGAGCGGGTGGCGCACCGCCAACACCAAGAACATCCAGGAGGCCGCGGCCGAGGCCGGCGTCGACCTGAAGTTCTCCGACGCCCAGCAGAAGCAGGAGAACCAGATCAAGGCGATCCGCTCCTACATCCAGCAGAAGGTCGACGTGATCGCCTTCAGCCCGGTCGTCGAGACCGGGTGGGACGCCGTCCTCCAGGAGGCCAAGCGCGCCAACATCCCGGTGATCCTGACCGACCGTGCGGTCGACTCCGAGGACACCTCGCTCTACAAGACCTTCCTCGGCTCGGACTTCGTCGAGGAGGGCAAGAAGGCCGGCCAGTGGCTGGTCGACAACGCCGCCGACGCCGACGTCGACGGTGACGGCGACATCAACGTCGTCGAGCTCCAGGGCACCACCGGCGCCGCGCCGGCCATCGACCGCAAGGAGGGGTTCGAGGAGGTCATCGCCGCCAACGGCGAGATCTCCATCAGCCAGTCGCAGACCGGCGACTTCACCCGCGACGGCGGCAAGCAGGTGATGGAGGCGTTCCTGCAGTCCGAGGACGACATCGACGTGGTCTTCGCCCACAACGACGACATGGGTCTCGGCGCGATCGAGGCGATCGAGGCGGCCGGGCTCGTGCCCGGCGAGGACGTCAAGATCATCACCATCGACGCCGTCAAGGACGGGATGACCGCGCTCTCCGAGGGCAAGATCAACTTCATCGTCGAGTGCTCGCCGCTCCTCGGGCCGCAGCTGATGGACCTCGCCGAGAAGGTCCTCGCCGGCGAGGAGGTCCCGACCCGCGTCGTGACCGAGGAGACCACCTTCACCCCGGAGCAGGCCGCCGAGGTCCTGGCCGAGCGCCAGTACTAGGCCCCAGCACGCCGCGGGTCCGACCGGCCACCCCGGTCGGACCCGCGGCGGTCCCGTCCACCCCGACCCAGCGGGCAGCCACACCTGCCCGCCCCGGAGGCACCAGATGACGCAGACCGACGCGACCCAGACGGTCGGGCTCGGCAAGGCCGGCCCCGTCCCCGACGCGGCGCACGGCACGCCCGTGGTCGAGATGCGCGACATCTCGATCACCTTCGGCTCGGTCGCCGCGCTGTCGGGGGTGGGCCTCCGGCTCCTGCCGGGCGAGGTGCACGCCCTGATGGGGGAGAACGGCGCCGGCAAGTCGACGCTGATCAAGGCCCTCACCGGCGTCTACGCCACCGACTCCGGCACCGTGCTGGTCGACGGCGAGGAGCAGGAGTTCTCGACGCCGGCCGCCGCCCAGGCCGCCGGCATCAGCACGGTCTACCAGGAGGTCAACCTGGTGCCCAACCTGACCGTCGCCGAGAACATGATGCTCGGTCGGGAGCCCCGCTGGCTCGGCATGATCAACCACCGCGCCATGAACCGGCGCGCCGCCGACACGCTCCAGCGGCTCGGCATCGACGTCGACCCGCGGTCCACGCTCGGCAGCCACCCCATCGCCGTCCAGCAGCTGGTCGCGATCGCGCGGGCCGTCGACGTGCAGGCCCGCGTGCTGATCCTCGACGAGCCGACCTCGAGCCTCGACGCCGACGAGGTGGCCAAGCTCTTCGACGTCATGCGTCACCTGCGCGACAAGGGGACCGCCATCGTCTTCGTGTCCCACTTCCTCGACCAGGTCTACGAGATCGCCGACCGAATGACGATCCTGCGCAACGGGCGGCTGGTCGAGGAGCGGACGGTCGCCGAGACCACCCAGCTCCAGCTGGTGCAGCTGATGATCGGCCGCGACCTGGCCGTCCTCGACCGGCTCGAGCGGACCGCCGCGGCGCCGACCGCCGACCGGACGCCGCTGCTCCGCGCCGTCGGGCTCGGCCGCAAGGGCTCGCTCGAGGCGACCGACCTCGAGGTCTTCGACGGGGAGGTCATCGGCGTCGCCGGCCTCCTCGGCTCCGGTCGCACCGAGCTCGCGCGCCTGCTCTTCGGGGCCGACAGCGCCGACGAGGGGACGATCGAGGTGCGCTCGACGCGCCGCCGGCTCCGCAGCCCGCGCCACGCGATCGACCGCAGGATCGCCTTCGCCAGCGAGGACCGCAAGGGCGAGGGGGTGATCGCCGACCTGAGCGTCGCCGACAACATGCTGCTCGCCCTGCAGGCCTCGCGCGGCTGGATGCGGCCCATCCCCCCGGCGGTGCGCACCCGCCTGGTCGAGGAGTACGTCAAGGCCCTCGACATCCGCCCGGCCGACCCCCACGCCCTGATGCGCAACCTCTCCGGCGGCAACCAGCAGAAGGTGCTCCTGGCCCGCTGGCTGATCACCGAGCCGGAGCTGCTGATCCTCGACGAGCCCACCCGGGGGATCGACATCGGGGCCAAGACCCAGATCCAGGCGCTCGTCGCCGACCTCGCCGCCCGCGGGATGTCGGTGGTCTTCATCTCCGCCGAGCTCGAGGAGGTGCTGCGCCTCTCCGACCGCCTGGTCGTGATGCGCGACCGCCGCAAGATCGCCGAGCGGCCCAACCGCGACCTCACCGTGAGCGACGTCCTGGAGGTCATCGCCGGCGAGGCCCGCCCCGAGGGCGCCGTCCCCGACACCGCCGACACCGCCGACCACCCCGACCACGCCGAGACGGAGGCCCGCCGTGGCTGACACCCTCCCCACGCTGCCCGGGACGACGACCGAGCCGGCCCCGGCTCCGGCCGCGACCCGCCCCACGACCCTGTCCCGGGTGCTGGCCCACCCGCTGGTCTGGCCGGTGCTCGCGCTCGTCGTCCTGCTGGTGGTCAACGTCGTCGCGAACCCCTCCTTCCTCGAGGTGCGCCTCCAGGACGGCCACCTGTTCGGCAGCCTCGTCGACATCGTGCGCAACAGCGCCCCGATCCTGCTCGTGGCCACCGGGATGACGCTGGTGATCGCCACCCGCGGCATCGACCTCTCGGTCGGCGCGATCGCGGCGATCGCCGCGGCGATCGCCTGCACGCAGATCTTCGACAGCGCCGCGCAGGGCGGCGTCGGCACCGCGGTCCTCGCCTGCACCACCGCGCTCGCGGTCTGCGTGGCGCTGGGCCTCTGGAACGGCTTCCTGGTGTCGGTGCTCGGCATCCAGCCGATCATCGCGACGCTCGTGCTCATGGTCGCCGGGCGCGGGCTGGCCATGCTGGTGACCGACGGCCAGATCACCACCGTCACCAACGACACGTTCAGCGCCCTGGCCTCGGGCTTCTTCCTCACCCTCCCGATCGCCTTCATCATCGCCGTGGGCGTCTACGCGCTCACCGCCCTCCTCACCCGGCGCTCGGCGCTGGGCATGCTCATCGAGGCGGTCGGGATCAACCCGGAGGCGAGCCGCCTGGCCGGCGTCCGGGCCCGGACGATCATCTGGACCGTCTACGTCTTCTCCGGGCTGTGCGCCGGTGTCGCGGGCCTGGTCGTGGCCGCCAACACCAACTCGGTCAACGCCAACAGCCTGGGCCTGTGGATCGAGCTCGACGCGATCCTCGCCGTCGTCATCGGCGGCACCTCGCTGGCCGGGGGCCGGTTCTCGCTCACCGGCACCCTCGTGGGCGCGCTGTTCATCGCGACGCTGGCCCGCACGATCCCCAACATCGGGATCCCCGTGGAGGCCAACTACCTGTTCAAGGCCCTGGTCGTCGTCCTGGTCTGCCTGCTCCAGTCGCCCCGCGCCCGGGCGGCCCTCCGCTCGCGCCTGACCGTCCGCTCCTCGAAGGGAGCCACCGCATGAGCACCGCCACGGCCCGGACCACCCCCGGCACCGCCGGCGCGGGCAGCCGCCCCACCGCGTGGGACCGCGTGCGCACCTACACCCCGGCCTCCCAGTACCTGCCGGTCATCGCCACCACCGCCCTGTTCCTCGGCATGTTCGGCGTCGGGGGCGCCCGCTACGACGGCTTCACCGACCCCCAGGTGTTCCTGAGCCTGCTGCTCGACAACAGCTTCCTGATCGTGCTGGCCGTCGGGATGACCTTCGTCATCCTCACCGGCGGCATCGACCTGTCGGTGGGGTCCAACCTGGCGCTCTCGACGGTCATCGCGGCCAAGACCCTCGAGATGGGGTGGTCGCCGTACCTCACCGTCGCGACCGTGCTGATGGTCGGGACGACGCTCGGCATCGCGATGGGCCTGCTGATCCACTACTTCGACATCCAGCCCTTCATCGCCACCCTCGCCGGGATGTTCCTGGCGCGCGGGCTCTGCTACCTCATCAGCGTCGACTCGATCCCGATCGCCGACGAGACCTTCCAGTCCTGGGCGTTCAGCACCACCACGCTGCCCGGGGGCTACTACCTCGGCCGCACCGCGATCGTCGCGGTCGCCACCGTCGCGGTCGCGGCCTTCGTGCTGGCCCGCACCCGGTTCGGGCGCACGGTCTACGCGATCGGCGGCAACGAGTCCTCCGCCCTCCTGATGGGCCTGCGGGTCGGGTTCACCAAGGTCGGCGTCTACGCCATCAGCGGGTTCTGCGCCGCCTTCGGCGGCATCCTCTTCTCGCTCTACACGCTCTCGGGCTACTCGCTCAACGCCGTGGGCATGGAGCTCGACGCGATCGCCGCCGTGGTCATCGGCGGCACCCTGCTCACCGGCGGGCGGGGCTTCGTGGTCGGCTCCTTCGTCGGGGTGCTGGTCCTGGGCGTGATCCAGACCTTCATCTCCTTCGACGGCACCCTCAGCTCCTGGTGGACCCGGATCAGCATCGGGGTGCTAGTGCTCGTCTTCGTCGTCGTCCAGCGCCTCATGACCCGGCGGGCGTCGTGACCTCCCAGCGCGCCGAGCTGCGCACCCCGGTCATGGCCGACGTCGCCCGGCTGGCCGGCGTCTCGCACCAGACCGTCTCGCGGGTCGTCAACGGCCGGACCAACCTGCGCCCGGAGACCCGCGACCGCGTCGAGCAGGCCATCCGACAGCTCGGCTACCGCCCCAACACCGCCGCCCGCGCCCTGGTCACCAAGCGCTCGGCGACCATCGGCGTGATCGGGTCCAAGAGCGGCTACTGGGGCCCGAGCACCGTGCACCGCACGATCCAGGCCGCCGGCCGCGAGGCCGGCTACTTCGTCAGCTCCGCCAACCTCCAGGACCTCACCCGCGACGAGCTCGTCGACGCGATCAGCCACCTGCGCGACCAGAGCGTCGAGGGGATCGTGCTGATCGCCGCGACCGACGAGGCCCTCGACGTCGCCCGCGCCCAGGAGGACCTCGGGATCCCCGTCGTGGTCGTCGAGGGCGACCGACACCAGACGCGGTGGACCGTCGGCGTCGACCAGTGCGAGGGCGCCGTCCTGGGCACCCGGCACCTGCTCGACCTCGGGCACACCGACGTCGTCCACCTCTCCGGTCCGCCGTCCTGGACCGAGGCCCGGGCCCGGCTGCTCGGCTACCAGACCGCGATGTACGCCGCCGGTCTCCGCCCGGCGCCGCACGTCACCGGCGACTGGTCGGCGCGCAGCGGGTACGCCGCGGGGCTGGAGATCGCGCGGCGTCGCGACGTCACGGCCGCGTTCTGCGCCAACGACCAGATGGCCCTGGGCCTGCTGCGTGCCCTGCACGAGGCCGGACGCCGGGTGCCCCACGACGTCAGCGTCGTCGGCTTCGACGACATCCCGGAGGCCGCCTACCTCATCCCGCCGCTCACCACGGTGCGCCAGGACTTCGGCGCCGTCGGCCGGCGGGCCATCGAGATCCTCCAGTGCGCGATCCGGGGCGACAGCGACGACGTCGTCCCCGACCGCCTCATCGCCCCCGAGCTCGTCGTCCGGGCCAGCTCGGCCGCCCTCCCGGAAGGAACCCCCTCGTGACCACCCCCCACCAGCCCCTCGAGCAGCGCGAGACCTACGTCGTCGGGGTCGACTTCGGCACGCTCTCGGGTCGTGCCCTGGTCGTCCGGGTCTCCGACGGCGCCGAGCTCGGCACCGCGACCCACGACTACCCGCACGGGGTGCTCGAGGACCGGCTGCCGGCGTCCGGCCGCGCGCTGCCGCCCGAGTGGGCCCTGCAGGTGCCGCAGGACTACCGCGACGTGCTGCGCCACGCCGTGCCCGCCGCCGTCGCGGCCGCCGGCGTCGACCCCGCCGACGTGGTCGGCATCGCCACCGACTTCACCGCCTGCACGATGGTGCCGACCCTGGCCGACGGCACGCCGCTGAGCGAGGTGCCGGGCCTCGAGGACCGGCCGCACGCCTACGTCAAGCTCTGGAAGCACCACGCCGCGCAGGCCCAGGCCGACCGGATCAACCGGCTCGCCGAGGAGCGCGGCGAGGCCTGGCTCCCGCGTTACGGCGGCCTGATCTCCTCCGAGTGGGAGTTCGCCAAGGGCCTGCAGGTCTACGAGGAGGACCGCGACCTCTACGACCGCATGCAGCGCTGGGTCGAGGCCGCGGACTGGATCGTGTGGCAGCTGTGCGGCACCTACGTGCGCAACGCCTGCACCGCGGGCTACAAGGGCATCCTCCAGTCGGGGCGCTACCCCGGCCCCGACTACCTCGACGAGCTGGCGCCCGGCTTCTCCTCCTTCGTGCCCGACAAGCTCGACCAGCCCGTCGGTCAGCTCGGCGAGCGGGCCGGCACGCTGACCGCCGAGGCCGCCGCCTGGACCGGGCTGCCCGCGGGCATTGCCGTGGCCGTCGGCAACGTCGACGCCCACGTGACCGCGCCGGCCGCCCAGGCCGTCGACGCCGGCCAGATGGTCGCCATCATGGGCACCTCCACCTGCCACGTGATGAGCGCCGACGTGCTGCGCGAGGTGCCCGGCATGTGCGGCGTCGTCGACGGCGGCATCGTCGCGGGCAGCTGGGGCTACGAGGCCGGCCAGTCCGGCGTCGGCGACATCTTCGGGTGGTTCACCCGCACCAGCGTGCCCCCGTCGTACGTCGACGCCGCGGCCGCGGCCGGGGAGTCGGTCCACGAGCACCTCACCCGGCTCGCCTCGGCGCAGGAGGTCGGCGAGCACGGCCTGGTCGCCCTCGACTGGCACAGCGGCAACCGCTCGGTGCTGGTCGACCACGAGCTCTCGGGCCTCGTGGTCGGCCAGACGCTGGCCACCCGGCCCGAGGACGTCTACCGCGCGCTGCTCGAGGCCACCGCCTTCGGGACCCGCGTCATCGTCGAGACCTTCCGCGACAGCGGCGTGCCGGTCGACGAGCTCGTCGTCGCCGGCGGCCTGGCGCGCAACCACCTGCTGATGCAGGTCTACGCCGACGTGACGCGGCTCCCGCTCTCGCTCATCGACTCCGAGCAGGGACCCGCGCTCGGGTCGGCGATCCACGCGGCGGTCGCGGCCGGCGCCTACCCCGACGTGCCGACCGCCGCGAAGGCGATGGGCCGGGTCCGCCGCGGCGTCTTCGTGCCCGACGAGGCCCGCGCGCAGCGCTACGACGCGCTCTTCGCCGAGTACGTCGCGCTGCACGACCACTTCGGCCGCGGCAACCCGACCATGCGCCGGCTCAAGGCGATCCGCCGCGACGCCGTGCAGGCGCGCCGGGACCGAGAGGTGGCGCGGGCATGACCGTCGTCGACGACGTGCGGCACGCGATCCTGGCGCTGCGCCAGGAGGTGTGCGACCTGCACGAGCAGCTGACCCGCTACCAGCTGGTGGTGTGGACCGCCGGCAACGTCTCGGCCCGCGTGCCGGGTCGCGACCTGCTGGTCATCAAGCCCAGCGGCGTGTCCTACGACGACCTCGCCCCCGACAACATGGTGGTGTGCGACCTGCACGGCCGCGTGGTCGAGGGCGAGCACGCGCCGTCGTCCGACACCGAGGCCCAGGCCCACGTCTACCGGGAGATGCCCGAGGTCGGCGGCGTCGTCCACACGCACTCGACCTACGCCACCGCGTGGGCCGCCCGCGGCGAACCCGTCCCGTGCGTGCTGACCATGGGCGCCGACGAGTTCGGGGGCGAGATCCCGGTCGGGCCGTTCGCGGTCATCGGCGACGACTCCATCGGGCGCGGCATCGTCGAGACCCTCCGCGGGAGCCGCTCGCCGGCCGTGCTGATGCGCAACCACGGCGTCTTCACCGTCGGCGCCACGGCGCGGGCCGCGGTCAAGGCCGCCGTCATGTGCGAGGACGTCGCCCGCACCGTGCACGTCTCGCGCCAGCTCGGCGTGCCCGTGCCCATCGAGCAGCACCACGTCGACGCCCTGTTCGACCGGTACCAGAACGTCTACGGCCAGCGCTGAGCGCGCCGGCACCCCCCCGTCCGTCCCCAGAGAAGGCACCCATGACCGTCAACGACACCCCCGCCCCCGAGGTCTGGTTCCTCACCGGGAGCCAGGCCCTCTACGGACCCGAGACCCTCGACCAGGTCGCTGCGCAGTCCCAGGGCATCGTGGACCGCCTCGCCGAGCAGCTCGGCGCGGCCCTGCCGGTGCGGGTGGTCTGGAAGCCGGTCCTGCTCGACGCCACCTCGATCCACCGCCAGATGCTCGAGGCCAACGCGGCCCCCGGGTGCGTCGGCGTCATCGCCTGGATGCACACCTTCTCCCCGGCCAAGATGTGGATCGCCGGCCTCGACGCGCTGCGCAAGCCGCTGCTCCACCTGCACACCCAGGCCGGGATCGCGCTCCCGTGGGAGTCGATCGACATGGACTTCATGAACCTCAACCAGGCCGCCCACGGCGACCGGGAGTTCGGCTACATCCAGTCGCGGATCGGCATCGCCCGCAAGACCGTCGCCGGGCACGTGGACTCGCCGGTGGTGGCGCGCCGCGTGGGCGACTGGGTGCGGGCCTCCCTCGGCCGCCACGAGCTGAGCTCGCTGCGCCTGGCGCGGTTCGGCGACAACATGCGCGACGTCGCCGTCACCGAGGGCGACAAGGTCGAGGCGCAGCTGCGCTTCGGCGTCTCGGTCAACACCTACGGCGTCAACGACCTCGTCGCCGTGGTCGACGCGGTCGCCGACGACGACGTCGACAAGCTCTGCACCGAGTACGCCGACACCTACCGGGTCACCCCCGACCTGTTGCGCGGCGGCGAGCGGCACCAGTCGCTGCGCGAGGGCGCCCGGATCGAGCTGGGCCTGCGCGCCTTCCTCACCGACGGTCGCTTCGGCGCGTTCACCACCAACTTCGAGGACCTCGGTGGCCTGCGCCAGCTGCCCGGCCTGGCCGTGCAGCGGCTGATGGCCGACGGCTACGGCTTCGGCGGCGAGGGGGACTGGAAGACCTCGGTGCTCCTGCGGGCCGTCAAGACGATGGCCGCCGGCCTCCCCGGCGGCACCTCGTTCATGGAGGACTACACCTACCACCTGGTCCCGGGGGAGGAGAAGATCCTCGGCGCCCACATGCTCGAGGTCTGCCCCACCCTCACGACCCGCACCGCCTCGCTCGAGTGCCACCCACTCGGGATCGGGGGCCGCGAGGACCCCGTCCGCCTGCGCTTCACCGCCGACCCCGGTCCCGCCGTGGTCGCCGGGCTCTCCGACCTCGGCGACCGGTTCCGGCTCACCGTGAACGAGATCGACGTGGTGGAGCCCGACGCGGCGCTGCCCCGCCTGCCGGTCGCCTGCGCGGTCTGGGAGCCGCGCCCGTCGCTGTCGACGTCCGCCGAGTCGTGGCTGATGGCCGGGGCGCCCCACCACACCGTGCTGTCGCGGGCGGTCGGGGTCGAGGTGCTCGAGGACTTCGCCGACATGACGGAGACCGAGATCATGACGATCGGCGCCGACACCACGCCGCGGTCCTTCCAGCGCGAGCTGCGCTGGAACGCCGCGTACCACCGGCTCGCCGCCCGGCTCTGACCTCCGCGCCCCCGCCCGGGGGCGCGGACGTCGGGCGCACCTGCCGCCGGGGAGGGCCTACCGTTCCCGGGGTGAGCAGCCCCGTGCCGACCGGCGCCCCCGGCCCGGCTCGGGTGGTGGCGTGGTGGGACACCCGCCAGGTGCCGCTCTACCTCGCGGCGATCGGCGTCGGCGTCCTGGCCGGGCTCGCCGCGCCGTCGGCGGCACCGATGCTCGAGCGCGCCATCAACCCGGTGCTGGCGCTGCTGCTGTTCGCGACCTTCCTCGCGGTCCCGCTGACCGAGGTCGCGAGCGGGTTCCGCGACGTGCGGTTCCTCGCGACCGTGATGGTGGCCAACTTCGTGGTGGTGCCGCCGCTCGCCCTCGGGCTGTCACGGTTCGTCGCCGACGACCGGGGGCTGGTGGTCGGGGTCCTGCTGGTCCTGCTCACGCCCTGCGTCGACTACGTCATCGTCTTCACCGGGCTCGCCGGCGGGGCGCGGGCGAGGCTGCTCGCCGCCGCACCGCTGCTGATGCTGGCCCAGATCCTGCTGCTCCCCGGCTACCTCTACCTCTTCGCCGGCACCGAGGTGCTCGACGTCGTCGAGGTCGCCCCGTTCGTCGAGGCGTTCGTCGTGCTCGTCGTGGCGCCGCTGGGTGCGGCCGCGGTCGTGCAGGCCCTCGCGCGGCGCCACCGGGCGGGGCGCGCGGTCGAGGTGGCGCTCGCCGCGGCGATGGTGCCCCTGATGATGGCGACCCTCGCCGTCGTCATCGGCTCGCAGGTCGCCGAGGTCGGCGCGGAGGCGGTGCGGCTGCTCCGCCTGGTGCCCCTCTACGCCGCGTGGGTCGTCCTGGCCGTCGCGGCCGGCCTGCTCGTCAGCCGGGTCGCGCGGCTCGACGTCCCCGCGACCCGGGCGGCGACGTTCTCGGTGACGACGCGCAACTCGCTGGTCGTGCTGCCGCTGGCCCTCGCGCTGCCGGAGGCCCTGGCGATCGCACCCCTGGCCGTCGTCACCCAGACGATGGTCGAGCTCGTCGCGATGGTGGTCCTGGTCCGGGTGCTGCCCCGTCTCACGCCGGCGGGACCGGCCCGCACGGGGGACCGTCCGGCCCCCGACTGACGCGCCGGCCCGGACGTGCCCGTCCCCCGGCGTCTCGGACGCCGGGGGACGGGACGTGCGGGTCACGACGGTCACGACGCGGGCGGCGTCGTGCGTGTCGTGCCGGTGCGGGGCGCCCGGTCAGGCGGCCCCGCGACGGGTCACAGGTCGGCGGGACGCAGGACGCGGGTGATGCCGTGGGCGACCTGGCGGTTGCCGCGGTTGATGTCGAGGGCGGCCGGGATGACCCGCGCGTTGATGTCGTTCGGGTCGTTGTCCTCGAGGCGGATGTCGCCCTCGTGGTTGATCCGGACCGTGACGCTGCCACCGGAGGCCGTCTCGACGGCGGTGCCGCGGGCCGCGACGACCTTCTCCGACACGAGCGTCTTGCCGGCCACCACGTGGTAGAGCAGGACAGACTCGACGGTGTCGATGCCCAGGCCGGCGACGGCCTGGAAGGTCTTGCCCTCCGAGCCGGGCTTCGAGCCGACGAGGTCGCCGACGAGGCGACGGAAGGCGCGGTCGGTGGGGATGAAGGCGGTGGCGCGCTTGCCACCCTGGGTCAGGAGCTTGACGGCGCTGCCCGGCTTGGCGTCGAGCACGGCCAGGACGGCGGCCTCGGTGATGTCGAAGTCGTCCCAGTTCTTGTCGAAGGACGTGCCGTCGGCCGCCAGGACCTTCGCGAGGCTGCGCTTGCCCTGGGCGGCCTGCGCGGCCTCGGCCGGGACGGACGCGAGGACGGCGGACGAGGCGACGGCGGCCGCGACGACGGCGGTGGCGGTGCGGTTCAGCTTCTTCATGGTGACTTCTCCTGCTGGTTGGGTGGGTGGGTTGGTGGGGGGCCTAGTAGCTGCCGCGCAGGACCGAGGTCGCGGCGTGCTGGGGATCGCCGTCGTCGGCCTCGAGGCTGACGTCGACCGCGGAGTAGGCGGTGAGCAGGTCGTCGTCGACCTGGAACCGCGAGGTGCCGCCGGACAGGGGTCCGAGGGCGAGCATCTTGTTGGTGTCGGGGTCGAGCAGCCAGGCCTGGTAGAACTCGCCCCCGCCGGCGACGGGCAGCCCGTCGGTGACGATGGTCAGCTCGGCGGTCCGGCCGTCACGCCTGATCCGGGCCTCGCCCGGCACCGCGTTGGTGGCCGCGTCGGTGATCGGGGCGAGGGAGACGACGCGCGCCGTGGGCACGCCCGGGTCGGACCGTCCCACGGTGAGCGCGACCACCGATCCCACCGCCACGACCAGGACGACGACGGCCGCCGCGAGCAGCGCGCGCGGCGAGGTGCGCCGGAGCCAGGAGGCGTCGCGGGGCGCGGGCGCCGGGAGCGTCGGGGCCGGGAGCGCGGGCTCCCCGAGGGGGCGGCCGGCGGCCTCCTCGGTGCGTGCGGAACGGGCCAGCAGGGCGTGCCCGACGACGGTGTCGACGAGGTCGCCACGGCACTCGGTGCACGTGGCGAGGTGGTCGCTGGCGTCGAGCACCTCCGCGGTGCCGAGCTCACCCCGCACGAGGCCGACGAGGTCCGCGTGGCCCTCGCTCTCAGACAGATCGGTCATCGCGCACTCCTTCGTCTCGCAGCTGCCGCAGGATCCCCGCGAGCCGGCGCGTGCCCCGCGCCGCCCGCGCCTTCACGGTCCCCAGGGGGAGCTGGAGGCGGGCGGCGATCTCGGGCTGGCTGAGGTCGCCGAAGTAGGCCTGCTCGAGGACCACGCGCTCGTGGTCGGGCAGCTGGTGCAGCGCGGCCCGCACCTCGGCGGCGTCGGCGTGCCGCTCCAGGGTCTCGCGCCCGTCCTCGCCGACCAGGTCGCGCAGCGTGTCGACGTCGACCACGGAGTGCCGGCGCTGGCGCAGGCAGTCCACCGCCCGTCGGTGCGCGATGGTGAACAGCCAGCTCTCGAAGCGGCGCGACGGGTCGTACCGCTTGGCGGACCCCCACACCTCGATGAACGTGCGCTGCAGGGTGTCCTCGGCCTCGTCCGGCCCGACGAAGCGGCGCAGGTACGACAGCAGGCTCGGGCCGTAGACGGCGTAGGCGTCCTCCAACGCCTGCTCGTCACCGCCCGCCAGCCGCGCGCCGATGCTGCTGCCACCCTCCATGACCTGTACTTCGTCGGCCGGACGCGATCGGTTGCCGATCCCGGAAACTTGTTGAAACTTGTCCGAGCGACCGCCGACGGAGTGACTGCACCCCGTCCGCTGTTGCATATCGCTTGCAATAAGGTGGGCGGGTCCCGTCCCCCACCGATCGGCAGCCCCCGTGCCCCGTCCTGCCCCCGCCCTGCGCGCCGGCGCCGTGCTGACGGGCTCCGTGCTCGTGGGCTCCCTGATGACCGCCTGCGGTGGTGACACCGCGTCGCCGTCGCGCACCGGGGCCGACGGCGTCCCGACCGAGCTGCGGCTGGCGATCGGCGGCGAGCCCGACGACGGCTTCGACCCGACCCTGGGCTGGGGCCGGTACGGCTCGCCCCTGTTCCAGTCGACGTTGCTCACCCGCGGGGCCGACCTGTCGATCACGACCGACCTCGCCACGGCGTACGAGGTCAGCGACGACGGCCTGACCTGGACCGTCGACCTGCGCGACGACGCGAGGTTCACCGACGGGCGACCCGTGACGGCCGCCGACGTCGCGTACACGTTCAGCACCGCGGCGGAGCAGGGTGGGCTGACCGACGTCACCGCGCTCGACGAGGCGGTCGTGGTCGACGAGGACACCGTCGAGCTCCGGCTCGACCGTCCGCGCAGCACGTTCGTCAACCGCCTGGTCTCGCTCGGCATCGTCCCGGAGCACGCGCACGACGAGGACTACGCGACCGCGCCGGTCGGCTCCGGACCCTACGAGCTCGTGTCGTGGCAGCGCGGCCAGCAGCTGGTGGTGCAGCGCAACGACGACTACTACGGCCAGCGGCCGCAGTTCGAGCGCCTGGTCCTGGTGTTCACCGCCGAGGACGCCTCGCTGGCCGCGGCGAGGGTGGGCGAGGTGCAGGTCGCGGCGGTGGCCTCGCCGCTGGCGACCCAGGACGTCGACGGCATGCGGATCGAGGCGGTGACCTCGCTCGACAACCGCGGCATCTCCTTCCCGACCGTGCCCGACGAGGGCGCGGACGACGACGGGGCGCCGATCGGCAACGACGTCACCGCCGACCCGGCGATCCGGCGGGCGGTCAACCTCGCCGTCGACCGGCAGGGCCTCGTCGACGGCATCCTCGAGGGGTACGGCTCACCGGCGAGCGGCCCGGTCGACGGCGCGCCCTGGTTCGAGCCGGCCTCGGCGATCACCGACGACGACGTGCCCGGGGCCGAGGCGCTCCTGGAGGACGCCGGGTGGGTCGACGCCGACGGCGACGGCGTCCGCGAGAAGGACGGGACGACGGCCTCCTTCGCCCTGCTCTACCCGGCCGAGGACTCCCTGCGGCAGGGCCTCGCGCTCGCCGTCGCGGACATGGTGGCGCCGGCCGGCGTCGAGATCCGCGCCGAGGGGGTGTCCTGGGAGGAGATCGACCGGCGCCTGCACGCCGACGCCGTCATGTTCGGCTGGGGCAGCCACGACCCGATCGAGATGTACAACCTGTACCACTCCTCGCTGGCCGGGGTGGAGTACCACAACCCCGGCTACTACTCCTCCGCCGAGGTCGACGCCCGGCTCGACGAGGCGCTCACCGCGACCGACCCGGACGTCGCCGAGGCGGCCTGGCGCGCGGCCCAGCTCGACGCCGACGGCACCGGCTTCGCCGCGGGGGCCGACGCCGCGTGGGCCTGGCTGGTGAACGTCGAGCACACCTACTACGTCGACGACTGCCTCGACCTCGGTCCGCCGCTGGTCGAGCCGCACGGCCACGGCTACCCGATCACCGCCGGTGTGACCGGGTGGACCTGGACCTGCTGAGGTGGCCGCCGGCGTGACCCCGCGCGGCGTGGCGCTGCGGGCGCTGCGGCTGGTCAGCCTGCTGGTCGCCGTGGCGGTCGGGGCCCTGCTGCTGGTGTCGGCCTCGCCGGTCGACCCCGTGCGGGCCTACGTCGGTGCCGACGTCGCCGCGCTCGGGCCCGAGCAGCGCGCCCTCGTCGAGGAGCGGTGGGGGCTCGGCGAGCCGCCGCTGCAACGCTTCCTCGCCTGGGCCGGCAACCTGCTCCGGGGGAATCTCGGTGAGTCCCAGGTCTACGGCGAGCCGGTCACCACCGTGCTGCTCGACCGGGCCGCCGCCAGCCTGTCGCTGATGGCCGCGGCGTGGCTGGTCTCCGGGGTGCTCGGCTTCGGCCTCGGGCTGTGGGCCGGCGTGCGCCGCGGCCGGGTGGCCGACCGGGTGCTGACCTGGTGGGCCTACACGCTGGCCTCGGCGCCGACGTTCTGGGTGGGCCTGCTGCTCCTGTACGTCTTCTCGGTGTCGCTGGGGTGGACGCCGGTGTGCTGCGCCGCGCCGATCGGCACGCTGCCGGGGGAGGCCGGCCTGCTCGAGCGGCTGCACCACCTGGTGCTGCCCGCGCTGACGCTCAGCGTCGTCGGGGTCTCCCCGGTGCTGCTGCACACGCGCCAGGCGGCGATCGAGGCGATGGACAGCGACTACGTGACCTTCGCCCGGGCCCAGGGCGAGCGCCTGCCCGGGCTGGTGCTGCACCGGGTGGCCCGCAACGCCGCCGCCCCGGCCCTGGTGCTCCAGCTCGCCTCGATCGGCGAGCTGTTCGGCGGGTCGCTGCTGGCCGAGCAGGTCTTCACCTACCCGGGCCTCGGCGAGGCGACGACCCAGGCCGCGCTCCGGCAGGACGTCCCGCTGCTGATGGGCATCGCCCTGGCCACCGCGCTGATCGTCTTCGCCGGCAACGCCGCGGGCGTGCTCGCCCACCGGTGGGTCGACCCGCGCACCCGGACCGCGGTGGCGGCGTGAGCGCGACCGACCGGACGGCGGCCGGCCCCGCCGGGCCCGGAGACCCCGTCGGCACCGACCGGTCCGACCCGCCGGGCTGGTCCTGGCGCGAACGCCGTCCGCGCACGCTGGCGGCCCTGGTCGTGGCGGTGGCGGTGGTCGTCGCGATCGTCGTCGCCGGCACCCTCGCCGCCGGTCCCGCCTCGGTCACCGACCTCCCCGAGCGCCACCTCGCCCCGTCGCGCGAGCACCTGCTCGGCACCGACCGCTACGGCCGCGACCTCCTGCTGCGGGTGCTGGTCGGGCTGCGCCTGAGCCTGCTCGTCGGCGCCCTCGCCGCCCTCATCTCGGGCGCCGTCGCACTGGCGCTCGCGCTGGTCGCGGCGGTCGGGGGGCCGTGGGCCGAGGCGGTGGTGGCCTGGCTGGTCGACCTCTTCCTCGCCCTGCCCCACCTGGTGCTGCTGATCCTGGTGGCCTTCGCGCTCGGCGGCGGCACCGGGGCCGTCGTCGTCGCCGTGGGCATCACCCACTGGCCGCGGTTGACGCTCGTGCTGCTGGCGACGGCGCGCCGGACGGTGCGCTCCGACTACGTCGCGCTCTCCCGCGGCCTCGGCCACGGCCGGGTCCACGTCGCCCGCCACCACCTCGCCGGGCAGCTCGTGCCGCACCTGTCGGTCGGCGTCGTGTTGATGTTCCCGCACGCGATCCTCCACGAGGCGGCGCTGTCGTTCCTCGGGCTCGGCATCGACCCGGGGCAGCCGGCGATCGGCGTCCTGCTCGACGAGTCGATGCGCTCGCTGTCGGCCGGGTACTGGTGGCTGGCCGTGCTGCCGGGCGTCGCGCTGCTGCTCGTCGTCAAGCTCGTCGACCGGATCGGCGACGACACCCGCCTGCTGCTCGACCCGAGGAGCCACCACCTGTGAGCGCCGGACCCCTCCTGTCGGTGCGCGACCTGCGCATCGCCTTCGCCCAGCACGACCGCGGGCTGCGCCGGCGCACCGTCGTGGCCGTCGACGGCATGGACGTCGACGTCGCGGCCGGCGAGCTGGTCGCCCTCGTCGGGGCCAGCGGCGCGGGCAAGAGCCTGCTGGCCCACGCCGTCCTCGGCCTGCTGCCCGGCAACGCCCGGGAGGGCGGCGTCGTGCGGTGGCGCGGCACGCCGGTCGACGCCGCCGCCCGCCGTCGTCTCGCCGGCACCGAGATCGCCCTGCTGCCGCAGTCGCTGACCCACCTCGACCCGACCGCGACGGTCGGCGCCCAGGTGCGCCGCTCGGCGCGGCTGGCCGGGGTGGCCGAGCCGCGCGCGGCCGCCCGCCGGGCGCTGGGCGAGCGCGGGCTCGACCCGGACGTGCTCGACCGGCACCCCCACGAGCTCTCCGGCGGGATGGGACGCCGGGTGCTCGCGGCGATGGCTTTGCTGGGCTCGCCGGCCCTGGTCGTGGCCGACGAGCCGACGCCCGGCCTGGCCGCGGACGGCGTCCGCGCCGAGCTCGACCGGCTCCGCGCCGTCGCCGACGAGGGACGCGGGGTGCTCCTCATCACCCACGAGCTGACCGGCGCCCTCCTCGTGGCCGACCGGGTGGTGGTGGCCCGCGCGGGCCGGACGCTCGAGCGGGCGCCGGTCACGGCGTTCAGCGGCACCGGCGAGGAGCTCGCGCACCCCTACAGCCGCGCCCTGTGGCGGGCCCTGCCCGCCAACGGGTTCCACCTCCCGGCCGACGGGGGCGCCGGCCTCGAGGACCGGCCGTGCTGAGCGCCCGCGACGTCTGGTTCCGCTACCACCGTCGCGGGCCCTGGGTGCTGTCCGGTGCCGGGATCGAGGTGGCGCCCGGCGAGGTCGTGGGGCTCCGGGGGCCCAGCGGCTGCGGGAAGACCACGCTCGGCGCGGTGCTCGGCGGCCTCGTGCGACCCGGCCGCGGGTCCGTCGAGGTCGCGGGTGTCCCGGTCGCCGCCGGGCGGGGCGCCCGCCCGGTCCAGGTGGTGCTCCAGCACCCGGAGCGCGCGATGAACCCGCGGTGGCGCGTCCGCGACGTGCTCGCCGAGGCCGGGCCGGCCCCGGCCCCCGAGGACGCCGGCCTCGTCGACCCCGGCTGGCTGGACCGGTTCCCGCACGAGATCAGCGGCGGCGAGCTGCAGCGGGTCAACCTGGCCCGGGCCCTGCGCACGCGCCCGGCGTTCCTGGTCGCCGACGAGATCTCCAGCAGCCTCGACGCCCTCACCCAGGCGCTGCTGTGGCGACGGGTCCTCGACGAGGTCGCGGAGCGCGCCACGGGGGTGGTCGTGGTCTCGCACGACCAGCCGCTGCTCGACCGGGTCGCCGACCGGGTCGTCGAGCTGGACCGGGCGGCCCCGGCCGGCTGAACGCCCTCAGGTGCGGACGGTCAGCGTGATCCAGTCGTGGTCGGACCCCGTGGTCGAGCGGGGGATGACGGCGAGGTCGCCCACCGCCTCGAAGACGGGGGCGTGGCAGACGCCGTCGAGCCGGTGCGGCACGTAGCGGACGCCGCAGTCGGGGAGGCTGCGGTGCGGGGCGAAGGCCCAGGCGTCCCCGACGCCGCGGACCCGGCCGCACGGGACGGCGTAGTTGAAGTCGCCGCCGCCCAGCACCGGCCAGCCCGCCGCGGCGTGGTGCTCGAGCAGGGCCGTCTCGGCCCGCACGTGGGCGCGGTACTCCCGGGTCCCGCGCCACACCGGGCGCACGCCGCCGTCGGGCCGCTGCACCCAGGCGTTGCGGTGGGTGGAGTAGGCCAGGGCCCGCTGCCCCCCGGGCAGGACGACGCGGGCCCACGCCCCCCACCGGTCGTGGGCCATCAGCGAGCGCGGCACGGCCGCGGACATCGGGGCGACGTCGGAGGCCACGACCTCGACGTCCTCGCGCACCAGCAGGGCGACCTCCCGGCTGCCGTGGGTGCCCTCGTCGCGGCCGAGGTAGCGGTAGCCGTCGACGCGGCGCACGACGTCCGGCCAGCGCCCCGCCACCTCGCACAGGGCCACGAGGTGCGGCGACCCCTCGACGAGCCGGACGACGTCGCGAGCCGGC
Source organism: Nocardioides sp. S-1144 (assembly GCF_005954645.2). Classification (NCBI taxonomy): domain Bacteria; kingdom Bacillati; phylum Actinomycetota; class Actinomycetes; order Propionibacteriales; family Nocardioidaceae; genus Nocardioides; species Nocardioides dongxiaopingii. The sequence goes on from NZ_CP040695.2 coordinate 499,599, forward strand.
TGGCGGTTGCGCACCGAGAGGTTGGCGACGCGGACGTCGTACGCCGTCATGGTCGGACCGGGAGCGCGGGCACGCCGCCATCATCGCGCCGAGGTGCCCCGGGCTCCTCACCCCGGCGACGCCGGACGCGCGCGGCCCGGCCGTCGTCGCGTGTGTACCTTGCTGGGGCACGGCCGCGCCGGCGGCCGACCAGGGAGGTGGAGACGTGCGTCGTCACGAGCCGCAGTCACGGGAACCCGTCCGCGCGCCCGCCTCCCGGGCCGGCCTGGCCCTCCTGGCCGGGATCGTGCTGCTCGTCTCGCTGGGCTGGCTCGCCGCCCCCGCCGCCTGGGCGCACGTCACCCTCGAGTCCTCGACGCCCGCCGAGGGGCAGCAGCTCGAGGAGGTCCCCCCGAGCGTCACGCTGAAGTTCTCCGGCGACCTCGACTTCGACGCCGGGGCCGAGGTCACCGTCATGGGGCCCGACGGCGCGTCGCTCCAGGTCGGCACCACGATCGTGTCGGCCGACACCCTGATCCAGCGGCTCAACGACCAGCGCGACGCCGTCGGGCTCTACACCGTCGAGTACGCCGCGACCTCGGTCGACGGCCACGAGGTCGCGGGGCGTCTCGGGTTCTACGTCGGGGCCGCCGGGGGCGAGCAGCCGACCGAGGGAGCCGCCGAGGGCGGCTCCGCCACCCAGGCGCCCGGCCTCGTGGAGCGCTCCGACGACTCCTCCGACGACGGCTCCGGGGTCCCGGCGCTCGCGTGGGTGGCTCTGGCGGCGGTCGCGCTGCTCGCGGTCGGCGGCGTCCTGTGGGCCCGCACGCACCGCCGGCCCGCCGCGGCCGCGCCCGCACCGCCGGTGCCGCCCCGCGCCCGCCCGGTGGGGAAGTCGGCCGCCGCCCGGCCGCAGCCCCGCCAGCGCAGGCGCCGCTGACGGTCCGGCGTCAGGTCTGCGGTCCCGGCTCGCCCGGGCCGCACCGCCGGTGACCCGCCGGGTGACCCGTCGGATGACCGCCGGACGACCGGGGGCGAGGGGGGTGATCCCGGTTGCCGGGAGGGTGAGCCGCGTCACACCGGCCCCCTCCACGCTGGGTCCACCGAGCACGGACACAGCAGCACCGACCAGGAACCGAGGCGATGGGCATGAGCACGAGCAGCCAGTCATCCGAGACCGGCAGGGACAGCGAGGTGGTCGACTGGGCCGACCTCGGCAAGAGCATGTGGGACTTCCTGACCGGGCGTCAGGCGGCCATCCACTACCGCCTGGAGGACATGACCGTGGAGGTCCCGCGCGACACCGGCCCCCGGGCGCCCCGGGCGATCTGGAAGCTCGACGGCACCCTCACGATCACGACCGACGACCGGGCGGCCGCCGAGAGCGCCCGGTAGGGCACCGCCGTGCCCACCAGCGTCGCCGCCGACCTCAGCTTCGAGCTCGACCGGCCGGGGCAGCCACCGGTGCGCGGTCGCCTCACGGGGAGCGCGAACCGGCTCACGCTCGACGTCGACGAGCCCGGCGCGTTCGCCGGGTCCGGTGACGCGGGCGTCGTCCGGGCCGCCGGGGCGGCGCTCGCCGCGCGGGGCCTGACCGTGCGGGTCGTCTCGGGCGACCTGCACCTGATCACCCTCGGGGCGGTCCGCGTGCCGTGGTGGCAGCGTCGCGTCACCCGCTCGCGCCACATCCGGCTCGGGAGCGTGCGCGGCGCCTGGACGGCCGCGCGCTCGCGCGCCGGCGGCGCGGAGTCGGTGCTGCCGGACGCGGCCATGCTCCCGCCGACCACCCTGTGGCCGATCGTCCCGACGTTCGTGCGACCGGTGCGGCGGAGCCCGACGACCACCCACGACCCCGCCCGCGGCGGCAGTCCGCGGCTGGTCCTGGAGAAGGAGCGGCTCTGGGCCGGTGAGCGCCAGCCCGTGTACTGGCTCGAGGGCGACCGGACGACCATCGGCAGCGGCCCGGACTGCGACGTCCGGCTGCCGGGGCTGCTCGACCTGCACGCCGTGGTCCGCCACGACGACGACGACGAGTTCGTCGTCCTGAGTCGCGGGGGGCTCACCCGGGTGCACGGTGCGGCGGTCACGGGTCGTCAGGTGCTCCGCACCGGCGCGCGGCTGGAGGTCGGCGAGCACGTGCTCGCGTTCTACCGCGAGGAGCACGCCGACCACGGTCGCCCGCACGGCGGACGCATCGGCGGCGAGCTCGGGCGTCAGCTGCCCCAGGAGCCGCGCCCCAGCCACCGCGGCCCCGAGGACCCTCCGGACCTCTGAGCGGCCCGCCGGCGCCTCACGCGCTCGAGGCGACCAGCGGTGCCGCCGGCTGCCCGGCGACACCAAGTCGGCGGCGCGCCTCGTCGAGGGTCGCCAGCACCGAGACCGTCTCGTCGTGGGGGTGCAGCGGCGACTCGACCCGTCCCTCGGCCACGTAGTGCGCGAAGGCGATGGCCTGGAAGGCGTAGCCGTCGGTCGGACCGTCGGAGGGCCCGGGGGGTCGCGGGTGGGTCCAGGTCGCGGTGCGGGAGGAGTCCCACGAGCCGACCGTCACCGACAGGCTCGACGGGGCGAAGAACGGCGCCGCGACCCGGAGGTGACCGGCCGAGCCCGCGACCTCGGCGGTCGTCGGCAGCGAGGAGACCAGCGACGTCGACACCAGCGCGGTGGCGTCACCCGCGCTGAGCAGCAGGTGGGCCGAGGCGTCGACGCCGGACGGCGCCAGGGTGCCGGTGGCCGCGACCGTCGTGAGGCGACCCAGGACCATCGAGGCCAGGCTGACCGGGTAGATGCCCACGTCGAGCAGGGCCCCGCCGCCGAGCTCGGGGCTCCACAGCCGGTGGCCGGCGTCGTAGGGCACCGCGGAGCCGAGGTCGGCGCGCACCAGGTGGGGCTCGCCGATCAGCCCGTCGGCGAGCACCTGGCGCAGCACGTCGGTCTGGGGCAGGTAGCGCGTCCACATCGCCTCCATGGCCAGCACGCCCGCGGCCGCGGCGGCCCCGGTGACGGCGGCGGCGTCGGCCGCCGTCATCGCCATCGGCTTCTCGACCAGCACGTGCTTGCCGGCCGCGATGGCCTGGAGGGCGTGCTCGCGGTGCAGCGGGTGGGGTGTCGCGACGTAGACCGCGTCGACGTCGGGATCCTCGAGCAGCGACCGGACGTCGCGGTGGCACCGCTCGACGCCGTGCTCGCGGGCCGTCGCCTGCGTCCGGGCGGCGTCCCGTGCGGCCCAGGCGACGACGCGGTGGTGGGAGTGCGCGTGCAGCGACGCCACGAACCGGGCGCCGATGCCGGTGCCGACCACGCCCCAGCGCACGGGCGGGACGGCGTACGGGTCGAGGCGGCGGGGGGCGGGCAGGAGGAGGCTCACGCCGAGAGCCGCTCGCCGGTCTCGGTGTCGAAGACGTGGACGTCGGCCGGGTCGGTGGTGACGTGGACGACGTCGCCCCGGTGCACGTGGTCGCGAGTGGCGATCCGCACGATGATGTTGGCCGGGGTGCCCTCGACCCCGGAGGTGCCGTAGACGAAGCTGTCGGCGCCGAGCTCCTCGACGACGGTCACGCGGACCGGGAGCCCGCCCTCGGCGTCCGAGACGATGCGCCACGACTCCGGCCGCACACCGACGGTGACCCGTCCGCGCATCCGCTGCGCGGCGGTCGGGTCGACGGGCACGAGGTAGTCGCCGATGGCCGCGCGGCCCTCGACCGCGGTCGCCTCGAGCAGGTTCATCTGCGGGGAGCCGATGAAGCCGGCGACGAACAGGTTCACGGGCCGGTCGTAGAGGTTGAGCGGGGTGTCGACCTGCTGCAGGAGCCCGTCCTTCATGACCGCGACGCGGTCGCCCATCGTCATGGCCTCGACCTGGTCGTGGGTGACGTAGACGGTGGTGACGCCGAGGTCGGCCTGGAGCCGCGCGATGTCGGTGCGGGTCTGGACCCGCATCTTGGCGTCGAGGTTCGACAGCGGCTCGTCCATGCAGAAGACCTGGGGGCTGCGCACGATCGCGCGCCCCATCGCGACCCGCTGGCGCTGCCCGCCGGAGAGGGCCTTGGGCTTGCGCCCGAGGTACTCCTCGAGGCCGAGGATGCGGGCGGCCTCGGCGACCCGCTTGCGCCGCTCGGCCACCGGCACCTTCGCCATCTTCAGCGCGAAGGCCATGTTGTCGGCGACCGTCATGTGCGGGTAGAGCGCGTAGTTCTGGAACACCATCGCGATGTCGCGGTCCTTCGGCGGCACGGTGGTGATGTCGCGGTCGCCGAGCATGATCCTGCCGCCGTCGACCGCCTCGAGCCCGGCCAGCATCCGCAGGGTCGTGGACTTCCCGCACCCGGACGGGCCGACGAGGACCATGAACTCGCCGTCGCGGATCTCCAGGTCGATGCCGGGGACGGCGGCCTTGTCGGCTCCCGCGTACCAGCGCTGCGCCTTGTCGAACGTCACTGTGGCCATGTGCTTGAGCTCCCTTCGCCGGCGGGGCCGCCGGCGACGCGTGGTGGTGGAGGTGAGGGTGGGGTGGGTCAGGCGCTGGCGCGCCGGACCAGGGACGGCGGGAAGACGATGCGCATCGCGCGCGGACGGCTGCCGTCGTCGAGCTGCTCGAGCAGCAGGCGGGCCGCCTGGTCGGCCATGTCGCCGACCGGGGCGTGCACGGTCGTGAGTGGCGGTGACGTCCGCTCGGCGACGCCGAGGTCGTCGTAGCCGACGACGGCGACGTCGTCGGGGACGCGGCGCCCCGCCCGGGCCAGGGCCCGCAGGGCGCCCAGGGCCATCAGGTCGGAGGCCACCGCGAGCCCGTCGAGGTCGGGGTGCTCGCGGAGCAGCTGCTCGGCGGCCGCCTCGCCCCCGGCCTCGGTGAAGTCGCCGTGGACCACGGCGTCGTCGGACAGCCGCGCCTGGTTCATCGCCATCCGCCAGCCGAGGAGCCGGTCGACACCGGCGGTCATGTCGGGCGGCCCGGCGATGGTGCCGATCCGGCGGCACCCCCGCTGGACCAGGGCCTCGGTCGCGGCGTTGCCGCCGGCGATGTTGTCGGTGTCGACGTAGGCGACCTTGTCGGCGCTGGTCCAGGGCCGGCCGACGAAGACGCACGGCAGGCCCATCGCGGCGAGGTGGTCGCTGAGGTGGTCCTCGCGGTGGTGGGAGACCACGATCGCGCCGTCGATGTGCCGGTTGCGCAGGTAGCGCAGCATCCGCTGCTCCTCCTTGCCGGGCCCGGTGAGCAGCAGCACCAGCTGGAGGTCGCGGGCGCCGAGGACCCGGCTGACGCCGCGCAGCGTGCGGGCGAAGAAGGGGTCGGAGAAGACCCGGTCGTCCGGCTCCGGCACGACCAGCGCCACCGAGTCGGTGCGCCGCGTCACCAGGCTGCGGGCCGCCGGGTTCGGGGCGTAGCCGAGCGCCAGGACGGCGGCCTCGACGGCGTCGCGGGACTTCTGGCTCACCTTGTCGCCGCCGTTGATCGCCCGGGACGCCGTCGCCCGGGAGACCCCGGCGACCCGGGCCACCTCGTCGAGGGTGGGCAGGGACTCCGACCGCACGCTGTCGTCGTCCATCACGCGGGTCACGCTAGTGCCCCTCGATGCGACCGGACGCCGCGACGCGGGCGTACCAGTGGGCGCTGCTCTTGGGGGTGCGCACCTGGGTGTCGTAGTCGACGTGGACGATGCCGAAGCGCTGGCCGTAGCCGTAGGACCACTCGAAGTTGTCGAGCAGCGACCAGGCGAAGTAGCCGCGCACGTCGACGCCGGCCTCGATCGCGGCGTGCAGGGCGCGCAGGTGCGCCTCGACGTAGGCGCGGCGCTCGTGGTCCTCGACCCGGCCGTCGACGACCTCGTCGGGGTAGGCGGCGCCGTTCTCGGTGATCCAGATCGGCGGCAGGTCGTAGTCGGCGTCGAGCCGCACGAGCAGCCGGGTGAACCCCTCGGGCTGCACCTCCCAGCCGATGCCGGTGCGCGGCAGGCCGCGACCGGGCTCGGTGATGTCCTCCCCGCCGGGGAACGGCGTCCCGCTGAGCAGGTCGGGGTGCCGCACGCCGCCGTCGTCGGGGGCCGGGTGCGGGTGGCCGGAGTAGGCGGCGCCGTTGTAGTAGTTGACGCCCAGGACGTCGAGCTTGCTGCTGACGGCGGCCAGGTCGCCGTCGTGCACGACGTCGGACCAGGGGCGGCCGGCGAACTGCATCGCCGCGGTGTCGGCCAGCACGTCCTCGGGGTAGGCGCCGCGCAGCAGCGGGTCGAGGAAGACCCGGTTGAACAGGCCGTCGACGCGGCGGGCGGCGTCGTGGTCGACCGGGTCGGTGGGGTCGTGCGGGTCGGCGACGGTGAGGTTGAGGGTGATCCCGAGGTCGGCGGTCGCCCCGTCGGCGCGCAGGGCCTGGACCGCGAGCCCGTGGGCCAGCATCAGGTGGTGCGCGGCGACCAGCCCGGCCGCGCCCTCCCGGCGTCCGGGGGCGTGCCGGCCCGAGGTGTGGCCCAGGAACGCCGAGCACCACGGCTCGTTCATCGTGGTGATCGTCGGCACCCGGTCACCCAGCGCGTCGTGCACGGTGCGGGCGTAGTCGACGAACCGGTGCGCGGTGTCGCGGTTGGTCCAGCCGCCGGCGTCCTCGAGCGTCTGCGGCAGGTCCCAGTGGTAGAGCGTCAGCCACGGCGTGATGCCGGCGCCGAGCAGCTCGTCGACCAGGCGGCGGTAGAAGTCGAGGCCCGCCTGGTTGACCGCGCCGCCGTCGGGGCGCACCCGCGGCCAGGCCACCGAGAACCGGTAGGACCCGAGGCCGAGGTCACGCACGAGCGCGACGTCCTCGGGGTAGCGGTGGTAGTGGTCGCACGCGACGTCGCCGGTGTCGCCACCGATCACGGCGCCCGGCAGGCGGGAGTAGGTGTCCCAGATGGAGGGCGTGCGGCCGTCCTCGGCCGCGGCTCCCTCGATCTGGTACGCCGCGGTCGCGGCGCCCCACCCGAACCCGGGCGGGAACTCGACCGGGCGGAGGTGGGCGGGGGGTGTGTCGAGCTCGGTCATCCCTTGAGGGCTCCTTGCATGATGCCGGTCACCAGCTGGCGACCGGTCAGGACGAACAGGACGAGGAGGGGCACGGTCGCCATCGCCGTGCCGGCCAGCAGCAGGGCGTAGTCGGTCGACTGGCCCTGTCCGGTGAGCGCGAGGCGGTCGAGGGCGATCTGCAGGGTCTCGGTCTTCTGCAGGGCCACGAGGGGCCACATGTAGTCGGTCCAGACCTGCATGAAGGTGAAGAGGAACAAGATCGCCATGGCGGGCCGGGCGGCGGGGACGGCGACGGTCCAGAACGTGCGGAGCATCGAGCAGCCGTCCATCCGGGCGGCCTCGATGAGCTCGTCGGGCACGGCGTCGAAGAGGTACTGACGCATGAAGAACACGCCGAACGCGGTGACCAGGGTCGGCAGGGCGACCGCGGCGAGGGTGTCGAGCAGTCGGTAGTCGCGCATCAGGATGAACAGCGGCACGATCGCGAGCTGGGTCGGCACGGCCATCGTCATCACGACGAAGCCCATCAGCGGCCCGCTGCCGCGGAAGCGCAGCTTGGCGAAGCTGTACCCGGCGAGGGTGGAGAAGACGACCACCGACGTCGCGCACACCGTCGAGACGACCAGGCTGTTGAACATCGCCTGCCAGAAGTCGATGGTGTTGAGCACGCGGCCGGCGTTGTCGAGGAAGTGCCCGCCGGGCAGCAGCGGGGGCGGGGTGTCCAGGGCGCGCTCCCGGGTGTGGGAGCCGATCATGAACGACCAGTACAGGGGCAGGGCCGAGCCGACCACGAAGGCGGCCAGCAGCCCGTAGACGAGGGCTCCGGGGCGTCGGGTCACAGCGCTCTCCGTCGGGTGAGCCACCGGGTCGCCGCGTAGTTGACGAGCACGATGGAGATGATGAACAGGAAGAGGAGCCAGGCGGCGGCCGAGGCCCGGCCGTAGAACTGGTCCTCGATGCCCTTGACGTAGACGTAGAGCGTCATGGTCATGTACTGGTGGTCCGCTCCACCCTCACGCTGCGCGGTGTCGTCGAAGAGCCTCGGCTCGGTGAAGATCTGCAGCCCGCCGATGGTGGTGGTGACGATGACGAAGATCATCGTCGGCCGGATCATCGGCAGCGTGATGTGGAGCAGCTGGCGCACCCGGCCGGCGCCGTCGAGCGAGGCCGACTCGTAGACCTCGCGCGGCACGGCCTGCATGGCGGCCAGGAAGATCAGCGCGTTGTAGCCGGTCCAGCGCCAGTTGACCATGCTGGAGATGGCCGCGTGGCTCCACCAGCGCTCGACGTGCCACCGGATCGGGTCCAGCCCGACGCTGCTGAGAAGCTCGTTGACCAGCCCGGAACGGTCCGAGAAGAGGGTGCCGAAGATCAGCACCGCCGCGGTGGGCGCGACGACGAACGGGAGCAGCACGCTGATCCGCCAGAACGTGCTGCCCCGCAGCTGCTGGTCGAGCAGCGCGGCGACGGTCACGGCGATGACGACCTGCGGGATCGACGACATCGCGAAGATGCTGAGGGTGTTGACCAGCGACTTGGTGAAGAGCGGGTCGTCCAGCACCCAGCGGAAGTTGTCGAGGCCGATGAACCCGCCGCGGGTGTAGGCCAGCCGGTCCCAGTCGTGCAGCGAGAGGTAGCCGGTGTAGGCGAGGGGGAACATGCCGACCACGGCGAAGACGAGGAAGAACGGCGACACGAAGAGGTACGGCGCGAGCCTGACGTCCCAGCGGGCCCGTCGTTCGCGGCGCAGGAGCCGGCGTTCGCCGCGCCGGCCCCCGCGCCCCCCGTCGCCGGGGTCCTCACCGTCCCGCGACCCGGCGGCGCGCCGGGTCGCGGTGCGGTTGCCGGGCTGGGCCGCCGTGTCGGCCTCAGCCGGCGCGGTCACTGCAGGGAGTCGACGTCGGCGAGGAAGGTCTTCCACGACTCGTCGGGTGTCGCGGAGCCCTCGTCGACCCGGTCGACCGCGGCCTGGAACTTGCCGAGGATGTCGGAGTAGAGCGGTCCCTGGAACGGCTGGACGTCGATGGCCTCGGCGCGGTTGATGTAGATCTCACCGACCGGGGCGTCGTTGAAGTACTCGTCGGTGGTGCCCTGCAGCTCCGGGCTCTCCAGCGCCTCGACCTGCGAGGGGAAGTTGCCGAGCTCGGCGAAGACGCGCAGCTGCTGCTCCGGCGCGGTCAGCCACTCGAGGAACTCCTGGGCCGGGCCCTGGTGGGTCGAGGTCTTGGGCACCGCGAGGAACGACCCTCCCCAGTTGCCGCCGCCACCGGGGAAGACGTCGGCGATGTCCCACACCACGCCGTCCTGCAGCTTGCCCTGGTTGTCGCGGATGTTGCTGCGCATCCAGCCGGGGCAGGGGATGGTGGCGAACCCGTCCTTCTTGAACGCCGCCTCCCAGTCGGGGTTCCACTGCTTGTTGCGGGTCGAGAGGGTCTCGGCGTTGGCGGTGACCGTGGCCCACACCTCCTGCAGTCCCTCGTTCTCGACGTCGATGGTGCCGTCCTCCTTCTCGAAGGGGTTGGGCACCTGGTTGAGCATGGCCTGGGCGATCGAGCCGGAGGAGTCGTACCACGCGGCGTCGGAGGCGCCGGTGAACTGCTCGCCGAGGGCGTAGTAGTCGTCCCAGGTGGTCATCAGCTTCGCGACCTCCTCGCGGTCGCTGGGCAGGCCGGCCTCCTCGAACAGGTCGGCGCGGTAGCAGAACGCCTCGGGGCCGGCGTCGGTCGGGTAGCCGAGCATCTGGCCGTCGGCGGCGGTCGCGGCCTCCTGCTTGAACTCCAGCCACCGTCCCTCGACGTCCTCGTCGGACAGGTCGACCCACCGGTCGGGCGCGGCGATGATGGCCGGCATGAAGTCGCCCTCGATGGCGACGATGTCGGGCAGCCCGGCGTTGGCCTGGAGGTTGGTGTTGAGCTCGTTCTTCCAGTCGTCCCACAGCGAGACCTTGGTCTGCTCGACCTGCACGTCGGGGTGCTCGGCGTTCCACTCCTCGATGAGGGCGTCGTACCCGAACTCGCCGAAGGTCGTGATGGTGAGGGTCTCGCCGGCGGCCAGCGTGTCCTGCTCGGCCGACTCGCCCGGGTCTCCTCCGGAACCGCCGCAGGCGGTGAGGGTCAGGGCGAGCGCGAGCGTCGCCGTGACGCCCAGGCCGGGGCGGCTGATGCCGCGAGGGGTCTTCTTGATCACGTCTGGTCTCCTACGAGGTCCGGGTCTGAAGTGGTGTGAGAGCGCTTCCATTCGGGGTGGCAGAACTGTGACACGGGCCACGTCGGTGTGTCAACGGTCACACGGCAGGTTCGAGGGTGGGCCCCGCTGCGCTGCGGCTGGGCGGGCCGGGCATACGTGGAAGCGCTCCCACCGGTAGGTGACTTCGCGGGGTCGGGGTGAGCGTTCCGGGCGCTCTGGCGACCCGCGACCAACGGTGCCGACGCCGACGCGCCCACCAGGCCGGTCGGTGGCCTGGTGGGCGCGTCGGGGTGGGGACGCCGCTCGGCGTCCCAGTGGTGTGCGGGTGCCGTGCGGATGGTGTGCGGGTCGTGGGGCGGTGGTGGGCCGGGCTCAGCCCAGCGTCGAGGTGTCGATGACGAACCGGTAGCGCACGTCGGAGGCGAGGACGCGCTCGTAGGCCTCGTTGACCTGGTCGGCGGCGATGACCTCGATCTCGGAGCCGATGCCGTGCTCGGCGCAGAAGTCGAGCATCTCCTGGGTCAGCGCGATGCCGCCGATCATCGAGCCGGCGAGCGAGCGGCGTCCGCCGATGAGCGACATCGCCTGCACGGCCAGCGGCTCCGGCGGGGCGCCGACGTTGACGAGGGTGCCGTCGACCGCGAGCAGCCCGAGGTGGGCGTTGACGTCGATGCTGGCGCTGACGGTGTTGAGGATCAGGTCGAAGCTGCCGGCGAGGGCGGTGAAGGTGTCGGGGTCCGACGTGGCGTGGTAGTGGTCGGCCCCGAGCCGCAGCCCGTCCTCCTGCTTCTTCAGCGACTGCGACAGCACCGTCACCTCGGCGCCGAGGGCGTGCGCGATCCTGACCGCCAGGTGCCCGAGGCCGCCGAGGCCGACGACCGCGACGCGGGTGCCGGGGCCGGCGTTCCACCGCCGGAGCGGCGCGTAGGTGGTGATGCCCGCGCACAGCAGCGGCGCGGCCGCCGCGGGGTCGAGGCCCTCGGGGATCGAGAGGACGAAGTCGGCGTCGACGACGACGTGCGTCGAGTACCCGCCCTGGGTGGTGGTGCCGTCGCGGTCGGTGGCGGCGTAGGTGCCGACCATGCCCGCGACGCAGTACTGCTCGTCGCCGCGGCGGCAGTTCACGCACTCGCCGCAGGAGTTGACCATGCAGCCGACGCCGACGCGGTCACCGACGCGGTGTCGGGTGACGTCGGCGCCGACCTCGGTGACGGTGCCGACGATCTCGTGGCCCGGGACGACGGGGAAGGGCTGCGGCCCCCAGTCGCCGTTGACGGTGTGGATGTCGGAGTGGCAGATGCCGGCGTACTCGATGGCGATGAGGACGTCGTCGGGTCCGACGTCGCGGCGCTCGATGGTGGTGGGGGCCAGCGGCTGGCCGGCGGCGGGGGCGGCGTAGGCGTGCACGCGCATGGTGGTTCTCCTTGGTTCGGGTTCGGGGTTCGGGTTCGGTTCGGTCGGTTCGGGGTGGGTGCGGGCGCGCTCGGACGCCGGACCGCGGCGTCCAGTGGGGTCGGCCCGGTCAGGCGCGGGCCGGGAGGGGTGGCGCGGTCAGGGGCGCCGGGTCTCCTTGAGCTGGTCGGCGAGGACGCGCGCCTCGCCCGCGAGCAGCGCGGCCCGGTCGGCGTCGCCGGCCTCGACCGCGTGCCAGTAGTCGATCTTCAGGCGCACGTAGCGCTGACGCAGGGCGATCGCCTCGGCCTCGGCGGCCAGGCGCCGCTCCTGGGCGGCGAGCAGCGCGGCCTGGTCGCCGGCCGCGGACGGGCCGACCTGGCCGTTGGCGACGTAGCGCCGCATGTCACCGACCGACATGCCGGTCGCGGCGAGGCAGGCGATCCACATCAGCTGGTCGAGGTCGGCCTCGTCGTAGACCCGGTGCCTGCTGCTGGCGCCCCGGGCGATGGGTGCGACCACGCCGATGGACTCGTAGTAGCGCAGCGTGCTCGCCGGCAGGCCGGTCAGCGTGGCCGCCTCCTTGATCGTGTACCCGCGCTGCGTGGTCCTGGCCTCCATGCTCACGACGGTAGGAACTTCGAGTACTTGAAGTCAAAGGTCGACCAGGTCACACGGGCCCGGGGAACCAGCGGCCGCGCGCCGGCGTCGGAGCAGGTATGACGACCACCACTCGCCACCTGCTCGTCGCCGTCGTCCTGGGCCCGCTCGCGCTGACCGGGTGCGGGGACGACGCCGGTGCCGGGGCGGCCGACGTCCCGGCGCAAATGCTCACGATCGAGGCCTCCGACTGGAACGGCTGGGACCCCGAGCACCAGGCGACGCCCGAGGTCACGACCCTCGAGGTCGAGGTCGGGGCCACCGCCACGGTCGAGAGCGTCGGCGAGGAGATCACCTTCGAGGTCACCGAGGTCGGCGACGGCGAGGTCGAGGTGTCCAGCGACCAGCGGCTGGCGCCGTCCGGCGAGTCGGGCGGGAGCAACCTCAACGACCTGGTCGAGGAGTTCACGGTCGTGACCGGCGAGGAAACCTCCCTCGCCACCCCGACCCTCGACGCCGGCTACTCCTACCTCCTCACGCTGACCCGTCGCTGATCAGCGACGGGTCAGCGCAGAAACCAGGTCGACCCGTCAGTGATCAGCGACGGGTCAGCGCAGAACCCAGGCTGACCCGTCAGTGATCAGCGACGGGTCAGCGTAGAAACCAGGCTGACCCGTCAGTGATCAGCGACGGGTCAGCGAAGAGCCAGCGCCCCACGTCCGTCTGGGGGGGATTGCGGACGCGGGGCGCTGGTCGGCCGTGCCCGGAGGCGGGCCGGTCGAAGCGTAACGGGGCGGGCGCCGTCGTGCCCGAGGATCCCCGCGACCGGTCCGGCTAGTCCAGCCGGACGGCGACCAGGGCGATGTCGTCGTCGTGGTCGGAACCGCGCGTGAGGTGCTCCACCAGGTGCTCGACGAGGCCGGCAGGGTCGGCGGGGCCGACCCGCACGTGGTGCAGCAGCCGGTGCAGACCCAGGTCGAGGGACTCCGTGCGGCGCTCGACGAGCCCGTCGGTGTAGCCCAGCAGCAGGGTGCCGACGGGCAGGGTCGCGGACTCCTCGTGGCGGTCGGGGTGCCCGACGCCGATCAGGGGGTCGTTGCCGTCGGTCCGGCCGAGCAGCTCGACGCGGCCGTCGGGGTACCGGACGGCGAGCGGCGGGTGCCCGGCGCACGACCAGACGAGGTCCCAGCCGTCCGGCGTCCGGGTCAGGAACACCTGGAGCATGGAGGCGATCGTGCGCAGCTGGAGGTCGACGAGCAGCCGCTCGACCCGTGCGATCACGCTCGACGGGGTGGCGTCGGGGTCGTGCACGCAGGCGCGCAGGAGCCCGCGCAGCTGGCCCATCGCGGCCGCCGCGAGGATGTCGTGCCCGACGACGTCGCCGACCGCGAGGGCGATGGTGCCGTCGGCGAGGGTGGTGAGGGTCGTAGAAGTCGCCGCCGACCTGCGAGCCGACCGCCCCGGCGTGGTACTGCGCCGCCGAGCGGATCCCGCGGATGACGGGCAGGTCGGGCAGCAGGCTGCGCTGCAGCACCTCGGAGTTGCTGCGCTGGAGCTCGTGGAGCCGGGTGTTCTCGACCAGGACGCCGACGCGGCGGCCGAGGTCGGCGGCCACCTCGACGTCGTCGCGGGTGAACTGCGGGCGGTCGGGGGAGCGACCCAGGACCAGCACCTCGGTCGCGGGGCCACGACCGGGCAGCGGCACCAGGACGGCGGAGCGCACCGGGAACGCCGCGCTGGCGGCGAGGTAGTGCTCGTCGGCGATGTAGTCGCGGCGGGTGTCGCTGCCCTCGGGGGTGTCGAGGTCGGTGAGCAGGCGCCCGCCGTCGGCGCCCACGAGGACGTCGACCGGGGGCCCGGCGACGAGCGCGGCGGCCAGGCCGTCGGCCACGTCGCGGAGGTCACCGACGAGCTTCTCGGTGCTGTGCTGGGCGGCGAGGACGCCGAGGTCGTCGGTGCCGCTCGGCCCGAGGACCAGGGCGAAGTCGGCGACCCGCGGGACGAGCAGGTCGATCAGCCGGCGGTGGGCGTCGGCGACGTCGGTGGCGCCGACCAGGCCGCTGCTGGCGTCGACGAGCAGCTGGAGCCGCTCCTCGGCGGCCTCGGACGCCGCCCGGGCCCGGCGCTCGGCGAGCAGCGCGGCGTCGCGGGCGCGGTCGGCCTCGATCCGCCCGGTCACGTCGGTCTGGATGCCGACGAAGTGGGTGAGCGCGCCCTCGGGGCCGTGGACCGGGCTGATGTGCACCTGGTTCCAGTACGCCGTGCCGTCCTTGCGGTAGTTCAGCACGGTGCACGTGACGTCCTCGCCGGCACGGACGGCCCGGCGGATGCGGTCGACGTCGGCCGGGTCGGTGCCGGCGCCCTGGAGGAACCGGCAGTTGCGACCGACCGACTCCTCCAGCGTGTAGCCGGTGGTGGCGGTGAAGGCGGGGTTCACCCAGACCAGGGGCAGGTCGGGGTCGGTCGCGTCGGCGAGGGTGAAGGACAGCCCGGTGGCCACCACCGCGCGCGAGTGCAGGTCGAGGCTCGTCGCCGGCGGCACCTCCTTGCGCCGTCCGATCGGCAGCATCACGACCAGCGCGTAGGACTTGAGCATCGGCGAGTCGAGCATCGGCAGCGCGACCACCCAGAGCGGCTGGCGCTGCTGACCCATGTCGCTGCCGCGGAGGGCCGAGACCGCCTGGCCGTTCACCGGCTCGGTGCGGGCCAGGCGCGACAGCGGGTGGGTAGTCTCGGAGAGCAGACCGCCCTCGAGGTCGCGCAGCCCGGCCGCGTCGGACCAGACGTCGAGCGGGCTCGGGAGCTGCAGCCCGGGTGCGAGCTGGCGGGCGACGGCGTTTGCGTGCACGACGTCGCGGGAGCTCAGGTCCACCAGGAGGACGGCGGACGGCTCGTTGCCCACGAGGTAGCCGAGCTCGTCGAAGGAGCTCTCCAGGTCGGCGGTGAACGCCTGGTCGGCGCGGCTGGTCGACGATGTGATGGTGGTTCCACTCCTCAGGCCGGATGACCCCACGATGAGAGGAAACCGTCAGCGAGGTCGTGTGCCCGACGAACGGAGGTGCGGCAGCACGGGCAACGTTGCTGCGAGAACGCTCGACGATTGTACGTGGCCCCGCGCCACCCGCCGGGGTGGCCGGGGGCGCTCACGAGCAGTCGCTCACCAGCAGTCGATGCAGGGCGACTGCGGCACGTGGGGGCGCCCCTCGAGCACCTGCACGGCGGCGGCCGCCGCCTTGAGCACGGGGTCGGTGCCGGCGGCCGAGGCCGGTGCTGCCGAGCCCACCGCGACCCCGGTGCAGAGGACGACCCCGACGATTCCCGACATGATCCTGGTGCGCATGGTTGGTGTCCCTTCGTCGTGATGTGCGGTCCCTGGCTTCGTTACCACCATGCTCCGCGGGGTATGCCTGGGTCACGGGTCGACCGGGGGGTAGAAGGTGTCAGGACACAAGTCACCCCCGGGCGGCACGGGTCACACCAGCCGGTCCGGGGCGACCCCAAGGGGTCGTCGACGACTTGTACAGTGCGCTCAACTCGGGTGGAGGAGAAGAGATGGTCGCGACCACCGATGCCGTGGGCACCGGTCCCTCCGACGAGCCCGTCGTCGCCAGGAGCGGTCCGTCCGCGTCCGGCGCCGAGCGCACGCCGCTCACCGAGCGCGACGTGGAGTCCTTCGCCGCCCTGGGTCTCGACCCGGTGGCGCTGCGGGTCTACCAGCAGACGCTGCTCGCCGACGAGTGGTCGCCCCAGCAGCTGCGCGAGCACCTGCAGGTCGGGGAGGACGCCGTCACCCCGGCCATCGCCTCCCTGGTCGCCAAGGGGCTGCTGGTCCCGTCGCAGGAGGTCGACGGCACGCTGCGGCCGGTAGGCCCCCGCGTGGGCCTGACCCGGCTGATCGAGGAGCGCGACCGCACCCTCCGGTTCGCGCAGGAACGACTCAGCCAGACCCGGCAGGCGACCCAGCAGCTGATCGAGCTCGTCGACGACCACGACACCCGCCAGCGCAGCAGCCTCGAGCAGGTCGAGGGCCGTGACCACGTGGCCGACCGGATCTCCGAGCTCCTCGGGCAGGCCACGAGCGAGGTCCTCACCGTCCTGACGATGCTGCCGAGCCCCGAGGCGATGGAGACCGCGCGCCGGGGCGACACCGTGCTCCTCGAGCGGGGGGTCCAGACCAGGATGCTGGTGCTCACCGGGCACGTGCGCCGCTCCCGCGAGTACGCCGCCTACCTCGCCGAGCTCGTCGGGCTCGGCGCCGACGTGCGGGTCGCGGCCACCCTCCCGACCCGGATGATCCTGGTCGACGACTCCGCGGCGATCATGCCCACCGACCCCGACGACCCGGGGGCCGGAGCCACGATCGTCCGCCACCACAGCCTGATCCGGCTGATGCGCGAGACCTTCGAGTCGCTGTGGCGCGGAGGTCGCCCGCTCGGGGACGACGAGGACCGTCCCGACCGCTGGGAGCCCAACGAGCTCGAGCTCGAGGTGATCCGGTTCCTCGGCCGCGGCAACAAGGACGAGGCGATCGCCAGGCGCGTGGGGATGTCGCTGCGCTCGGTGCGCCGGCTGGTGTCCCAGATCAGCCAGGAGCTCGGCTCCAACAGCCGTTTCGAGCTCGGCGTGATCTGCTGCGACCGGGGCTGGGTCGAGGCCACCGAGCGCCGCTGAGACCTCCCGGCGCGCGGCTCGCCCGCTCGCCGTGCAGAAGGTGCCACGTCCGGTTGTGCCCCCGCCGGCTCCCTTGTCGGGGGTGCTGACCCGGCCGCAGTGTCGAGGACATGAACCCCGACCACCTGCCGGCCCCCCACCCGACGTTCCGGGTGCTCGGACCCGTGAGCGTGTGGGACGGGGAGAGCTACCAGCCGCTACCGGCGTCGAAGCCGGTGAGCATGCTCGCCACCCTGCTCACCTCGCCCAACGAGGTCACCTCGAACGAGTTCCTGTTGCGGGCCGTGTGGGGCGACGAGGCCGACGTCGACGCCCGCTCGGCCCTGCGCACCTGCACCACCCGGCTGCGCAAGCTGCTCGTGCGCCACAACCTGGGCGACGACCTCATCCAGACCGTGTCCGGCGGCTACCGGCTGCGGGCCGGCGTCGAAGAGCTCGACCTCCTCCTCTTCCGCGAGCACGTCGTCGGCTCGACCCGCCTCGAGGGCGTCGACCCGCAGGTGCGCGCCCTCCGCGGCGCGCTCGACCTCTGGCAGGGCTCGCTGCTGTGCAACGTCGGCTCCGACGTCCTGCACCGCGGCGTGGTCCCGCTGCTGGAGGAGGAGCGGCTGCAGGTGCTCGAGCGCATCGTCGACCTGCTCGTCCGCGACGGCCGCGACCAGGAGGCGCTGGCCGAGCTGCAGCTGCTCACCCGCAGCCACGAGGGCCACGAGCGCTTCGCCCTCCAGCTCGTCGGGGTGCTCTACCGCGCCGGTCGCCGCGAGGACGCCCTGGCCGAGTGCACCCGGATGAAGCAGTACCTCTCCGACGAGCTCGGGCTCGACCCGACGCCCGAGCTGACCGCGGCCGAGATGGCGATCCTCACCGGCCAGCCGATGGTCCCGGGCGCCACCGCGCCGCCCGCCCCGACGGCGACCTCGTTGTCGGTCGCGGCGCCCGCCGTCGACGACACCACCGGCCCGGCCGCGGCCGGCCCGGTCGCCTCGGGCGTGGGCGACGCCGGCGGCACCGGCGGCACCGTCCACCTCCTGCGCCCGGCCGCGGTCGTCGAGGAGCAGCCGCCCGCCCCGGCGCCCACCCTGCCCACGTCCCGGTCGCTGCTCGGGAGCTCCGGCTTCGTCGGCCGCGAGGACGAGCTCGACCGGCTGGTGAACCAGCTGACCGGGCGCGACGGCGTCCGCTCGCTGTGCCTGCTCGTCGGCTCGCCCGGCGTCGGCAAGACCTCGCTCGCCCTGCACGCCGCGGCCCGCGTCGCCGAGCACGTGGCCGGGCACGGCGCCGGTGGCTCGGTGCAGGCCATGGTCCGGATGCGCGACCACGACGACCGGCCCCGCGACCGCGAGGACGTGGTGGCCGACCTCGCCGCCCAGCTCGGCCCCGGCGCCCACGACACGTCGACGTCGCCCGGGCTGCTCCTCCTCGACGACGCCGTGCGCGAGCAGGACGTCGCCGCCATCGCCGACGCCTACCCGCACCGCTCGGTGCTGATCACCACCGGGGCGCCGATGCTGCGGCTGGTGCGCACCCACGGGGCGCTGGTCCACCGCGTCGAGGAGCTGCAGATGGCCGACGCCCTGGCGCTGCTCGGCCGGCTGCTCGGCCCCGCCGGCGTCGCGGAGGACATGCTGGCCGCCTACGACATCGTCACCCACTGCTGGCGCAACCCGCTCGCGCTGCGCGTCTTCGCGGCGACCCTCCAGACCCGGCCGGCCTGGGGCCTGTCCGCGGCGGCGCAGTGGCTGCGGGAGGACCCGGTGGCCCGGCTCTCCGGCGGCGCGGGAGACCTGTCGCTCGCGGCCTACTTCGACCTGGCCATGCTGCGCCTGGAGCCCCCGCTGCCCGACGTCGTGACCCGTCTGTCCGCGCTCGACGACGACGGGTTCTCGCTGCGCGAGGCCGGGGACGCCCTCGACGGCGACCGGTTCGGGCCGCCCCACCAGCACCTCGACGACCTCGTCAACCGCGGCTGGCTCGACGAGCTCGCCCCGGGGACGTTCCGGGTCGACCCGCTCGTGCGGGCCTTCGCCCTCCGGAGCCCGGCCCCGGCGCGCGGCCCGAGCGCCGTCCCCGTCCTCCGCCCCTGTCCCGCCCTCGATCCGCCCCAGGAAGGTGCCCGATGACCACGTTCGACCAGATCGCCCCCACCCGCCCCCGACTCCAGCGCGACGTCCTCTTCACCGAGACCCCGCAGGGGGTGCTCTTCCACAACTCCAAGGGCGGCTTCCACCTCAACTCCGGGAGCGCCTACCGCTTCGCCTCGCTCGTGGTCCCGCACCTCGACGGTCGCGCCAGCGTCGCCGAGCTCGGCGGCGGGCTCGGCGAGGCCCAGCGCTCGATGATGGCGACCCTGGTCTCCTCGCTCCTCGAGCGCGGCTTCGCCCGCGACGTCGCCGCCACCGGCGGCGACCTCGAGCTCGACGACGCCGCGGTCACCGAGCGCTTCGGCGCCCAGCTCAACTACATCGACCACTACGTCGACGACGCCTCGCGCCGCTTCGAGCGCTTCCGCTCGGCCCGCGTGGCCGTGCTCGGCACCGGTGACGTCGCCACCTGGTGCGTCCGGGCCCTGGTCCGCAACGGCGCGAGCACGCTGGTGGCGGACGTCGCCGGCGACCCCGAGGTGGGGGCGACCGTCGCCGAGCTCGCCGCCGCCGGCGTCACCACCGTCCTGCAGCCGCTCGACGCCGGCACGGGGCCGCGCGGCTGGGCCGACCTGGGCGACGTCGACGTCGTCGTGGTCGCCGGGACCGGCGCGGTCGCGCAGGCCCACCGCCTCGAGGCCGAGGCCGGGGCGGCGCCGTCCGGCGTCGTCGTGCTGCCGGCCTGGGTCATCGGCCGTCGCTCGGTGATCGGCCCGATCATCGAGCCCGGCAGCCAGACCACCTGGGCCGGCGCCGTCCGCGCCCTCGGGCGCGGCCGCCAGGCCGACGAGGCGGCGGTCTGGGAGCAGGTCGCGCAGCCCGCCCTCGGCTCGCCCGTCGGTCCGGAGGGCCCGATGGCCGCGATGATCGGCAACCACCTCGCCTACGAGGTCTTCCGGGCCGTCACCGGCTGCCTGCCCGCCGAGACCCGCGGCGGCGTCGTCATCCAGGACCTCGACTCGCTCGACGTCGTCGCCGAGGGGCTGCTGCCCGACCCGGCGCTGCCGACGACGCGGCCGCTCGACCCCGACGACACCATCGACTGGACCCTGCTCGACCCGCCCTACGACGCCCACGCCCACGAGGGCGCGGCCGACGAGGACCCGGTCGCGGTCGCCCTCAACCAGCGCTCCCGGCTCGTGCAGCAGCACACCGGGCTGGTCCCGGAGTTCACCGACGACGCGTGGACCCAGACCCCGCTCAAGCTGAGCAGCGCCACCCTCTCGACCGGCCGGGACCGCACCGAGACGCTCGTCGTGGCCGACATCGACCACGTGGCCGCCGCGCGGCTGCGGGTGCTCGACCGGGTCGCCGTGCGGCACGCGGCCACGGCCCGCACCCGGCCGACCCGCGGTCGGTCGCTGGCCGACGCGGTCGAGGTGGAGGCGCCCGCGACCGGCGAGCACACCGGCCACGCCGCCGGCGGCACCCTCGGCGCGGCGACCGTGCGGGCCCTGGCCCGGGCGGTGGCCCACCGGGGCGTCGTCGACGCCCTGCGCGGCGCGCCGGTGCACCGCGTCGACCTCGACGCCTGCCTGACCCAGGACGCCGTCCCGGGCACCCGCCGCGGCGCCGAGGTCACCTTCCTGCTGCGCTCGGCCGAGCTGCTCGGCGTCGAGCTCGAGGTGCTCGAGGTCGCCGCGCCCGCCGGCGCCGCCCGGGTCGCCCTGGTCCGCTCGCCCAGCCACCGCGACGTCCACGCCGTCGCCGCCGCGCTCGACCTGCCCACCGCCGTCCGCGACGCCGTGGTGGACGTCGTCGGCACCGTCCAGGCCCGCACCGACGCCGCCGGCACCGCCGCGGAGCCCGCGTCGTGCAGCGTGGTCGAGCCCGTCGTGCCGGCCCTGGACCCGTGGACCCTCCAGGTGCGCGACGACGCCGGGACCCGGCCGACCGCGCCCACCTGGGAGGAGTCGGTCACCCGGCTGGCGGTCTCCGGGCTGTCACCCGTCGCGGTCCGCACGACCACCGCGGCGCTCGCCCCGGCCGGGGTCGAGACCGTCGCGGTCACCCTCGTCGAGGACGGCTCGGCCCGATGACCATCACCCCGGCCCGACCGGGCGTGGCGCCGCCCGACACCCAGCGCCGGGCGCGGCCGCTGCCCGGCCTCGCCGCCGCCGTCGCCGCCGTGGGTGCCGGGGGTCGGCCGAGGACCGCGTGGCTCGGTCTCGACGACGCCTTCCGGGTCGCCCCGGACCTCGACGACACCGCGGGCCCCGACGGCACCGACGGCACCGACGGCACCGACGGCCCGCCGGTCCTGGTGCACGACCGCCAGGCGCTGGTCGGCCCGGTCGCCCCCGTGCCCGGCGAGGCCTGCCCCACCTGCCTGGCCCGCCGCTGGCAGGCGGTGCGCCCCGAGACGCTGCGCACCGCGCTCGAGCTCGGCCACGGCGCCCGCCACGGTGTCGACGAGCCGTGGGCGAACCCCTTCGCGGACCTCACCGTGGCCTCGCTCTCGGCCCTGGTCGGGCCGCGGCCCGGCACACTGCACGCCGAGGTGCACGACGTCGACCTGGAGCGGCTGCACGTCACCCGGCACGCCGTCGTCGCCGACCCCGAGTGCCAGTCCTGCGGCGCGCTGCCCGAGGACGCCCCGTGGCAGCCGCACCTCGCGGCCTCGCCGAAGCCGGCCCCCGACAGCTACCGCGGCCGCTCGATCTTCGACTACGACCTCGACCTCGACGCCTACGCCAACCCGGTGTGCGGCGCCCTGGGTCCCGGCATCGTCCGCGACGTCACCTCGACGACGACGTCGGCCACGGTCGGCTGCCTGATGGTCCGGTCCGCCGAGTACCTGCGCGAGACGTTCTGGGGCGGGCACGACGACCGGTTCGACGTCAGCGCCCGGATCGGCGTCCTGGAAGGCCTCGAGCGGGCCGCCGGGATGCGCCCGCGCGGCGTCACGACCGCGGTCACGGCCAGCTACCACGAGGTCGCCGCGGACGCCGGCGGCGCCGGGGTGCTCGACCCGCGCACGTGCGGGCTCTACGACGACGCCTTCCACGCCGAGCACCCCTGGATCCACCCCTTCGACCCCGACCGCCCGATCCGCTGGGTCTGGGCGCACTCGCTGCGCGACGACCGCCCGGTCCTGGTGCCCGAGGTGCAGGCCTACTACCACATCCCCGGCCAGGAGAACCGGTTCGTGCAGGAAAGCTCCAGCGGCTGCGCGACGGGGGCCAGCGAGGTCGAGGCGACCTGGTTCGGGCTCCTCGAGGTCCTCGAGCGCGACGCCTTCCTGCTCGGCTGGTACGGCGGACGCCCGCTCCCGGAGATCGACGTCGCGAGCAGCGCCAACCTCTCCACCCGGGCCACCGTCGAGCGGCTCGCGCTGCACGGCTACCGCGCCCGCTTCTTCGACGCCCGGGTCACCTTCCCGGTGCCCGTCGTCATCGGCGTCGCCGAGCGCGTCGACGGCGGCATGGGCCGCCTGTGCTTCGGCGCCGGCGCCTCGCTCGACCCGGAGGTCGCCATCGAGGGCGCGCTCTGCGAGATCGCCACCGACGCCCCCAACAGCCGGCTGCGCTGCACCAACCACGAGCCGCGCCTGCGGGCCATGGTCGACGACTTCGCCCACGTCCAGTCGCTGCACGACCACCCGCTGCTGCACGGCATCCCGGAGATGCGGGGCTACTCCGACTTCCTGCTCGCCGAGCAGCCGACGAGCACCGTGCACCAGCGCTTCGAGGTCGACCGGCCGCGCCCGCGCCCCTCGCTCGACCTGCGGACGGACCTCGACACGGTGCTGGGCCTGGTCACCGACGCCGGCTTCGACGTGCTGGTGGTCGACCAGACGATGCCCGAGCAGCGGGCCCTCGGCCTGCACACGGTCAGCGTGCTGGTGCCCGGCCTGCTGCCGCTCGACTTCGGCTGGTCGCGCCAGCGGGCGCGCTCGCAGCCCCGGATGCTCACCGCGCGCCGCGAGGCCGGCCTCGACGACCGCGACCTCACGGCCGAGGAGCTCACCCCGGCCCCGCACCCCCTGCCCTGACCCCCGCACCACCTGCCGACACCCCAGGAGAACGCGATGACGACCTTCGCGCACGACTACACCGAGCAGATCCTGCACCGCGGACGGGTCTACATGGATCCCGTCGACTTCGTCCCGAACTGGAGCGACAAGCCGCGCAAGCAGAAGTTCTACCCCGACGCCGACCGGCTCCCGCTGGGCACAGCGCCCTACCCGGGCGACGCGAGCGTCGACGCCGGCCTGCACGGCGCGGAGACCCACCGCCTCGGTCACGACCTCGACACCCTCGGCGCGCTGCTCCAGGACTCCTACGGGCTCTCGGGTCGCCGGCTCGGCATCCAGGCCAACACCGACCTCGGCGGGCTGCCCTGGTACGTCGACGCCAACTGGTCGCGCGGCACGGCCTCGGGCGGCGGTCTCTACCCCGTCGCCGTCTACCTGGTGGCCGGTCCCTCCTCGGACCTGGTGCCCGGCGTCTACCACTACTCACCCTCGCACCACGCCCTGCAGCGGCTGCTCGTCGGCGACGTCAGCGGCGACGTCCGGGCCGCGCTGGGCGGGCGCTGCGACGACACCGACACCTTTCTCGTGCTCGGCATCAAGTACTGGCAGAACGCGTTCAAGTACAACAGCTTCAGCTTCCACGCCGTGACCATGGACGTCGGCACCGTGCTGGGCACCTGGCGGCTGTGGAGCCGGGCCCGCGGGGCGGCCGTCGAGCCGCACCTGTGGTTCGACGAGCCCGCGCTGGCCCACCTGCTCGGCGTCGAGCCGAGCCTCGAGGGCATCCACGCCGTGGTGCCGCTCGGCGGTCCCGGGGCCGTCACCACCGCCGCCCCCACCGGTGCCCGGGTCGCGCTGCGCGACCACGAGAAGTCGCGGGTCAGCTTCGGGTTCGAGGCGGTCGAGACGATGCAGGCCGAGACCCAGGCCGGGTGCCTCGACGTGCCGACGCCGGCGTCGCTGGACGCGGCGCGGCCCACCTTCCCCGCCCCCGACGACGGGTCGCTGGTCGCGCTGCCGCCGGCGCGGCCGATGCCGGTCGACGTCCGCGCGGCCCTGCGCCGGCGCCGCAGCAGCTTCGGTCGCTTCCAGGGCGACCCGATGCCGGCCGAGGAGCTCGGCGCGCTGCTGGCCGCCGGCCAGGCCGGCGCGGTCGCCAGCGAGGCGACGCCGTCAGGCGCGGACGCCCGGGGGATCACCACGCTCTACGCCTTCGTCAACCACGTCGAGGGCGTCGCCCCCGGCGCCTACCGCTACCACCCGGCCGAGCACGCGCTCGAGCCGGTCGTGGCCGGCGGGCAGGGGCGCTTCCTCCAGGACAACTACTTCCTCTCGAACTACAACATGGAGCAGGCCGGCGCCGTGATCGTGCCGACCGTGCGCACCCACGCCGTGCTCGACGCCGTCGGCTCCCGGGGCTACCGCCTCGTCAACGCCACCATCGGCGCGGTCTCGCAGGCCACCTACACCGCGGCCGCTGCGCTCGACACCGGCTGCGGCGTGGCCCTCGGCTTCGACAACATCTCCTTCATCGAGCTCCTGGGGCTGGAGGAGTCGGGCGAGAAGCCACTGCTCGTGATGGCCGTGGGCCGCGAGCGGGGCTCCGAGGGCGACTTCGGGTCGTCGCTCGTCCCGGCCGAGGTCCCGGCGCACGTCGAGGCGGGTGCGTGATGACCGCGACCTACGACGCCGACCTCGCCACCCGCGCGCTGCTGCGCCGCACCCTGCGCCCCGGCCTGGCGCCGATGGCCCTGGCCCGCATCGGCGGCCTGCCCGTCGACGTCCTCGACGCCCTGCGCGACGAGGTCGCCACGGCCTGGGCGACGTCGGTGCTGGCCCTCGAGGTGTCGGTCTCCGCCCTGGCCACCGGCCTCAGCGACGCCCTGCACCCGCTCGTCGGCGACAACGCCGACCAGGAGCAGCGTCGCTTCCTGGTCAACCTGCGCCGCCGGGTCTTCCGCGGCCAGCCGCTCGCCGACCCGGTCGCCGACATCGCCCTCGTCGCCGGGCTGCACGCCGGCACCGGCCGGCTCCTCGAGCAGTGGCACCTGGCCGAGCGCGCCCTCGTCGCTCGGGTCGCCGCCGGCCCGGGCATCGTCGACGCCGACGTCGCCGCCAGCCGGGTCGCGCTGCAGCGGCTCGCCGACCGGCCCGAGCTCCGTGCCGGCGTCCTCGTCGCGTCGCCGCCGCTGTCGAACCAGCTCGGCGGGTTCCTGCGGATGCCGCCGGAGAAGGTCGACAAGAAGCGCCGCAAGCTCGAGCGCTCGGTGCTGTCCTACGTCGGGCGCACGGTGGTCAAGCCGAGCCCGTTCGGCACCTTCACCCCCGTGCAGGTGGCCACCTTCGGCCCCGACGGCGCCGGCACCGACGGCTACCCGGTCGACGCCGCGACCCGCTCGCACGTGCGGCTCAACGTCGCCGTCCTGAACCGGATCTGCCGCCTCGTCCTCGACGACGCCGACAAGCGTGGCGACCTCCCGGTCGCCGCCACGGCCGGCTGGGTCCACGACGACGACCGGATCCGCTACGTGCGGCGCTGGATCGAGGGCGGCGAGGAGCAGCAGGCCGTCACCTTCGACGCCGTCACCGACAAGCTGTTCTTCCTGCGCAACGGCGAGGCGCTCGACGAGCTGCTCGACCTGCTCGGCGGCGCCGGCCCGGCCCCCACGTTCGCCACGGTGGCCGCCTGGCTCGCCGTCCGGCACGACGCCGACCTGGAGGCCAGCGAGTCCTACCTCGCCGCGCTGCTGCGCCTCGGCCTCGTCGAGGTGCCCGGCCTCCAGGTGCCGGTGCACGCCGCCGACCCGGTCGCCGCGCTCGCCGAGGTGCTCCGCACCCTGGTGACCCTCGGTCCCGGCGGCACCGCGAACCCGGTCGCCTGGGCCGTCGCCATCGGCGACCGCCTCGACGACGTGCGGGCCCGGCTCGCCGACCACGCCGAGGCCGACGTCGCCGGCCGCGCCGTCGTGCTGGCCGAGGTGCGCGCGATGGTCGCCGAGGTCTTCGCCACCCTCGGCGACGACTCGCCGGACGCCGTGCCGCAGACCCTCGTCTACGAGGACTGCGTCGCCGGCGCCGACCCGATCGTCCTCGACGAGCAGGGCTGGGACCGCGACGTCCTCGAGCCGCTGCGCGCCGTCGACCCGCTGCTGCGCGCCTGGGACGTCACCCTCGCCCAGCGGCTGACCTTCCAGGCCTACTTCGTGGCCCGCTTCGGGACCGGCGGCCGGGCCGAGGACCTCCTGGAGCTGCTGCACGACTTCTCCGAGGACTTCTTCGAGCAGTACCAGACCATGTCCGGGCAGCGGAAGGCCTACGGCGACGACGGCAGCTACCAGCCGGAGATCAACTGGCTGCGCTCCGAGGACGTCGACCGCCTCGACACCGCACGCGTCACCCTCACCGACGCGCTCCGCGACGCCTATGCCGGTCAGGAGCTGGCCGAGGAGCTGGTGATCGCCCCCGAGGTGGTCGCCGACGTGGCCGCGCACACCGCCCGGCTGCCCTTCGGGGACGAGCCCCGCAGCCACCTCGTGCAGCTCGTGCCCCAGCCGGGCGGGGCGCCGCGCGTGGTGCTCAACCAGGGCTACGGCGGGCTGCACTTCCCGTTCAGCCGCTTCGCCTACGCCTTCGACGGCACCGACGGCACCGACGGCTCGGGTGACACCGGCGGCGCCCTCGACCTGACCGCCCGGCTGCGCGAGCGGGCCCGCGACGCCGCCGCCGACGGCGTGGTGCACGCCGAGGTCACCGGGGGACCGGTCACCAGCAACCTGAACCTGCACGACCGGCTCACCGACCACGAGATCGTGTGCCCCGGCGAGCAGAGCTCGGTCCCGGACGAGCAGCAGATCCACCTCGACGACCTCTACGCGGTGCACCTGCCCGACGAGGGCCGGGTGGCGCTGCGCTCGCGGCGCCTCGACGTCGAGGTGGTGCCGACCTACCTCGGCTACCTGATCCCGCTGGCGCTGCCCGAGATCCCGCGCTCGATGCTGCTGTTCGCCCAGACGTCGATGAGCCAGTTCGACCCGTGGGGCGGGCTGCCCGCCGCTCCCGTCGAGGACGGCGTCGGCTACCGGCCCCGGGTCAGCTGCGGCAACGTCGTCCTGCGGCGGCGCTGCTGGGCCGTCGGCGCCGCCGACCTCCCGGTCGGCGCGCACGTCGCGGCCCCGGCCGACGACGCCAGCCGGCTGCTCACCTGGCAGCGCTGGCGCGCACGGCACCGGATGCCGCGCCAGGTCTTCGTCAAGACCCAGGTGGCCTCCGGCTTCCGCGGGGCCGGCAGCTCCAAGCCGATGTACGTCGACTTCGGCAGCGTCCTGTCGCTGCAGGCGCTCGAGGGCGTCCTGGAGCAGGAGGCCCTGGTGCTGTTCACCGAGATGCTGCCCGACCTCGACGCGGCACCGGGCCGGTCCGCCGAGGGACGCCACGTCGTCGAGCTCGCCATCGAGCACCAGCCCCGCCCCACGTCCGACACGCACGTCCAGCCCGAGAGGACCACGTCATGACCACCCTCACCGCCGAGCCGACCCGGGACACCGACGACCAGCCGGGGGAGTGGCTGGCCATGCACGTCTACTACGCCGCCAACCCGCAGCCGCTGCTCACCCGGTGCATCCGCGACGTCTTCGCCGAGCTCACCGAGCGCGACCTGCTCGACGGCTACTTCTTCATCAATTACTGGCTCGAGGGGCCGCACGTGCGGATGCGGCTCAAGCCGCGGCGCGCCGCGGACACCGAGCTGGTCAAGGAGCTCGCCGAGAAGCGCGTGCGGGAGTACCTGGCCCGCCGCCCGGCCCTCTACGACGTCGACACCGGCTTCCTGGGCGACCTGTACCAGCAGCTGTTCTCGATGGAGTTCAGCGAGGACGAGAAGCAGGAGTACCTGGCCGAGGACGGGACGATGAACCTGCGTCCCAACAACGACCTCGCCTACCTGCCCTACGAGCCGGAGAACGGCAAGTACGGCGGCCCGGCCGGCGTCGAGCTCGCCGAGTGGCACTTCCAGCACTCCTCGGACCTGACGATCGAGATGCTGCGCACCAACAACCTGCACCTGCGCTCGGTCCTGCTGGGCACCTCCGCCCAGCTGATGATGGTGATGGCGGCGTCCTTCCTCGACGACCGCGACGAGCTGGCCACCTTCCTGCGGCGCTACCACGACTTCTGGCAGTCGCACTTCGCCGGCACCGACTTCATCGCCGACGAGGAGTACGCCACCGGTTTCGCCGACAACGTCGAGCGGATGGGCGGGCTGTTCGACCGGGTGCGCTCGGCGGTGCGGCGCGACGCCCTCGACGAGCTGCCGCCGCACCTGGCCGGCTGGGCCGCCCACTGCCGCGAGCTGCGCGGCCGGGTCGCCGAGCTGGCCCGCGCGGGCCGGCTGACCTTCGGGTCCTGGGACCGCACCCGCACGACGGTCGTCACCGAGCCCGGCGAGGCGCTGGTCATCCTGCTCTCGCCGTACCTGCACATGACCAACAACCGCCTGCACGTGACGATTCGCGACGAGGCCTACCTCGCCTACCTGCTGGGTCGGGTGCTCACCGACGGCGCGCCGACATGACCAGCCTGGCCGACCGTCGCGCCGACGTCGACGGCGCCGCCCCGGCGTTCCTCGACGCCCGGCCGGTGCTCCGCGCCGACCTCCAGGTCAGCGACCGGGTGTGGCACGGACCGCGCGCGGTGCGGCTGGTGCGCGACCCGGTGACCGACCGGACCCACGAGATCGGCCTGCGCGAGCACTTCCTGCTGACCCGGCTCGACGGGACCAGCACCCTGGCCCGGATCGGCCGCGACTACGAGAGCGAGCTCGGCCAGACGATCGACGCGACCGGCTGGCAGCAGCTGCTCGGGCTCGCCCACGCCCGGGGGATGCTCGTCGTCCCCGGCGCGGAGCCGGTCCCCGCGGCCGTCGCCGCCGGCCCGGCCGGGTCGGGACGCCGGTGGAGCGGGTCGGTGCTCAAGGGCGAGGTCGCCGTCGTCCGCGACGGCCAGGCGCTCACCGCTCGGCTGCTCGGCCTCCTGTCCCCGCTGCGCCACCTGCCCACCGGGCCCTGCGTGCTCGCGGTCCTGGCCGGCCTGGCCACGATGCTCGGCGTGCTCGCCGCGGACCTGCCGGCCCTGCTCGACGGGCTCGGGGACGCCGTCGCCCGGCCCGGCGTGGTCGTCGCCACGGTCGCCGTGCTCTGGGTGAGCGGCGCGCTCCACGAGCTCGGGCACGGCCTCGTGGCCCGGGCCCACGGCGGCAGCGTCCGCGAGCTCGGCATCAGCTGGTGCCTGCCGCTGTTGATCCCGTTCTGCCGCGTCGAGGACTACCGCTACCTGCCGGGACGACGGGCCCGCCTGGCCACGGCCGGCGTCGGCTGCGTGGTCAACCTCGCGGTCCTCGTGCCGTTCGCGACCGCCTGGTGGGCCACGTCCCCGGACGCCGCCGTCCGGCCGTTCCTCGCCGCGGTGCTGGTGCTGGGCACGGTCTTGGGCCTGGTGAACCTGGTGCCGCTCGCCCCGCTGGACGGCTACGTGCTGCTCACCCACGCCACCGGCACCCTCGGCCTGACCGCCGCCAGCCAGGGGTACGCGACGCTCGCCGTCGGTGCCCGCCTCGGCGGCCGCCGCGCCACCGACCAGCGACTCGCGGTGGCCCGCTACCCGCGTGGCCTGCGCCGGCTCTACGCCGCCTACGCGCTGGCCTCGCCGCTGATCGTCCTGGCCTGCGCCGCGTTCGCGGTGTGGGTGGCGGCCTCGGTGATCCCCGACGCCGCCGGTCCCTGGCGGTGGGCCGGCCCGCTCGCCGTCGCCGTCCTCGTCGTGGCCGGCCTGGCCACCACCCAGCGGAGCCGGACGTGAGGCCGGCCGCACCCACCCCCCAGCCGGCCCCCCAGCCCGTCCCCCAGCCCGCCCGACAGTCCGCCCGACAGAAGGAGCCCACGATGAGCACCACCAGCATCGACCGACGAGCGGCCGACCCCGCGGCCCCGGCGCAGGACGTCGCGATCCAGGTCCGCGGCGTGCGCAAGTCCTACGGCGCCCGGGAGGTGCTGCGCGGCATCGACCTCGCGGTCCGACCCGGCGAGTTCTTCGGCATCCTCGGCCCCAACGGCGCCGGGAAGACCACCCTGGTCGAGATCATCGAGGGTCTGCGCCGCCCCGACGGCGGCGACGTCGAGGTGCTCGGCGCCTCACCGCACCGGCGCCGCTCCGGCCTGCTGCGCCGCGTCGGCGTGCAGACCCAGAAGGGCGCCTTCTTCACCCGGCTCACCGCCCGCGAGCACCTGCTCACGATGGCCTCGCTGTACCGGGTCTCGCCGGTCCAGGCCGACCGCACCCTCGCGCTGGTCGGACTGACCGGTCAGGGCGACGTCCGGGTCGAGAAGCTCTCCGGCGGGCAGAAGCAGCGCCTGGCCATCGCCGGCGCCCTGGTGCACGAGCCGGACGTGATCTTCCTCGACGAGCCGACCGCCGCCCTCGACCCCCAGGCGCGGCGCGACCTGTGGACGGTGCTGCGCGACCTGCGCGCCCAGGGCCGCACGATCATCTACACCACCCACCACCTCGACGAGGCCGAGGCGCTGTGCGACCGGGTCGCGATCCTGGTCGCCGGCGAGATCCGGGCCCTCGACACCCCCCACCTGCTCAAGGCGGCGAGCCACGGCCTGGGCCAGGTGCGCGTGCCGGTCGGCCGGCTCGACGCCGCCCGCGGCGCCGACCTGGTCGGCGTCGTCGGGATCCGCACCGAGGGCGGCGCGCTGGTGCTCGAGACCGAGCGGCCCAGCGACGTCCTGCTGCAGGTCAGCGAGATCTGCGCCCTCGACGGCGTCGAGACCCGCACCCCTAACCTCGAGGACGTCTACCTCGAGCTCACCGCAGACCAGCCCGAGCACGCACCCCAGCACGAGGAGGCCGTCCGATGAGCACCGCCACCCTGGATCCCGGCACCACGACCGGCACGTCCGGCGAGAGCCCGACCCGGGTCTTCCCGACCCTGGTCTCCGCGCACCGTCGCGCGGCCGCCCGCGACGTCACCACGATCTTCTTCACCTTCGCGTTCCCGCTGATCTTCCTGCTGCTCTTCGGCTCGATCTTCAGCGGCCAGGACGTCGAGCAGTCCGGCAAGAGCTACATCCAGTACATCGCGCCGGGGGTGCTCACCTGGGGCGTCGCCAACGCCGCGGTGTTCTCGATCGCCTTCGCGCTCATGCAGTGGCGCGAGAGCGACCTGCTGCGCATCATCCGGATGACGCCGACCCGGGTCGGCACGCTGCTCTCCTCCAAGCTCGCGATCGCCCTCGTCATCGCCCTGGTGCAGACCGCGCTGTTCGTCGGCGTCGCGATGGTCCCGTTCTTCGGGCTGCGCCCCGCGGGCTCCTCGTGGGAGGCCCTGCCGCTGCTGGCGCTGGGTGTCGTGACGTTCTTCGCCCTCGGCGCCGTGATCGGGTCGGTGACCAACACCGCCGAGTCGGTGGCCGCCGTCAGCAACGTCATCATGCTGCCGATGGCCTTCCTGTCGGGCTCGTTCTTCCCGCTCGACATGATGCCGGACTGGCTGCAGAAGGTGGCGCAGGTCTTCCCGCTGTACTACCTCAACGACGGGGTCGGCCACGCGCTCAACGGCACCGGCTCGACGTCCGACGTGCTGCTCTCGCTGGGCGTGCTGGCCGGCTTCGCGCTCGTCTTCGCCGCGGTCGCCGTCAAGGTCTTCAGGTGGAGCAATGACTGAGCTGCTGGAGCCGACGGCCGCCGGGGTCGCCGGGCTGCCCGTCGACGAGGTCGTCGCCGCCCTCCGCTCCCGGCTCGTCTCGCACGACGGCGGTCCCGTCGGCGTGGTCGCCCTCGGTGCCCGCGGGGTGCAGGACGACCCCGCGGACGCCGTCCGCGCGCAGGCGTCGGTGCACGTCACCGGGGAGGCCGTGCTGGTCGGTCCCTGGGGCGGTGCGGACGGCGCCTGCGGCCAGTGCCTCGGCATCCGCTGGCAGCGCCTGCGCACCCGGTCCGAGCGCGAGGCGCTCGAGCACGGCAAGGTGCCCGAGCCGCTCGGCAGCTGGCCGGTGCTCACCGACTTCCTCGTCGCCGCCGTCCAGGCCCAGGTCTGGCTCGCGCAGGCCCGGCAGCCCGAGCCGTCGCCCTGGGGGTCGGGCTGGCAGCGGCCGGCCGACCTGCGCCAGCGCCAGGTGACCCGCATCGACCTCGAGACGCTGGGCCTGCTGACGGTGCCGGTGCTGCGGGAGCCGACCTGTCCGTCGTGCGGTCCCGACGGCGTCGACGACCCGCTCGCCGCCGGCGACCTCGCCGAGCAGCCCAAGCCGCGCCCCGACGTCTACCGAACCCGTGGCATCGACGACCTCGACCTGCCCTCGGCGGCCCTGGCCAACCCGGTCGCCGGGGTGATCGGCACCAAGACGTGGCTCAACCACCTCTCGCCGACCACCGCCCCGGTGGCCGGCGGCGGGTTCGTCCGCGGGTACGCCGGCCTGGTCGACGTCACGTGGAGCGGCCAGGGCGCGTCGTACGACCGCAGCCGCACCCTGGCCTTCGTCGAGGGTCTCGAGCGCTACGCCGGCACCCACCGGCGGCACGGCCGCGAGGTCGTGGTGGCGTCCTACGACGACGTCCGCGACCACGCCGTGCACCCGCTGTCGTGCGGCGACTACGACCCGGCGACCTACGCCGAGGAGTCGCTGCTCGACCCGTTCGACCCCTCCCGCCCGATCCCGTGGGTCTGGGGCCGGTCGCTGACCCACGACCGGGCGGTCCTGGTGCCGTCGCGGCTGGTCTACTACAGCGCCGGCGTCGCGGCCGACAACTTCGTCTTCGAGTGCTCCAACGGCTGCGCCACCGGCAGCAGCCGCGAGGAGGCGACCCTCTTCGGGCTGCTCGAGCTGCTCGAGCGCGACGCGTTCCTGCTCGCCTGGTACGGCGGGCTCGACCTGCCGCGGATCGACCTCGACGACCTCGACGACCCGCGGATCAGCGCGATGCGCGCCCGTGCCGGGCTGCTCGGCTACGACCTGCACGTGCTCGACAACCGGATCGACATCGACGTCCCGGTGATCACCAGCGTCGCCGTGCGGCCGGACGGGTCGATGGGCACGCTGTCGCTGGCGGCCGGGGCCAGCCTCGACCCGCGCGAGGCGGTCGAGGCGGCTCTGTCGGAGACCCTGACCTACCTGCCGCACCTGCCGAACCAGGCGCGCGAGGGGGAGGCCGAGCTGCGCGCGATGATGGCCGACTACGGGCTGGTGCGCCACCTCACCGACCACGCCCGGATGTACGGGATGCCCGAGATGGGCGTGCACACCCGGCGCTACGTCGCGCCCCGGTCGAGCACCACGTTCGGCGCGGCCTTCGGCGCCCACCTCGACCGGCCCGGACGCACCGACCTGCGCGAGGACGTCGCCGACGTCGTCGACCGGATCGCCGCAGCCGGCCACGAGGTGGTGGTGGTCGACCAGACCTCGCCCGAGCAGGCGGCGGCCGGGCTGCACACCGTCGCCACGCTCGCCCCCGGACTGCTACCGATCGACTTCGGCTGGAACCGGCAGCGCGCCCTGCGCATGCCGCGGCTGCGCACGGCCCCGGCCCGCGCCGGTCTCGTCGACCACGTCCTGACCGACGAGGAGCTGGTCCGCGTCCCGCACCCCTTCCCCTGACCTTCCGCACCAACCCCGCACGGCCCCCGGCTCACGCCGGGGGCCGTTCGCGTGCGCCGGGCGGCGGCGTCGTCCGGTCGGCCGGCCGCCGCCGTCAGACCGCCCCCAGCTGTGCAATTGCCGCGGATCGCTCAGCTCGGCGCCGCGGAACTGGCCAGGTCGCGGCAATTGCGCGCCAGCGTCACCGCCCCGCCCCCGACGTTGCCCTCACCCGTGCAATTGCCGCGGATTGCTCAGGTCGGCGCCGTGGAAGTGGCCAGGTCGCGGCAATTGCGCGCCAGCGCCACGGTCCCGCCCTGACACCGCCCCCAGCCGTGCAATCGCCGCGGATCGCTCAGCTCGGCGCCGCGGAACTGGCCAGGACGCGGCAATTGCGCGCCACCGGCCACCACCACGTCGTCGTCAGGGCGCGAAAAAGCCACGAAGGGCCTGTCCCGGAGGACAGGCCCTTCGTGCGCGGAGACTCGGGTCAGGCCGAGCAGCTCGTGGTCGAGGTCGTCGACGAGCAGGTGGAGGTCGAGGAGGAGCTGGTGCAGCCCGCGAGGACCATCTCGGCGTCGTCGGCGTAGTCAGCGATCTCGAAGGTGTCGGCCTCGAGGGCGACGAGCTCACGGTTCAGGGAGTTGTTGATCATGTCGATTCTCCTTCAGGTGATGTTCCCGGGAGTTCCGGGTTGTCGTTCTGACAAGGAGTACGTTGCCGGGCCGGGCGAGCAGGGCCGGTGCACCTGCGGGGCACCCCGCGGGCAGCGCGGACGCACGCCGGTGACCGGCCTGTGTCACGTCGGTGTCACCGGCGCGAGCCCGCGGACGGCGGCGGTGAGGGCCTCGGTGCCGGTCCGGAGTGCCACCTCGGCGTCCGGGGCGAAGCGTGGCGAGTGGTTGGGCACCTGGGCGGCGAGCCGGGTGCCGGCGTCGCCCTCGACCGCGGCCCAGTCGGCGGTCGCGACGCTGCCGAGCATCCAGTAGACGAGGCGGACGTCGGGGCAGCCGTGCAGGTCGGCCCCGCCGGCGCCGAGGACGCCGACGTCCTCGGTCGCCATCGACGGCACCCAGCCGATCACGGCGCCCGCGCCGAGCGCCTCGCGCTGCGCGGCGGCGACGGCCCGGGCGGTGGCCGGGTCGCTCGCGGTGACGTCCGAGGCTGCGGTGCGGACGACGTCCGGTGCGGTCGGGTACCCGGAGGCCTCGGCCTCGGCCCGCACGATCCGCCGGACGGCGGCCTCGAGCCGGTCGAGCGCGGCGGTCGTCATCGCGCGCACCGAGACCTCGAGGCCGAGACTCTCGGGCACGACGTTCGCCGGCGCGGGCGCGTCGAAGCCGCCGACCGACACGACCGCCGGCTCGGCCGGCCCCGTCTCGCCGGCCACGAGGGCCTGGAGCCGCAGCACGATCGCGGACGCCGTCACCACCGGGCTGAGGGTCCCGGTGCCGCCGGCCGCGTGGCCGCCGGTGCCGTGCAGGGTCACGTGGAGGGTGCGGCTGCCGGCCAGGAGCGGTCCGGCCCCGTGGGCGACGTACCCCGCCGGGAACGGCGCGAGGTGCTGGGCGAGCAGGACGTCGGGCCGCCACCGGTCGTAGACGCCGTCGGCCGCCATCGCCCGCGCGCCCGACAGGGTCTCCTCGGCGGGCTGGAGGAGCACCAGCACGGTGCCGGACCACGAGCCCGGGTCGGCGGCCAGCTCGCCGGCCGCCGCGACGACGCACGCGAGGTGGAGGTCGTGGCCGCACGCGTGCATCACGCCCGGTCGCTCGCTCGCCCAGGGGAGCCCGGTCTCCTCGGTCACCGGCAGCGCGTCGAGCTCGGCGCGCAGCGCGACCACCGGTCCCGGACCGTTCACGAGCGCGGCCACCACGCCGTGACCGCCGACGCCGGTGCGGACGTCGAGGCCGGCGTCCCGGAGCAGCGCGGCCAGGGTCGCGGCCGTGCGCTCCTCCTGTCCGGACGGCTCCGGGTGGCGGTGCAGCAGCTGGTACAGCTCGAGCGGCTTCGGCGACGGCATGGCGTGATCCTGCCCGACCCGGTGCTCGGGGCGCCGGGGCGCGTCTGGGAGCGTGACGGGCGTGGTTGACCTCGAGCGCACCCGGGACCTGTTCATGGTGGCCGCCATCTTCGGCACCTTCGGCTTCGCCTGGGCCGGGTGGGCGCAGGAGGCGCCCCCGCCGCGGCTGCGACCGCTGCTGGGCGCGCTCGGCGCGGCCTCGCTGCTGGTCGGCGTCGCCGGCGGGCTGCTCGCCTGGCAGGGCTGGGACGAGCCCTCCTCGTTCTCCGGCGCCGACGACGGCGTCCGGTTCGGGATCGTCGTGGGGATCGAGGTCGTGCTGTGCCTGGTGGGCTCCGCGGTGCTCGCCGCCCGCAGGCGCGCCGGGCTCATCGCCGCGTGGGTGTCGCTGGTCGTCGGCGTCCACTTCGTGCCGCTGGTGTTCCTCTTCGACAACCTGACCCTGCTCGCCCCGGCCGCGGCCATGGTGGTCTCGGCCGTGGTGGCCTGGCGCCGCTCCCCGGCGGCGGGGTCGCCCGACGGCGGTGGAGCGATGGCCGCGAGCGCCGTCACGGGCCTGGTGAACGCGCCCGTGCTGCTGCTCACCGCCGCGCTCAACCTGGTGCTCGGCCTCACCTCGTCGTGAGCCGCCCGTGCGCCGCCCGCGATCACCACCTGATCGGGTGGGCGCCCGGGTGGTCGCCGCGACGTAACGTGGCGCCATGACCGAATCGAACACGCATTCGACCGACGACGTCCTCGGCGGCGACCAGCCCGGCACCACCGAGAAGGACCCCCAGGACTGGGCCACCGGCGACGAGCCGATGACCGGGGCCCAGCGCAGCTACCTCGACACCCTGGCGCGGGAGGCCGGCGAGACGATCTCGGCCGACCTCACCAAGGCCGAGGCCTCCGAGCACATCGACCGCCTGCAGGCCGCGACGGGTCGCGGCACCGACTCCTGATCGTCCGATTCCGAGAAAGTTCGGCGATTCTGCTGCACGCACCGCACGGCATGTCGTACTGTTCACCTCAGAAGCCCGCTGGAGACCCGAGACTCCGGCGGGCTTCTTCTATTTCCCGGCACCGCCCGGCCCGCCCCGCTGGTGCGGGTGGCCGGGGGGCACGGCCCGCACGATGGCGGCGGCCGGCACCCACGCCTGCCGGACGTAGGGTCCGTCCTGTCGCGCGGGGGTCCCGACCGAGGCGGTGACGACCCACCCCTCCCACCTCCCGTCGCGGGCCCGGCGCCAGCCGAGCAGCAGGCCGGGCGAGCGGCGGTCGCCCCACACCTCGACGCCGGTCACCCAGACGTGCTCGGCGCGGGGGTGCAGCATGGACCAACAGTAGAACGTGTGTTCGACTGGAGCGAGCGGCAGGCGCCCAGCGCGGCGGGCCCGGCGGCAGCCACCTGTGCGGGTGGGTGCGCCCGGGCCCGGCGCGCGGGAGCGTGGGACTCGACGCCGGCGCCCGCGCCGGCGCGAACCCACCAGGAGCTGCGTGAGCATGGGCGACACCTCAGACCTCGCCGGGTCGGACCGGCGTCCGCCGTTCCTGGCCAGCGTCGGCGGCTTCCTCCGCCCCGGGCACGACACCGCCCGTGAGGGCGCGGCCGGCAGCACGCTCCTGGCCGTCGTCGGCGGGGTCGTGGCGCTGGCGGTCGTCGTCGTCGCCGCGCGCCGCCGCTCCCGCTAGGGCCGGACGGCGCTCGCGACCGCCGCCGCCTCGGCCTCCGCGTCGGCCTCCGCGTCGGCCTGCGGGCCGGCGACGACGTGCGTGCGCGCCTTGACGACGGGCACGAAGACGGCGACCAGTGCCGCGAGCGCCGAGGTGACGACGAGGACCGTGAAGCCGT
The DNA here is from genome assembly GCF_005954645.2 of Nocardioides sp. S-1144. Classification (NCBI taxonomy): domain Bacteria; kingdom Bacillati; phylum Actinomycetota; class Actinomycetes; order Propionibacteriales; family Nocardioidaceae; genus Nocardioides; species Nocardioides dongxiaopingii. Next base: position 537,019 of record NZ_CP040695.2, read on the forward strand.
TGGTGTAGCCGGCCTCGACCGGCAGGCCGTCGGGGCGGGCGTTGGCGGTCACGACGCTGGCCAGCACGGCGCTGCCGAGCGCGCCGCCCACCGTGCGGATGTTGGCGTTCATCCCGCTGGCGACCCCGGTCTGCGACTGCGGCACGGCGTCGACGATGAGGTTCGACAGGGCGGCGAAGGCGAGTCCGAAGGCGAGGCCGAGCAGGGTCGTCTCGGCCACGACCAGCCACAGCGCGTCGTGGGCGACGACGAGCCCGAGCGTGCCGATCGACGTGAGCCCCGCGCCGGCCACCAGCACCGCCTTCGAGCCGAAGCGCACCGCGAGCCGGCCCGAGAAGACGCCGGCCAGGAAGGTCGCGACGGTCTGCGGCAGGAGCAGCAGGCCCGACTGGGTCACCGTGGCGCCGAAGCCGTAGCCGGTGAGCTCGGGGGTCTGCAGGAACTGCGGGAGGAAGGCGAACATCGAGTACATGCCCATGCCGAAGAGCAGGGCGACGAGGTTGACGGTCCACACCGTGGGGATCCGCATCATCCGCATGTCGATGAGCGGGCTGTCGCTGCGCGCCTCGGCCCACACCCACACCGGCAGCGCGACGGCGGTCGCGGCGAAGAGCCCGACGGTCACCGGGGAGGCCCAGCCCCAGCTGTGCCCCTGGCTCACGGCGAGCAGCAGGGTGACCAGCCACGTCGACATGAGCAGCGCGCTCGTGACGTTGATCCGGCCGGGGGTGCGCTCGGGGGACTCCGGCACGTAGCGGTGGGCGGCCAGCGCGGCAAGCACGGTCATGATCATCGGCAGCCAGAACAGCCAGTGGTAGCTGAGCGCGTCGACGATCGGGCCGGCCAGCACCAGGCCGAAGCCACCGCCGACGGCCAGCAGCGCCGCCGACGTCCCGACGGCCCCGGCGACCTTGTCGCGGGGGAACTCGTCGCGGATGATCCCGAAGGTCAGCGGCAGGACGCCGCCGCCGATGCCCTGGATCGCCCGCGCCACGATGAGCACCCCGATGGAGGGGGCCAGGGCGGCCAGCAGCGAGCCGACGGCGAGCGCCGACAGGGCGAAGACGAGCATCCGCTCCTTGCCGACCTTGTCGCCGATCCGCCCGATGATCGGCGTGCAGACCGACGCCGAGAGCAGGTAGGCGGTCAGCACCCACGTGACCGTGGCCTGGTCGGTGTCGAGCGCGGCCTCGATGGTCGGGAGGACCGGGTTGACCATCGACTGCAGCAGCGAGAAGGCCGCCACGCCGGCGCAGAGGACCACGAAGGTCACCCGGTAGTCGGTGCGCTGGTGCGTGCCTGCCATGAGAAGTTCCTGTCGGTGGTCGGGCGAGGGGTGACGACCCGTCGACACGGCGAGCGCACAACCCCTCTTAGCAGCGCGGGGCGCCGTCTTGTTCCGAGGCGCGGGTCACACGTCGTCGTGGCCGGCCGCGCTTCCTCACCCGGGCGGGCAGGTGCGTCGGGGTGAGCCGGGGCCGCGCCGCTCGTCGTTAGCGTCGGGACGACAGGTCCCACGACGCGCGAGGAGCGACAGATGAGCACCGACGAGACGACCCGGCTGGCCGACATGGTGAAGGACATCCCGATCGCGATGCTCACCACGCACGACGCGAACGGTCAGCTCGTGGCCCGGCCGATGAGCCACCAGCGCGTCGAGGACGACGTCGACCTGTGGTTCCTCACCCGCCGCGACGCGCACCTGGTGGCCGAGATCGCCGCCGACCCGCGCGTCGGCGTCACCCTGACCGACAGCAGCACGTGGGTCTCCCTGCGCGGCCAGGCCTTCGTGGTCGACGACCACGCCAAGGTCGAGGAGCTGTGGTCGAAGGAGGCCGAGGCCTGGCTCCCCGAGGGGCCGGACAGCCCCGAGGTGGCGCTGGTGCGCGTCCGGGCCGACGGCGGCGAGTACTGGGACGCCCCCGGCGGCCGGGTGCTGACCGCGATCAGCTTCGCGAAGTCGAAGCTGACCGGCTCGACCACCGACCTGGGCGACAACGCCACCGTCGACCTCTAGGTCGAGGCACGCGTCGACCTCGGGTCGGCGACCGCGGGTGCGAACCGGGAGTCCCGGGGCGCACCCCGCGCACGTGCGGAGGGGTCAGCCGCCGGTGACGACCCGGGCGACGTCCTGGTCGCCGTCGTTGAACGTGATGACGCGGCCGGTGGCGGCGGCCCGCTCGGCGACGACCGTCGCGACGACCCGGGCGACGGTGGCCCGGCTGACCTCGCGCCCCTCGGCGTCGTCGGCGGCGATGCCGCCCTCCGGTCCGTCGGTGAGGGTGCTGGGCCGCAGGATCGTCCACCCGACCGGGGCTGCCTCGAGGTGGGCGTCGGCCGCCGTCTTGGCCTCGGCGTAGGCGAAGAAGCTGTTGTCGGACGGGACGCCGTGGTCGGGGCCCGCGCCGAAGTACGACACCATGACGACGTGCTGGACGCCGGCCGCGGCTGCCGCGTCGACGGTCCGGATCGCGGCGTCGCGGTCGACGGCGTAGGTCCGCTCGGGGCTGCCGCCCCCGGCGCCGGCCGACCACACGACGGTGTCGAAGCCCGAGACGAGCTCGGTCAGGGCGGCGGTGTCGAGGTGCTCGACGTCGGCCACGGCGACGGCGGCCCCGGTGGCCCGCACGTCGTCGGCGTGGTCGGGGTTGCGGACGACGCCGGTGACGGCCTGGCCCTCCTCGACCAGCAGCCGCTCCGCGAGCAGGGCGATCTTTCCGTGCGCTCCGATGACGAGTACCTGGGTCACGTGGGCTCCTCCGGTTCGGTGGTTCGTGCTGTCACCCGCCCCAACGACGAGTCGCGCGCTCCTGTTCCGGGCCGAGCCCCGGGGGAGGGGATGGCGGGGGAGAGGACGCCCGGGTCGGGGCCGGCGCGTCCTCCCCGGGTCACCGCCGGAGGAAGTTCAGCAGCGCCGCGTTGAACTCCTCGGCGTGGCTGACGTTGCAGCCGTGCGGGGCGCCGGCGAGGACGACCAGCTCGCTGTCGGCGATCGCGTCGTGGGTGCGCTGCCCCGAGCCCTCGAACGGCACCGTCGCGTCGCTGTCCCCGTGGATCACGAGGGTCGGGACGTCGACGGCGGGCAGGTCGTCGCGGAAGTCGGTGCCACCGAAGGCGTCCATGCAGCCCAGCGCCGCCTCCTGGTCGGACTGCCGCGCCAGGACCAGGGCCTCCTGGCGCTGCTCCTCGCTGACCGCGAGCTCGCCGTCGACGGAGAAGAAGTCGGTGACGAAGCCGTCGAGGAAGCCGTCGCGGTCCTCCTCGAGCTGCGAGCGCATGCCGGCGGCAGCCTCCGCGGGGAGCGGCCCGTCGGGGTTGTCGTCGGACCTCAGCAGGTACGGCGGCACGGCCGCGGCGAACACCACGCTGTGGAGCCGGTCGGTGCCGTACCTGCTGGCGAAGCGCGCGACCTCGCCCCCGCCCATCGAGAACCCGACGATCGTGACGTCGGTGAGGTCGAGGTCGGTCAGCACGTTGTCGAGGTCGCCGGCCAGGGCGTCGTAGTCGTAGGAGTCGCCGGGGTCGGACCTGCCGAAGCCGCGCCGGTCGTAGACGACGACGCGGTAGCCGGCGTCGGTCAGGGCCGGCACCTGCTCGCTCCAGGACTCGCTCGAGAGCGGCCACCCGTGGATGAGCACCACGGGCCGGCCGTCGCCGCCGCTGTCCTTCACGTAGAGCCCGTGGTCGTCGGTGGGTGAGGCGGTGTCGGAGGTCATGGGAGTCCTTCGAGGTCGGGTGCGGAACCGATTGGTCCGGGTTCCTTGCTACCGGTGCGGCGCTCGCTGCCGGACACCCCGGCGGGTGTCCCCGGCCCGCCACCGACCGTGGGGGAGACTGGGCGCCGCCGCACCTCACCCGGAGGGCGGGGAGAGGCAGCAGCCCGTGCAGACGGAACCGACCCACGACCAGGCCTCCGTCGACGCGCCTCCCGCCGACCGGGTCACCGAGCGCGAGACCCGCAAGCCGGCGCGGGTCGCGGCCATGGTGGTGTGGAGCCTGCTCGTCGTGGCGTGGTCCGCGACGATCGGCATCCCGAACGACGCGATCACGGTGCTCATCACGCTCTGGCTCGGCACCATCGCGTGGAACGTCGAGGCGCCCTGGCGGCGCCACCTCGGCTTCCTGCGCGACTGGTCGATCCCGGCGCTGCTGCTCACCGTCTACTTCTTCAGCCGGGGCTGGATCGACGAGTTCGACATCACCGTGCACTGGACCATGCCGATCGACGTCGACCGGTGGATGTTCGGCGGCACGACCCCGACCGAGACCCTGCAGCACGCCTGGTGCGGCGACCCGTGCGAGCTGGACCAGCCGACGCAGTGGTTCGAGGTCCTCTTCACCACCGTCTACGCCACCCACTTCCTCGTCGGGCTGGTCCTGGCCGTGCTGCTCTGGGCGTGGAACCGGTCGGAGTGGCTGGTCTGGATGCGTCGCTACATCGGCCTCAACTTCGGTGGCCTGCTGATCTACATGGCCTACCCGATGGCGCCGCCGTGGATGGCGTCGGAGGAGGGCTACATGGGTGCGGTCACCCGGCTGACCTCCCGCGGCTGGGGCGACCTCGGCGTCCAGCGGGCCAACGTCGTCCTCAACGGCGTCGGCAACCCGGTCGCCGCGATGCCCTCGCTGCACGCCGGCACCGCGATCCTCGTCGCCTGTTACGGCATCTGGCGGCTCCGCTCGCCGCTGCGGTGGCTGCTGCTGGTCTACCCCGCGCTGATGTGCGTCGCGCTCGTCTACTACGCCGAGCACTACGTCATCGACCTCATCGCCGGTGGCGCGCTCGCGGTGCTGGTGATGGTCCTGGCCTCGGCCTGGGAGCGCCGCCAGGCCCGCCGCGAGGCGGCGTCCCCCGAGCCCGTGGACGTCGCGGTCGGGTAGCTCGCGAGCTCCTGCCGACGCCGCGCTGCCTGATCGGTGTTCTGCTCACTGCGAGAGCCCACTGTGCCAACGGCCCGATGGGGGTCAGGATGACCACGGAGGTCGTGTGGAGCCGACTGGGGGTCGCGACCTCCTGGCCGGCGCGGCCTTCCGCGAACGTCGCGCGCCGGCGTTCGAGGACCGATGACCACCCGAGGAGACCAGTGACCAGCACGACGAGCACTCCGACGACCGGCAGCCCGGCGGCCCGGCGGGCCCGCGCCATCGAGGCCGCCCGCGGCGTCGTCGAGTCCCACCCACCCACCACCACGCCGCGCCGCGAGTTCCTCGAGGCGTGCTTCGACGCCGGCCTCGCGTGGGTCCACTTCCCCGAGGGTCTCGGGGGCCTGGGGGCCGAGCCCGGCGTCCAGGCCGCGGTCGACGAGATCCTCCAGGGTGCCGGCGGCCCGATCCCGTTCTGGCTCAACCCGATGGGCTACGGCATGGCCGCGCCGACCGTGCTCCACCACGGCAGCGCCGAGCTGTCGGAGCGGCTGCTGCGTCCGCTGTACGTCTGCGACGAGCTCTGGTGCCAGCTCTTCAGCGAGCCCGGTGCCGGCTCCGACCTCGCCGGGCTCGCGACCCGCGCCGAGAAGGTCGGCGACGAGTGGGTGGTGAGCGGGCAGAAGGTGTGGACCAGCAGCGCGCACCTGGCCCGGTGGGCGCTGCTCCTGGCCCGCACCGACCCCGACCAGCCCAAGCACCGCGGGCTGACCTACTTCGTCCTCGACATGCACGCCCCCGGCGTGGAGGTGCGCCCGCTGCGCCAGATGACCGGGGAGGCCGAGTTCAACGAGGTGCACCTCACCGAGGCGCGGATCCCCGACAGCCACCGGCTCGGCGAGGTCGGCGAGGGCTGGCGGGTCGCCATGACGACGCTGATGAACGAGCGCAGCGCGATCGGCGGGGGCTCGAGCGTGCGCGGCAGCGGGTCGATCGGCTCGGCCCTGCGGCTGTGGCGCGCCCGGCCCGACCTGCACACCCCCGAGCTGCGGGCCCGCCTGGTCGAGCTGTTCGCCCGCGCGGACGCCGCCCGCCTCACCGGCGACCGGTTCCGCGTCGAGCAGGGCGACAGGCCCGCCGGCGCCGAGGGCTCGATCGGCAAGCTCACCGGCGCCGAGCTGAACCAGGAGGTCTACGAGTTCTGCCTCGACCTCCTCGGCCCGGACGCCGCCCTCTACAGCGGGTACGGCCCGGACGGCCCCGACGCCGAGGCGGCGGAGGACTACGGCCGGCTCTTCCTCCGCTCGCGCGCCAACACCATCGAGGGCGGCACCTCGGAGGTGCTCCGCAACATCCTCGGCGAGCGGCTGCTCGGGCTGCCCGGCGACGTCCGCGTCGACACCGGCAAGCCGTGGCGGGACGTGCCCCGTGGCTGACACCGACCCCCGACACCCCGCAGGAGCCCCGATGGAGTTCGACCTCACCGCCGAGCAGCGCTCGCTGCGCGACCTGGCGCGCTCGTTCGCGACCCGCTCCTTCGACGAGACCGCGGTGCGGGCCGAGCTCGACACCGAGCACGGCTTCGACCGTGAGGTCTGGCGCGCCCTCGGCACCGACCTCGGCGTCCTGGGGCTCACCCTCCCCGTCGCGCTCGGCGGCGACAGCGAGCCGGGCGCCCCCGGCCACGTCGAGCTCGCCCTGCTCGCCGAGGAGCTCGGCCGCACCCTGGCCGGCGTCCCCCTCCTGGGCACCGTCGCGCTCGCCGGCACCGCGCTGTCCCACGTCGGCGACCACCCGGACGGCCCGGACGGTCTGGCCGCCGAGCTCGTCGGCGGCGTCGTGGACGGCGGCGCGGTGCTCGCGCTGGTCGCCACCGACGCCCGCGGCCGCTGGTCGCCGGGGGCCACCGACGTCACCGTCGACGCCGACGTCACCGCCGGCGGGGGGAGCGACGTCCGGCTCACCGGCACCGCCTCCCACGTGCTCGACGCCGCGGCGGCCGACACCCTCCTCGTCGTCGCCCAGACCCCCGACGGCCCGCGCCTGCACGTCGTCCGGGCCGACGCCGAGGGCGTGCGGACGACGCCGCAGACGACCCTCGACCAGACCCGGCGGCTCGCCGTCGTCCGGTTCGACGCCACCCCCGCCACCCCGCTCGCCGCCGCCGGGGCGGCCACCCTCGACGCCGTCGCCGCGGCCCGCGACGTGGGCGCGCTGGTGCTGGCCGCCGGCGCGGTCGGTGCCGGGGCCCGGCTGCTCGAGACCTCCGTCGAGCACGCCAAGGGGCGGCTGCAGTTCGGTCGGCCGATCGGGTCCTTCCAGGGCGTCAAGCACCGCTGCGCCGACATGCTGGTGGCGGTCGAGCAGTCCCGCTCGGTGACCTACCACGCGGCGTGGACCCTCGACGGCGCCACCGACGACGAGCCCCGCACCGCCGTGGACCTCGCCACCGTCGTGACCGCCGCCGCCTTCCCGGCCCTGGCCAAGAACACCGTGCAGGTGCACGGCGGCATCGGCTTCACCTGGGAGCACCCCACCCACCTCTACTACAAGCGCGCCGTCGGCGACGCGGCCCTGCTCGGGGGCCGCGCCGCCGCCGCCGAGCGACTCGCCGCGTCGGTCCTCGACGCCGCGTCCTGATCGGGAGGTCAGCCATGCCCAGCGAACCCACGACCCCGACCGAAGACCAGGCCGCCGAGGAGGTGCACGTCGAGGCGGTCGACGGCGTCCTCGTCGTCACCCTCGACCGCCCCCGCGCCCGCAACGCCGTCAACGAGAGCGTCGCCCGCTCGATCGCCGCGGCGATGACCCGCCTCGACGACGACCCGGCGCTCCAGGTCGGCGTCATCACCGGCGCCGGCGGCCACTTCTGCGCCGGCATGGACCTCAAGGCGTTCGTGCGCGGGGAGAACCCCGTCGTCGAGGGCCGTGGCTTCGCGGGCCTGGTGCAGCGGCCGCCGCGCAAGCCGCTGATCGCCGCGGTCGAGGGCTACGCGCTGGCCGGCGGCTTCGAGATCGTGCTGGCCTGCGACCTCGTGGTCGCGGCCCGCGGCGCGGCGTTCGGCATCCCCGAGGCCAAGCGCAGCCTGGTCGCCGCCGGTGGCGGGCTGCTCCGGCTGCCCGAGCGCGTCCCGTACCACGTCGCGATGGAGCTCGCCCTGCTCGGCAACCACGTCGGCGCCGAACGGATGGCCTCCCTGGGCCTGGTCAACCGCCTCGTCGACGACGGTGCCGCGCTCGACGCCGCGCTGGAGCTGGCCCGCGAGATCGCCGCGAACGGCCCCCTCGCCGTCGCGGCGAGCAAGCGGATCATCGTGGAGTCGGCCGACTGGACCGAGGAGCAGCGCTGGGCCGAGCAGGACCGGATCGCGCGCCCGGTGGGGCAGTCCGACGACGCCCGCGAGGGTGCGATCGCCTTCGCCGAGAAGCGCCCGCCCGTCTGGACCGGCCGGTGAGCGCCGTGCTGCTCGCCGACCCGTCAGTGATCACTGACGGGTCGGCGGGGGCGCACGCGGTCAGGGGCTGACGGAGCGCGAGCGGTACCAGGACTGGTAGCGCTCCAGGGCCCGGCAGGCGGCGTCGAGCTCGACGACGAGGTCCGCGAGCAGCGGCGCGAAGCCGGTGGTGGTGTCGAGGCGGCCGAGCTCCTCGAGGGAGGTGGCGAGCCCGGCGACGACGGGGAGCCCGAGGTTGCCGGCGCTGCCCCGCAGCGAGTGCGCCGAGGCGACGAGGACCGTCGGGTCGGCGTCCTGCACGGCCCGGGTCAGGGTCTCGACGACGTCGTGGTGCCGGCCGAGGAAGTTGCCGATCGCCCGGTCGAGGTAGGACGTGTCGTCGGGGCGCAGGTCGAGCAGCATCGCGAGCCGCTCGTGGTCGAGGTGGGCGCTGGCGGGCTCGCCCCGGGCGCCCCGCCCGTCGCCGTCGCCGTCCGCGCCGTCGCCGTCGCCGGCGTCGCGGTCGGGAGCAACACGGCCGTCACCGGGGAGGGCGGCGTCGCCGGGGCCGGGGTCCCGGTCGACCCAGCGGGCCAGGGCGGCGCCGAGGCCGGTCGGTGAGACCGGCTTGGTGATGAAGTCGTCCATGCCGGCGGCCAGGCACCGCTCGCGCTCTCCCGAGACGGCGGCCGCGGTCATGGCGAGGATCGGCAGCCGGCCCCCGCTGCGGTCGCGCGCGTCGGCGCGGCGCAGCGCCCGCGTCGTGTCGTAGCCGTCGAGACGGGGCATCTGGACGTCCATCAGCACGGCGTCGAAGGCGCCGGCCTCGATGCGGACCAGGGCCTCCTCGCCGTCGTCGGCGGTCTCGACGGCGTACCCGAGGGCCTCGAGCAGCCCGCGGGCGACGAGCTGGTTGATCGCGTTGTCCTCGACGACCAGCACGGTGCCCCTCCCGCTCGGGGCGGTCGTCGGCGGAGCCGCGACGTCGCGCTCGGCACGGGGGACGAGGGCGGCGAGGAGGACCTCGCGCAGGATGACCGACGGCACCGGCTTGGTCAGGCACACGGTGATGCCGAGCGCGTCGAGGGTGTCGTCGGGCGGCGCGGCCGCCGAGGTGATCAGGATGACCACCGGGTCGTCGGGGTGCGCGGCCCGGGCGGCCGCCGTGGCGTGCGCGAGCCGGTCGGGGTCGGTCGCGGCCAGGTCCAGCAGGACGACGTCGTAGGGGTGGCCGTCGGGGGTCGTGCCGGTCAGGCCGGCCAGCTCCTCCGGCGAGCCCCCGGCCTCGGCGGTGGCCATGCCCCACCAGCCGAGCTGCTCGCGCAGGATCGTGCGGTTGAGGGCCTCGTCGCCGACCACGAGCACGTGGCGGCCCTCGAGGGCGCGGCGGGCGCGGGCCAGCGTGGCGGTGACCGGGCCGCCGTGCGCCACCCCGAGCCGGGCGGTGAACCAGAACGTGCTGCCGACGCCCTGGTGGCTCTCGACGCCGATCTCGCCGCCGAACGCGGCGACGATCTCGGAGGAGATCGCCAGGCCCAGCCCGGTGCCCCCGAAGCGGCGGGTCGTGGAGGTGTCGCCCTGGGCGAAGGGCGAGAAGATGTGGCGCAGCTGCGCGGGGCTGATGCCCATCCCGGTGTCGCTGACCTCGACCCGCAGCACGGTGCCGGCGTCCGCGGTACCGGCGGCCGGGTCGGCAGCCGGGTCGGCAGCCGGGTCGGCGGGCGGCTCGGCGGTGGCGCGGATCTCGACCGAGCCGGACGCGGTGAACTTCACCGCGTTCGACCCCAGGTTGAGCAGCACCTGCTTGAGGCGGACCGGGTCGCCGGCGAGGACGCCCGGGAGGTCGGGGCTGCAGGAGACGAGGAGCTCGATGTCGCGCGCGCGGGCGCTCTCGGCCAGCACGTTCGCGACCTCGGCGAGGACCTCGCGGACCTCGAAGTCGACGGACTCGACCTCGAGCCGGCCGGCCTCGATCTTGGCGAAGTCGAGGATGTCGTTGGTGAGCTCGATGAGGGAGCGGCTCGACACCGCGATGCCCGACACCAGGTGCTGCTGGCGGTCGGAGAGGTCGGTGGCCTGGAGCAGCTCGTTGAGCCCGATGATGCCGTTGAGCGGGGTGCGGATCTCGTGGCTCATCGTCGCCAGGAAGTCCGACTTGTGCTCCGAGGCCCGCACCGCCCGGTCCCGCGCGGCCGCCAGCTCGCCGGCCGCCCGCTCGCGCTCGGCGACGCGCGTGAGCTGGGCGGCGGCCTGCTCGACCATGCCGCGGATCATGTCGTGCCGGTACAGCGGCGGGCGCGACGTCATCGCCAGGACGGCGAGGACCTCGTCGTCGAGGACCACCGGGAACGCGATCGTGAGGCGGCGCTCGGTGTCCCACACCGGCTCGCCGCGCCGGTAGGCCTCCTCGGCGGTCGCGAGCTCACGGGCGCCGGCGTCGGGGTCGTCGGGGTCCTCGGGCTCCTCGACCGGGGTGTACCCGGCGTCGGGGTCGACGAGGAGCGGCACCAGCGGCGTCGCCCCGGGGGAGGGGACGAAGGCCCGGGCACGGGTCCAGTCGTCGTGCACCAGCACCAGCAGACGGGCCTGGAGGAGGACCTCGTGCAGCGACGTGGCCTCGTTGGCGGCGGTCGCGACGGCCTGCATGAGGGAGTTCTGCGACACCAGGTCGTGCAGCTGGTCCTCGGTGTCGCGGGCGCGGGTCACGTCCTGGTAGGTCCCCGAGGCCTCGACGAGCCTCCCCTCGGCGTCGTAGGTGCCCAGGGCGCGCAGCCGCACCCACATCCACCCCTCGCGACCGTGCTGGCGCACCTCGAGGTCGACGACCGGTGTCGCGCCGGAGGCGAGGCCGTCGATCGCGGCGCCCATCCGCTGGTGGTCCTCGGGGTGGGTGATGGCCAGCAGGGCCTCGCGCCGGCGTCCCATCAGGGCCTCGGTGTGCTCGCCGTAGAGGTCGACCAGGCCGTCGGAGTACGACACGTGCGCGGCCGTGACGTCCCACGTCCAGCTGCCGCTGCGCGCGATCCGCTCGGCGCGCACGAGCCGCTCCCGGCTGGCGTTGACCGCCTCGAGGAGCTGCTTGGTCTCGTGGTTGTCGGTCAGCCGCAGGATGACGCCGGCGATCCGGTCGCCGTCCACCAGGGCGGTCTGGCGCAGCTTGACCCACAGCGGCGAGCCGTCGTGGCGCACCAGCATCGTGTCGAGCTCGCCGCCCACGATCTCCCCGGCGGCGGCGCGCCCCAGGTAGTCGTCGCCGTGCCGCTGGCCGGCCTCGTCGAGGAACTGCGCCATGTGCAGGCCCTGGAGCGGTGCCACGCCGAGCAGCGACTCGGCGCTCGGGTTCGCGAAGCGGATCGTGCCGTCGAGCTCGAGGGCGACGATGCCGTCGGTGAAGGACTCGACGATCTGGCGGTTGAGGTCGCCCTGCGGCACGTCCGGCCCCTTTCCGTGCAGCCAACCGGTGGAGGACCCCGACTCTCACCCTTGAGCCCCCACGATAGTGGTGCCGGTGGGGTCGTCGTGGCCGAGTCCGGCAGATCCGCCGACCGATCCGCCGCCCGGTCAGCCCGGCCGATCAGCCCGGCCGATCAGCCCGGGGTCGCGGTGACGAGCCAGGCGGCGCCGGGGATCCGCAGCCCGCCGCGGTCGTCGAGGTGCGAGAGCAGGTCGGCACGGACCTCCTCGACGAGGGCGGCCCAGCCGTCGGGTCCGAGCTCCGGCTCGAGGACGGCGCGGGCCCGGGCGCCGGTGGAGGTCGCCAGCACGACGGCCAGGCGCTCCTCGACGCCGTCGCCGTGCCCGGTGGGGTCGGCGCCGGCGTAGTCGCACACGAAGTCGAGCGGCGCGACCGTGGGCGCCCAGCCGGCCGCGGACAGCACGGTGCGCAGCCGCGTCGGGTCGGCGAACGTCGTGGGGCCGGGGGCGTCGACCGGCTCGGGCCCGGCCGGTGGCAACCGCCGGGTGAGGACGTCGGTGCCGAGGGTGAAGATCGGGTTCTCCTCGCGGGTGCGCCAGCACACGAGGACCAGGCGGGCGTCGTCGGCGGCGGCGCCCCGGATCCGCGAGAACGCGGCGACCGGGTCGGCGAAGAACATCACGCCGAAGCGGGAAACGACCCGGTCGAAGGGCCGCCCCGGGGCGACCTCCAGCAGGTCGCTGTCCTGGGCGTCGGCGAGCACGACCGTCGCCCCCGGCACCCGGCGGCGGGCCGCCTCGACCATGGTCGGGGAGATGTCGACGCCGACCGCCTCGGCACCGGCCGCCGTCGCGGCGGCGAGCAGCGTGCCCGAGCCGCAGCCGACGTCCAGGACGCGGTTGCCCGCCGTGAGGCCGGCGGCCGTCAGGATGGCCTCGGTCACGGGCGCGAAGGCGGCGTCGAAGACGGCCTCCTGCGCGACCCAGCCGCGCCCGACGTCGGTCCAGTCGGAGCGCTGGCCCTCGTTGTCGCCGCTCACCGGTGCCTCAGGCCCGGCTCGCGTGCAGCGCGGCGCCGATGATCCCGGCCTTGTTGCGCAGCACCGCCGGGATGATCGGGGTCTCGATGCGGACCATCGGCAGGAACTGGTCGGCGTGCTTGCTGACCCCGCCGCCGACGACGAACAGGTCGGGCGAGAGCAGCCGCTCGACCGTCCGGTAGTAGGTCGTGAGCCGCTCGGACCACTCCTCCCACGAGAGGTCCTCCTTCTCGCGGGCGCTGTTGGCGGCGTGGGACTCGGCGTTGCGGCCCTCGACCTCGAGGTGCCCGAGCTCGGAGTTCGGCACCAGGACGCCGTCCTGCAGGAGGGCCGAGCCGATCCCGGTGCCGAGGGTGGTGACGATGACCAGGCCGCGCTGGCCGCGCGCGGCGCCGTACGTCGCCTCGGCCAGGCCGGCCGCGTCGGCGTCGTTGAGCGCGAGCACCCGTCGTCCGGTGACGGTGCCGAAGACGGCGGAGGCGTCGGTGCCGATCCAGGACCCGTCGATGTTCGCGGCGCTGCGCACGACCCCCTCGCGCACCACCCCGGGCACGGTCACCCCCACGGGGCCGTCGCCGCCGAGCTTCTCGAGCACCTCGACGAGCACCGCGGCGACCGCGTCCGGCGTCGACGGGTCCGGCGTCGGGATCCGGGTGCGCTCGCCCTCGAAGTCGCCCCGCTCGAGGTCGACCAGGGCCCCCTTGATCCCGGAGCCGCCGAAGTCGATGCCGACGGGGCTGTGGCTGCTGCTCGTGCTCGTCATGCGTGCATCCCACCACGTCGTCGACCCCGCCAACCACCACCCTCCCCGACGACGCCGCCACGGGATTTACCTAATGCTTGTAGGTGATCTACGATGGGGGTATGGCACGAGCCGGACTGAACGCGCAGCGGGTCACCACCGCCGCGGCGGACCTCGCCGACGAGGTGGGCTTCGCGGAGGTGTCGCTGTCGGCCCTGGCCGAGCGCCTCGGCGTGAGGGTGGCCAGCCTCTACTCCCACGTCGCAGGCCTGGGCGACCTCCAGACCCGGGTCGCGCTCCTCGCGCTGGCCGAGCTCGCGGACCGGGCCGCCGAGGAGCTCGCCGGCCGGGCCGGGCGCGACGCGCTCGCCGCGCTGGGCGGGGTGTTCCGCGACTACGCCCGTGAGCACCCCGGGCGGTACGCCGCCGCGCAGCACCCGCTCGACCACGAGACCGCGCTGGCCAGCGCCGGACCCCGGCACGCGGCGATGACCCGCGCGGTGCTGCGCGACTACCACCTCGCCGAGCCCGACCGGACCCACGCCGTCCGGCTGCTCGGCAGCGTGTTCCACGGCTACGTGAGCCTCGAGCTCCGCGGCGCCTTCAGCCACAGCGCCCCCGGCTCCGACGAGTCGTGGGTGCGCGTGATCGACAGCCTCGACGCGCTGCTGCGCTCGTGGCCCACCACCGACGAGCCGAGGAGCTGACGTGCCCACCCTGACCGAGACCCCCCTCGAGGACCTGGTGCGCGGGGCGGTCGAGCTCGAGCGCACCGAGCGCGGCCTCGTGCCGCACCGGCTCCCCGCGCGGGCCCGCGCACAGAACACCGACCCGCAGCTGGCGATGGCCGAGTCGCAGCCCGCCGGCGTCCGGCTGGCGTTCCGCACCGCCGCGACGGTGCTCGAGCTCGACACGATCCCGACCAAGCGGGTCTACGTCGGGGCCCCGCCCCGGCCCGACGGCGTCTACGACCTCGTGGTCGACGGCGAGCCCGTCGCCCGCGGGAGCGCGGCCGGCGGCGACGTCCTGACCATCGACATGACCACCGGCGCGTTCGGGCACGAGGCCGGCGCGCCGGCGACGGTGCGCTTCGACGGCCTCGCCGCCGGCACCAAGGACGTCGAGGTCTGGCTCCCGCACGACGAGACGACCGTGCTGGTCGCCCTGCGCGCCGACGCCCCGGTCGCGCCGCCGGACCACACCGGACGACGTACCTGGCTCCACCACGGCAGCTCGATCAGCCACGGCTCGAACGCCGCCACCCCGACCGGCACCTGGCCGGTGGTCGCGGCCCGGCTCGGCGGCGTGGAGCTGGTCAACCTCGGGTTCGGCGGCGGTGCGCTCCTCGACCCGTTCACCGCCCGCGCCCTGCGCGACACCCCCGCCGACCTGGTCAGCGTGAAGATCGGCATCAACGTCGTCAACACCGACCTGATGCGGCGCCGCGCGCTCGGCCCGGCGGTGCACGGGTTCCTCGACACCATCCGCGAGGGACACCCCGAGGTGCCCCTGCTCGTCGTCACGCCGCTGCGCTGCCCCCTGCACGAGGACACGCCCGGCCCGCTCGCCCCCGACCTCGCGGCGCTGGCCGAGGGCCGGATGGGCTTCGTCGCCACCGGCGACCCCGCCGACGCGGCGGCCGGCCGGCTCACGCTCCGGGTGGTCCGCGAGGAGCTCGCGCGGGTCGTCGCCGAGCGGACGGCGTCCGACCCGCACCTGCACCTGCTCGAGGGTCCCGAGCTGTACGGCGAGCCCGACGAGGCCGAGCACCCGCTCCCGGACGGGCTGCACCCCGACGCCGCGACCCACCTGCTGGTGGGGGAGCGGTTCGCCGGGCGCGCCTTCGGCCCCGGCGCCCCCTTCGCCCCACGCCGACCCGTCGCTGATCACTGACGGGTCAGCGGTGCGGGTGGTGCCTACGGCTCGACGGTGACCTTGATCGCCTCGCCCTTGGCGACGATGTCGAAGACCGACATGACGTCGTCGAGCGGCACGTGGCGGGTGATGAGGTCCTTGACCGGGACCTGCCCGGTCGAGATGTACTCGAGCGCCCGCTTGTTGTGCTCGGGCGAGGAGCCGTTGGCGCCGTGCACGTGCAGCTGGCGGTAGTGGATCAGGTTCGAGTCGGCCTTGATGAACGGGTCGTTCTTGGGCAGGCCGCCGAAGAAGGAGATCCGGCCCTGGCGCGCGGCCATCGAGATGGCCTGCTCCTGGGTCACGTTCGCCGGGGTCGCGGTGATCACGACGTCCGCGCCGCGGCCGCCGGTGAGCTCCATGACCTTCGCGACGACGTCGACGTCGGCGGCGTTGACGACGTGGTCGGGCCGGACGGCGTCGGCCGACATCTTCAGCCGCTCGTCGTTGATGTCGACCAGGACGACGGTGCCGACCTTGTGGACGCCGCGGGCGATGCGGATGTGCATGCAGCCGATCGGGCCGGCGCCGAAGACGACGACGAAGTCGCCCTCCTCGATGCCGAGCTGCTCCTGGGCGTTGATCGCGCACGCGAACGGCTCGGCGGCGGAGGCCTCGTCGTAGCCGACGTTGTCGGGGATCCGGTTGAGGCCGTCGACCTTGAGGACCTGCTTCGGGACGATCATGTACTCGGCGAAGCCGCCGTCGTACTGGTAGCCGACCGAGGTCTGGTTCTGGCAGACCTCCATCCAGCCCTTCCGGCACTCGTGGCACTCACCACAGGGGACCGCGGCGATGCACTGCACCCGCTCGCCGACCTGGAACCCGCCGAGCGCGTCCGCGCCGACCTCGACGACCTCGCCGGCGACCTCGTGGCCCAGCGTGGTCTCGCCGGTGATGTTGACGTGGCCGTTCTTCTTGATCTTCACGTCGGTGCCGCAGGTCGAGCAGTTCTTGACCTTGATCTTCACCTCGTCCGGACCGCACTCCGGCTCGGGCACGTCGACCAGGCGGACGTCCTCGGGGGCGTAGAACCTCAGGGCCTTCATGGTGTCTCTCCTCACGTCGTGGTCCGGGATGTCTGGGACCCTAACGCACAAATGTGGGATTGGACCCGAACATGTTGGTTCGTTTTGCTTGACGCGGGTTCGGGCCGAAGATATAAAGGCATTCACAGATTCGCGTGATTGCCGTCACAGCCGCCCCCGGCGGGTGCGACGGCGGTCCGTGCCCAGGTCCGGGGCCGAGAGGCCCGTAGGGAGAAGGCGCTCATGGCGACCAGCACCACGCACACGGCGAGCTCAGCCGGGCTCCGCGTCCGCGTCCAGAAGTTCGGCACCGCGATGTCGAACATGATCATGCCCAACATCCCGGCGCTCATCGCCTGGGGTTTCCTCACCGCACTCTTCATCCCGGACGGCTGGCTGCCGAACGCCGACCTGGCCACCATCGTCGGGCCGGCGATCCACTACCTGCTCCCGGTCATCATCGCCGCCACCGGCGGCCGGATGGTCTACGGCGACCGGGGCGCCGTCGTCGGCGCCTTCGCCGTGATGGGCGCGATCGCGGGCTCCGACCTGCTGATCGCCGAGATCAACGCCGACGACCTGGCCGCGTGGCTCGCCGACGGCAAGGCCGAGGCCGACTTCTCCCCGCTCGGCCAGATCCACATGTTCCTCGGCGCGATGATCCTCGGCCCGCTGTCGGCCTGGGTCATGAAGCAGCTCGACGCGCTGTGGGACGGCAAGGTCAAGGCGGGCTTCGAGATGCTCGTCAACCAGTTCTCGGCCGGCATCACCGCGTTCGTCATGGCGATCGTCGGCTTCTTCGCCGTCGCCCGCGTCGTCAACGCGATCACCGACGTCGCCAGCAACATCGTCGAGACGCTGGTCAACAACAACCTGCTGCCGCTCACCTCGGTGTTCATCGAGCCGGCCAAGGTCTTCTTCCTCAACAACGCGATCAACCACGGCGCGCTCACCCCGCTCGGCATCCAGGAGGTCAGCGAGAACGGCAAGTCGGTGCTGTTCCTCCTCGAGGCCAACCCCGGTCCGGGCCTCGGCATCCTGCTGGCGTTCACGTTCTTCGGCAAGGGCCTCGCGCGGGCCTCGGCCCCCGGCGCGGCGCTGATCCACTTCTTCGGCGGCATCCACGAGATCTACTTCCCCTACGTGCTGATGAAGCCCAAGCTGATCCTGGCCGTCGTCGCCGGCGGCGCCACCGGCGTCGCGGTCAACGTCGCCTTCGACACCGGCCTGCGGGCCCCGGCCTCGCCGGGCTCGATCATCGCGGTGTTCGCGCAGACCGCGAAGGGCTCCTACTTCGGTGTCGCGCTCTCGGTGCTCGCCTCGGCCGCGGTGACCTTCGCGATCGCCTCGCTGCTGCTCAAGACCGACCGCGCCGAGGACGACGGCGACCTCGCCGCCGCCACCGCCCGGATGGAGGCCACCAAGGGCAGGAAGTCCTCGGTCGCCTCGATGCTGACCGGCTCGGGCACCGGCCCGATCAACAGCATCGTCTTCGCCTGCGACGCGGGCATGGGCTCCTCGGCGATGGGCGCCTCGGTGCTCCGCAAGAAGATCCGTGCCGCGGGCTTCGCCGACGTCTCGGTCGTCAACAAGGCGATCTCGAACCTCACCGACGACATCGACCTCGTCGTGACCCACCAGGACCTGACGGCGCGCGCCGAGCAGCGCACGCCCTCGGCCCAGCACGTGTCGGTGGAGAACTTCATGAACAGCCCGCGCTACGACGAGATCGTCGAGCTGGTCAAGCAGCGCAACGACGCCGCGACCCCGGCCGCCGCCGCGCCGGCCGAGGCGGACGCCCCGGTCTCGGCCGACTCCCTGCTCCCCGAGGGCTCGCTGGTGCTGGACGCGCCCTCGGAGTCACGCGACGAGGCGATCACCCGCGCCGGTGCCCTGCTCGTCGCCTCGGGGGCGGCCGACCAGGCCTACGCCGACGCGATGCACACCCGTGAGGCCTCGGTGTCGACCTACATGGGCAACCTGCTGGCGATCCCGCACGGCACCAACGACGCCAAGAGCGGCGTCAGCCGGACCGCGATCACCTTCGTCCGCTACGCCGAGCCCGTCGACTGGAAGGGCAAGGAGGTCACGTTCGTCATCGGCATCGCCTCCGCCGGCAACGAGCACCTCAAGCTGCTCGCGAAGATCGCCGAGATCTTCGTCGACCCCGACCAGGTCGCCCGCCTCGAGGCGGCCGGCACCGAGTCCGAGGTCCGCGCGATCCTCGGCGCCCTGCAGCCGGCCTGAGCCGGGCCGCTGCTCCACCGGCACGCCCCCCGCACCGTCGACCACGGTGCGGGGGGCGTCACTCGTCCCGGGGGACGGGCCGGGTGCGGGGGAGTGCCGGTCGCGGTGCCGGCTCAGCGCACCGACTCGACCTCGCGGAACCGGTCGTTCCCCTCGCGGTAGCCGATGTCGTTGCCCGGGCCGCCGACGACGATGTCGTCGGCACCCTCGCCCCACAGGACGTCGTACCCGCCGTGCCCGCCGAGCCGGTCGACGCCGGGGCCACCGCGGATCAGGTCCCGGTCGTCACCGCCCATGAGGCGGTCCCGGCCGGGACCGCCGTCGACGACGTTCGAGCCGGTCCCGACCCGGATCCAGTCGTTGCCGCGACCGCCGGTGACGGTGTCGTCGTCGAACGCGCCGTTGGCGAAGTCGGCGCCGGCGCCGAGGTGGATCGTGTCGTCACCCTCGTCGACCAGCACCCACATGCGGTACTTCGCCGAGAGGGTCGAGCCGTCGACGGTGTCGTCGCCCAGGCGCGGCCACACCTCGAGGAACATCCGGCTGTTGCTGAAGTTCTTCGGGATCCGGCACGACGCGGCGATGCCGACGGCGGCCGGGCGGCGCTGGCAGGTCTTCGGCAGGTGCGCCCAGCGGCGCGCGGCGGCGTCGGCGAAGCGGAGCCGGCGGCCGACCTCGGTGATCGTGACCTGGTTGTCGGCCATGCCGGCCTGGAACCGGTAGCCCCACTTCGACAGGCTGAGGTGGGCCTCGGTCTCCTGCAGCTTGGGCAGCGGGAACTGGCCGACGAGCTCGGTGATCGGGTGGCCGGGCGGCGGTCCGGACGTCGCCCGGGCGGTGGGGCCGTCCGCGCCGGCCGCGGGTGCCGACGCCGTGCCGGTGGGCACCGGTCCGGCGACGACGAGCGCCGTCGCCGCCGCGGCGGCCGCGAGCCCGGTGAGTCGGGCGTGGATCTTCTGGGGAACAGGCATGGGGGTGCCTCCAATGGTGCGTGTCGGGTTGGGGGGATGGACGTCGACCGGCCGGGGGAGCCGGTACGCACGCGACGCCGATCTCCACCGTGCCACGGACCCGGGCGTGAGTACCACCTCCCGCGGCCGTCGCGTCGGTGCGTGACCTCGGCTACGGTTCCCGAACCGAACGAACGTTCAGGAGAGGACGTGGAGCGCCGTGCAGCAGATCGCCCTCGAGGTGGCCGACGGGATCGCCACCGTCCGGTTCGACCGCCCGGACCGGCTCAACGCCTTCACCGACGTCATGGAGGCCGAGCTGATGGAGGTCTGGGACGCCGTCGACGCCGACCCCGACGTCCGGGTCGTCGTCCTCACCGGAACCGGTCGGGCCTTCTGTGCCGGCATGGACCTCTCGGAGTCCTCCGAGGCGTTCGCGCGCTGGCGCACCTCCGACACCGCGCCGCCCGGGACCACCCACGACGTGGCGGGCCAGGACCTGCCGGTGCGCCGCGACGGCGGCGGCCGCGTGGTGCTGCGGATGTTCGACCTCGACAAGCCGATCATCGCCGCCGTCAACGGTGCCGCGGTCGGCGTCGGCGCGACGATCACGCTGCCGTGCGACGTCCGGATGGCCTCGGAGGCGGCCCGGTTCGGCTTCGTCTTCAACCGGCGCGGGTTCGTGCCGGAGTCCTGCTCGACCTGGTTCCTGCCGCGGGTGGTCCCGATGCAGACCGCCCTCGAGTGGGTCTACACCGGCCGCGCCGTCGGGGCCGCCGAGGCGCTCGAGCGCGGGCTGGTGCGCAGCCTGCACGCCCCGGAGGACCTGCTGCCCGCGGCGTACGCGCTGGCCCGCGAGATCGCCGAGGGCACCGCCGCCGTCTCGACCGCGCTCACCCGGCGGATGATGTGGCGGATGCTCGGCGCCGAGCACCCGGTGGTCGCCCACACCGCGGAGACCGCCGCCATCAACCTGCGCGGCGTGAGCGCCGACGCGCACGACGGCATCGCGGCGTTCCTGGAGAAGCGGGCCCCGGTCTTCGTCGACCGCGTGCCCGACGACGTCCCCGACGTCCTGGCCGCCTTCCCCGCCCCCGTCTTCGACCCGGGCGACCTCGGCCCGGCCACCGCCGCCCGCGGCGCCCGCTGAGCCGACCACCAACGACGCCGGGGCGGCCTCAGCGGACCGCCAGGCAGCCCGTCACCGGCCAGTCGAGGACGGCGTGCGCGGCGACCGCGCGGTCGAGCCCGGCGGCGACGTCGCCGGGCCAGGGGCGGGTGCGCCGGGTGGTCAGGTCGACGTGGAGGGTCAGCAGCTCCATCACGTAGGCGAGCGTGCGGTGGGTGTCGTCGAGCAGGTACCCGACGACGTGCAGCCCCCGTGCGGACCGGGCCACGCAGCGCACGCGCACCGACACCTCGGCGCCCACGTGCACCTCGCCGAGGTAGGTGAGGTGGTGCTCGACGCTGAACGTGCCGACCCGCGCCTCGCCCATCCAGCTCTCCGGGACGCCCCAGGAGTGGAAGGCGTGCTGGACGCCCCACGACGTCGTGGTCAGGTAGTGCGCGATGTTCATGTGGCCGTTGTGGTCCTCGAACTCGGGCGGCACCACGAGCCGCTGGTGGGCCGGCAGGAGGTCGGTCCGGGCGGTGAGGTCGGCGTAGGTCGGCTGCGGCATGGGCCATTCATACCCGAACGCTCGTTCGGATTCCACGGTAGCGTGGCCGCCATGTCGCCGCCCGCCGCTGCCCTCGACGCACCCCGGATGGCCGGGCTGCTCGCCCCCTGGGCCCGCGAGCGCCACGGCGCGACGGCGGTGGTGCGCGACGTCGCGCCGATGCCCGGCAACGCGGGGCTGAGCTTCGGCTTCACGGTGGGCCACGACGGCGGCGCCGAGCGTCTCGTCGTCCGGCTCGCACCGCCGGGCGTGCGACGCAGTGGCAACACCGACGTGCTGCGCCAGGTGCCGCTGATCGGGGCGCTCGAGCGGCACGGGGTCGCGGTCGCCCCGGTGCTCTGGTCGACCGACGACCCCGCCTGGTTCGGCACCGACGCCGTCGTCCAGCCCTACCTCGAGGCCCGGCCGCTGCCCATGCACGGGCCGGCCGGCGCCGCGCCGCTCGACCCGGACGTCGTCGCGCACCACCTGCGGCAGGCGGTGGCGGCGCTGGTGCCGCTGCACGCCGTCGACGCCGCGGCCGCCCTGCCCGGCTGGGACGAGCCGCGGACGGCGGCGTCCGAGGTGGCCTTCTGGGGCCGGCTGCTCGAGCGCTCGCCCGAGCCGGACTGGGTCGGGGCCGGACGCCGGCTCGGGGCGGCCCTCGTCGCCCACGACCCCGGGCGGCACCGCGTCGGGGTGTTCCACGGCGACTTCCAGACCCACAACGTGCTCTACGACGCCAGTGGCGCCCTCGCGGCCGTCATCGACTGGGAGATCGCCGGCGTCGGCCCGGTCGGGCTGGACCTCGGCTGGCTGTCGATGATGACCGACCCCGCCTGCTGGCACGCCGAGCGCCGCGCCGTCCTGGCGACCGAGGCCGACCCCGCCGACCTGCTCCGCTGGTACGAGGACGCCGGCGGCGCGCCGCTGCCCGACCACGACTGGTACCGGGCCCTGGCCTGCTTCCGCTACGGCGCGATCGCGGCGTTCAACCTGCACCTGCACCGCACCGGCCGGCGCGTCGACGAGGTCAGCGCCCTGATGGGCGGTGGGGTGCCGGTGCTGTTCGAGCGGGGCCGCGCCCTCCTCGATAATGCAAGTGCATGACTTAATGAGTAGGACGCATTGACTTCGGCTATGTCCGTGTTGCAGGGTGACAACGCCGCGGGAACGACCCGGCGGGCGCGAGAGGACGGTCGGACCGCCATGTGGAGCTTCGAGAACGACCCCGAGTTCCAGCCCGAGCTGGACTGGATCGACACCTTCGTCCGCGAGAAGGTGCAGCCCCTCGACTACCTCCTCGGCAGCCAGTGGAACATCCACGACCCCGAGTTCGTCCGGCTCGTGCGGCCGCTCCAGGCCGAGGTCAAGGAGCGCGGCCTGTGGGCCTGCCACCTCGGCCCCGAGCTCGGCGGCCCCGGCTACGGCCAGCTCAAGCTCGCGCTGATGAACGAGAAGTTCGGGATGTCGCGCTTCGGCCCGATCGTCTTCGGCGCCCAGGCGCCCGACACCGGCAACTCCGAGATCCTCGCCCACTTCGGCACGCCGGAGCAGAAGAAGAGGTACCTCGAGCCGCTGCTGGCCAACGAGGTCGTCTCCTGCTTCTCGATGACCGAGCCCCAGGGCGGCGCCGACCCGCTGCTGTTCCAGACCGCCGCCGTCCGCGACGGCGACGAGTGGGTCGTCAACGGCGAGAAGTGGTTCGCCTCCGAGGCCGAGACCGCGGCGTTCTACATCATGATGGTCGTCACCGACCCCGAGGCCGCGAGCCCGTACGCGCGGGCGTCGATGTTCATCATCGACACCGACACCCCCGGCATCGAGATCGTGCGCAACTACGGCTTCTACGGCGAGCGCGAGGACACCCACGCCCACCTGCGCCTCACCGACGTCCGGGTGCCGCACTCGGCCATGCTCGGCGAGCCCGGCCAGGCCTTCGCGATCGCCCAGACCCGCCTCGGCGGCGGCCGGATGCACCACGCCATGCGCACCCTCGCGCAGGCCACCCGCGCCTTCGACATGACCTGCGAGCGGGTGCTGTCGCGCAGCACCAAGGGCGAGGTGCTCGCCCGCAAGCAGATGGTGCAGGAGAAGATCGCCGACTCGTGGGTGCAGCTGCGCCAGTTCCGGCTGCTCGTGCTCGAGACCGCCTGGATGGCCGACCAGGGACAGGACTGGAAGGCGATCCGCAAGAACGTCTCCGCGGTCAAGGCGATCATGCCGCAGGTCCTCCACGACATCTCCTCGCGCGCCCTGCACCTGCACGGCTCGCTCGGCCTGAGCCACGAGATGCCGTTCGCGGAGTGGGTCATCAACTCCTTCCACGTCGGCCTCGCCGACGGCCCGACCGAGGTGCACAAGATGGTCGTGGCCCGCGAGGTGCTCAAGGACTACAAGGCCGACGACGCCCAGTTCCCCTCCTACATCCGCTTCGAGCAGGAGCGGCACGCCCGCGCGCTGTACGGCGTCGAGGCCTGACCGGGTGAGTGGGCCCGGCACCGACCGCAGCACCGACCGCAGCACCGACCGCAGCACCGACCACAGCACCGACCGCAGGGCCGACCACGGGGTCGACCTCGACGTGCTCGCCGGCTGGCTGGACGCCGAGGGGCTCGGCGCCGGACCGGTCACCGACGTCCGCCCGCTCGGCGGCGGCACGCAGAACATCATGCTGCGGCTGCGCCGGGGCGACGCCGACCTGGTGCTGCGGCGCGGGCCGCGCCACCTCCGGCCGCGCTCGAACGACGCGCTGCGCCGCGAGATCCGGGTCCTCGCCGCGCTCGCCGGCACCGGAGTCCCGCACCCGCGGCTGGTCGCGGCCTGCCTCGACACCGACGTCCTCGACGGCGCGGTCTTCTACGTGATGGAGCCCGTCGACGGCTTCAACCCCGCGCTCGAGCTCCCCGGGCCCTACGCCGGCGACCCGGCCCTGCGCCACCGCTCCGGTCTCGCGGTCGCCCGCGCGCTGGCGGCCTACGGCGCCGTCGACCACGAGGCCGTGGGGCTCGGCGACCTCGGCCGGCCGGTCGGGTTCCTCGAGCGGCAGGTCGAGCGCTGGCGCGGCGAGCTCGCCTCGTACTCCTCGCTCGAGGGTTACGACGGCCCGGACCTCCCCGGCGTCGAGGCCCTCGGCGACTGGCTCGACGCCCACCGTCCGCGCGACTGGACCCCCGGACTGATCCACGGCGACTACCACCTCGCCAACGTCATGCTCACGCCCACCTCGGGCGACGTCGCGGCGATCGTCGACCTCGAGATGGCCACCGTCGGCGACCCCCTGCTCGACCTCGGCGCCCTGCTGGCCACCTGGCCGCGCGGCGACGACGTCGAGGTGGTCGACGCCGCCATCGGCCGCGCCGGCGGGCTCCCGACCCGCGCGGAGCTCGTGCGCCACTACGGCGAGCACTCGACCCGCGACCTGGGTGCCCTCGACTGGTACGTGGCGATGGCCTGCTTCAAGCTCGGCATCGTGCTCGAGGGCACCTACGCCCGCTCGCGCGCCGGCCTGGCGCCGCGCGACGTCGGCGACCGCCTGCACGCCGCCACCCTGGTCCTGCTGCACCGCGCCCGCGAGGTCGCCGGCGTCTGAACCACCCCGTCCCCCGATGGAAGCGAGTTCCCGCATGACCCAGCCCCTCACCGGAGTCCGCGTCGTCGAGATGGCCGGCATCGGGCCCGGCCCGCACGCCTGCATGATGCTGGCCGACCTCGGCGCGGACGTCGTGCGCGTCGTCCGGCCCGGCGTCGTGGAGCCGCCGAGCGAGCACACCCTCCGCGGCCGCACGACCGTCGCCGCCGACCTCAAGGACCCGCAGGAGCGCGACCGGGTGCTCGACCTCCTGGCCACCACCGACGTGGTGGTGGAGGGCTTCCGGCCCGGCGTGATGGAGCGGCTCGGCCTCGGCCCGGCGCAGGTGCACGCCCGCAACCCGCGCGCGGTCTACGCCCGGATGACCGGCTGGGGCCAGACCGGCCCGTTCGCGACCACCGCCGGGCACGACATCAACTACATCTCCCTCACCGGCGCCCTGCACGCGATCGGCACCGCCGACCAGCCGCTGCCCCCGCTCAACCTGGTCGGCGACTACGGCGGCGGCTCGATGCTGCTCGTCAACGGCGTCCTCGCGGCGCTGGTGCAGCGCGCGACGACGGGGGAGGGGCAGGTCGTCGACGCCGCCATGGTCGACGGCGCGGGGTTGCTGCTCGCCGGCATCCTCGAGCTGCGGACGACCGGGGACTGGCGCGACGAGCGCTTCGACAACCTCCTCGACGGCGCCGCGCCGTTCTACGGCACTTACCGCTGCGCCGACGGCGGCTCCATGGCCGTCGGGGCGATCGAGCCGCAGTTCTACGCCCTGCTCCTAGAGGGCCTGGGCCTCGACGCCGCCGACCTGCCCGACCGCGACGACCGCGCCACGTGGGCGAGCCTGCGGGAGCGGTTCGCCGAGGTCTTCGCGACCCGGCCGCGCGCGCACTGGGAGCAGGTCTTCGGCGGCACCGACGCCTGCGTCACCCCGGTGCTGACCTTCGCCGAGGCGCCCTCGCACCCGCACGTGGCCGCCCGCTCCTCGCTCGTCGCCACCGCCGACGGGCACGTCGTCGGCGGCGCGGCCCCGCGGCTCTCGGCCGGCGACCCCGTGCCGGCGTCCCCCGGCCGCGCCAGCACCCTCGACGACGTCCTCACCGGTTGGGCCGCCCCCACCCCCACCTGACCCCGCGTCGGGTCGCTGGGGTGGGCTGGGAGCTAGGAGCCGGTGGTGTCGCTGCTCTCGCGCTCGGCGAGCAGGCGCTGGGTCTCCTCGGAGAGCTCGGCGGTGAGCAGGCCGGCGACCATGTCGATGAGCTGGCTGGTGAACAGGGGCACGTTGATCGGCGGGCCGACGCGGGCGCGCCGGCCGATCTCGATGTGCGCGAAGCGGATCACCGCGAAGCGGCGGTGGAGCGGGGCGCCGGTGGAGCCGGCGGGCATCACGCTCTCGAACGTCGCCGACCACCGGTCGAGTGAGCCGAGGGCGTCGTAGATGACCGGGCCGACCGGCTCGTCGGGGTCGATCAGCCGGTGCGTGCGGTTGAGCATCTCGGCGGCGACCTGCAGGAACGCCGGTCCGCCGTCGTCGCTGGTGAGCTTGGCGATGAGGGGCTGCACGAGCATCGAGGCGCCGTCGCGGGCGGTCAGGTCGGTGCGGCCCTCGACGTGGTCGAGGAGCGCGGCGCGGCGCACGGCGACGGTGTCCATGTGCTTCTCGACCAGCGCGCGGAGCAGCCCGTCGCGCCCGCCGAAGTGGTATTGCAGCGCCGTGGTGTTGCGCTGGTTGGCCTCGCGCGTGATCTCCCGCAGCGAGACGCCGTCGATGCCGCGGGCCGAGAAGAGGCGCTCGGCGGCGGCGATCAGCTCGGACGGCGCCCCCGAGCCCTCACGCCGGTCCGCGGCCCGGCTGCGGGGGGCCGGGGCGGGGTCGACGGCGGCAACAGGCGCGACGGTGCGGGGCATGGCGGCAGTCTAGGCATCAATTGCGAAGACATGCGAGCAAAGATTTGGACTACTTGATTCACCTCTTGTGGCAAGTGACTCAATGTGGCTAGGGTCACCTTCGACGTCACTCGGTGCGACCTGCGTCACAGCGAACCGCGAGTCCTCCCAGAGAGAAGAGACCCTCATGAAGATCTGGTCATCCCCGTCCCGGTCCGCGCTCAAGCTCGCGGCCCTGGCCACCACCGCCAGCCTCGTCCTCGCCGCCTGCGGCGGCGGGAGCGACGACGAGGCGAGCGGCAAGGCCGACGCCGACGGGATCATCACCGTCAAGCTCGGCGTGGTCGGCCCCAAGACCGGCCCCGCCTCGCTCTACTACGAGTACATGGCGCAGGACTTCGAGGCGTTCGCGGACGACTTCGAGGAGGAGTACGGCGTCCGGTTCGACGTCGTCTCCGAGGACGACCAGGCCTCCCCGGAGGAGACCGCCCGGGCGGTCAGCAAGCTGATCAACGAGGAGGGCGTGCACGCGATCCTCGGCCCGCCGCTCTCCGGCAACGCCCTCCAGGTCGCCGACACCGTGCAGCGCAGCGGTGTCCCGTGGCTGCTCGCCGGCCCGAACGCCGACGAGATCATCAACTACGAGACCCAGCCCAACTGGGCCTTCCAGACCAACTTCACCAACCAGCAGATCATGTCGATCCTGGGCGAGCGGCTCTGGGCCGAGGACGCCAAGGTCGGCATCGTGTTCTCCGGCGACGGCTTCGGCCAGTCCAACCTCGACCAGCTCAAGCTGTGGGCCGAGGCCAACGGCCACGAGCTCGCCGTCGAGGAGACCATCCAGCCCGGCGCGGCCGACGCGAACGCCATCGTCAAGCGCCTCGAGGACGCCGGCGTCGAGTCGGTGTTCATGGGGATCACCCAGGGCGCCGACACCGCGACCGTGACCCGCTCGATGGAGCAGGCCGGCTACGCGCCGGCGACGGTGATGACCACCGGCACGATCCTCACCAACTACAAGGACGTCGCCGAGCCGTCGCAGTGGGAGAACATCCAGATCGTCGACCCGCGCAACTTCCTCGACGGCGGCGACAAGTGGGTCCTCGACCAGGTGCAGGAGGCCACCGGTGACGCACCGGCGATCCCGACCAACAACATCAGCACCTACGCGATGCTCGACATCTACGCCCAGGCGGTCAAGGAGGTCGGCGACGCCAGCGACAAGGAAGCGGTGCGCCAGGCCATGGAGGACATCCAGACCGTCCACATCGGCCCCGACCTGACCATCGACGCGCCGTTCTCCGCCGACGACCACAAGCTCTACACCGACGACCCGGCCACCTGGTTCACCTACGGCTTCGACGAGGACTTCAACCTCGTCAACCTCGGCACCGCCGCCGAGTGCCTCGAGTCCGGCTGCTGACCCCGCTGCTCCGCCGGCCGGACGACGCCCTCGGGCCGTCCGGCCGGCGGACCGCACCACCCGCCCGCCCGACCCGTCCCCACCTGGGAGGACCGCCATGGAAGCCGTGGTCATCGGACTCGTGCTCGGAGGGCTCTACGCCCTGCTGGCGCAGTCCTTCGTCCTGACGTTCATCACGACCCGCACCCTCAACTTCGCGGTCGGGGAGTTCGTCGCCCTCGGCGCCTTCGCCGCCATCGCGGTGTCGTCGTGGTCGTGGCTGCCCACCCCGGGCAAGGTCGCCGTCGGCTTCCTGGCCGCCGGCGTCGTGGGTGCGCTCGTCTACCGCTTCCTCGTCCTGCCGTTCACCACGCAGGGCGAGCACGACGTCCGCTGGCTGCTGTCGACGGTGGCGGTGTCGTTCGTGATGCTCAACCTGATCACCAACGTCGAGGGACCCTCCCCGCAGCGCTCCGACACCGCGCGGATCGGCGGCACCGTCGACATCCTCGGCGCCGGGGTCGGCAAGCAGCAGCTGCTGCTGGCCGGCCTGGCGGTCGTCGTCTCGCTGCTGCTCATCGTCGTCACCCAGCGCACCAGCGTCGGGCTGATGATGCGGGCGGTCTCGCAGGACCCCGACACCGCCTCGCTGATGGGCGTCTCGCCCCGCGCGGTCGGTGCGGCGTCGTACTTCGTCGCGATGGGCCTGGCCGGCCTGGCCGGTGTCCTCTACGCCGCCACCGTCGGCGCCTCGCCCGTGATGGGGGAGACGCTGCTCGTGGCCTCGATCGCGGTCGCCATCGTCGGCGGCCTGGGCTCGCTGTGGGGTCCGCTGCTCGGCGGCGCGCTGTACGGCGTGCTCAGCCAGGTCGCCAGCTACCAGTGGGGCGCCATCTGGGGCGAGACCGCCGGGCTGCTGCTCGTCATCGTCGTCCTGGTTGCCAAGCCCGAGGGGCTCCTCGGCCGTCGCATGGAGGTCAAGCTGTGAGCACCGTCGAGAAGGACCCGCCCCGCACCGGCGGACGCCGCAAGGCCGGTCCCGGCGTCGCCGACCGCGGCACCCACGTCCGCTCGGCGCTGCGCCGCGACGTCCTCTTCGCCGTGGCCGCCCTCGCCATCGCGATCATCGTGATCCTGCCCGGCCGCAACGGCGAGGGCACCTCCATCTCGACGATGCAGCTCGTCGCCAGCATGGCCGCGATGACCGTCGCCGCCGTGGGCCTCAACCTGCTCGTCGGCTACACCAAGCTCGTCTCGCTGGGCCAGGGCGGCTTCTACGCCATCGGCGCCTACGGCAGCGCCTACCTCGCACTCGACAAGGGCTGGCACCCCGTGCTGGCGATCCTCGGTGCGCTCGCGCTCTGCGGCCTCGTCGGCGCGGTCACCGCGATGGCCTCGATGCGGCTGCGCGGCCCGCAGTTCTCGGTCATCACGCTGGTGATGGCGGTCCTGGTCGAGCGCATCCTCAACGAGGGCAACGCCTTCGGCCGGCTCGCCGGCTACCCCAACTTCGCCCAGCACGGGACGACGGTGACCGAGCCGATCACGTTCCTCGGGATCACCTTCACCCCGCCGATGATCGCCGGCGAGGTCGCCACGGTCATGGTGCCGATCGTCGTGGTCACCGCGCTCGTCGTCATCCTGTCCCGCAACATCGCCCGGTCGCCGTGGGGCGCCTCGCTGAGCGCGATCGGCGAGAGCGAGATGCTCGCCTCCCACCTCGGCGTCCACGTCTTCCGCCGCAAGGTCGCGGTGTTCGTGCTGGCCTCGGTGCTCGGCGGGCTCGGCGGCGTGATGGCCACCCAGGCCTTCTCGCACCTGCAGCCGGAGACCTTCGACATCTTCCTGACCATCACCATCGTGCTCGCCGTCGTGTTCGGTGGCAGCGGCACCGTGCTCGGCCCGGTCGTCGGTGCGGTCGCGATCGTGTGGCTCGAGCAGTCCGACATCCTCGTCGAGGCCAGCCAGTGGCAGCAGGACACCATCTCCGACTCCTGGTTCCTCTCGACCTCGGGCCTGGTCGGCGTGCTCTTCCTGCTCACCCTCTTCCTCATGCCGCGCGGGATCGTCGGGACCGCCGGCGCCGTGGTCGCCGCCCGCCTGCACCGCCGCGACGCCGCCGAGGCCGACGGCGCCGGTGGTCTCGACGAGGCCGGTGACGAGCCCGCCGAGGACCTGAGCCCCGTCGTCCACGAGCGGCCGGCGCCGGGCTCGCTGCTCACCCTCACCGACATGGGCAAGCGCTTCGGCGGGCTGCAGGCGGTCGCCGAGCTCGACCTCTCCGTCGACCGCGGCCAGATCCACGCCATCATCGGCCCGAACGGCGCCGGCAAGTCGACCCTGGCCAACCTGGTCACCGGCGTGTACAAGCCGTCGTCGGGCCAGGTGACCTTCGCCGGCAACGACCTCACCGGCCAGGCGCCGCACAGCGTGTCGCGGGCCGGGATCGCCCGGACCTTCCAGACCCCGCAGCTCTTCCACGACGCCACCGTGCGCGACAACGTGCTCGCCGGCTTCGCCGACACCGGCCGGACGCCGTTGTGGGCGGCGGCGCTCAAGCCGCCCTCGCGCTACCGGCGCGACGCCGAGATGCGCGTCGAGAGCGACCGGCTGCTCGCCCTCGTGGGCCTCGAGGACGTGCCCGACGTCCGGGCCAGCGAGCTGCCCTACGGCAAGCAGCGGGCCCTGGAGATCGCCCGGGCCCTCGCCGGTGGTCCCGAGCTCATCGTGCTCGACGAGCCGGCCGCGGGCCTGCTCGCCACCGAGACCAGCGGCCTCGGCGACCTGCTGATGTCGCTGCGCGACCAGGGCTACGCGCTGGTCGTCGTCGAGCACCACATGGACCTGGTGTCCCGGATCGCCGACCAGGTGACGTGCATGGACCAGGGCCGGCTCCTGGCCCGCGGCACGCCGCAGGAGGTCCTCTCCGACGAGCGGGTCATCGCCGCCTACCTCGGCAAGCCGCTCGACGAGCACGGCCACGCGATCCAGACCCCCGACAGCACGACCACGCCCGGCAGCACCGGAGGAGACCCGTCATGAGCCTCGTCGTCGAGAACGCGGAGTCCGGCTACGACCGGGCCCCGATCCTGTCCGGCGTCAGCCTGCGGGTCGAGCCGGGCGAGCTGGTGGCCGTGGTCGGCTCCAACGGTGCCGGCAAGACCACCCTCGTCAGGACGGTCGTCGGCCAGCTCGCGCTCCGCGCCGGCGACCTGGCCGACGACGACGGCTCGTTCGCCCGGCTGTCGCCGCACCGGCGGGCCAAGCGCGGCGTCGTGATGGTGCCCGAGGGGCGCAAGCTCTTCCCGCGGCTCACCGTCGGCGAGAACATCGCCCTCGGCCGGCGCGCCGCCGGCCGGCGCGCCGGCGGCGAGGACCCCGTCGACGCGCTCCTCGACGCCTTCCCCATCGTCCGCGAGCGCTGGGGCCAGCAGGCCAACCTGCTCTCCGGCGGCGAGCAGCAGATGGTGGCGCTGACCCGGGCGGTCGCCGCCCGGCCGCGCTACCTGCTCCTCGACGAGCCCTCGCTCGGGCTCAGCCCGCTCAAGACCCTCGACGTGTTCCGCCTCATCGAGCTGATCCGCGAGCGCACCGGCGCCGGCATCCTGCTCGTCGAGCAGATGGCCGACCAGGCCCTGGCCGCCGCCGACCGTGCCTACGTGCTCGAGCACGGCCGGATCGTCATGGAGGGCGACGCCGCGAAGCTGCGCTCCTCCGACGAGGTGCGCCGCGCCTACCTCGGCGTCTCCTGACCCGCGCCGTCCGCCCACCCCCACCGCCCGAGGAGGGCCCCATGTTCGACCTCACCCCCCGTGCCGCCGACCTGGTCGGGACGATGACCGGGTTCCTCGCCGACCACGTGTACCCGGCCGAGTCGCTCCACGAGGAGCAGCAGGCCGCGGCGGGGGAGACGCCCGGCGAGCAGCACCGCCGTCCGCAGCCGGCGGTGATGGAGGAGCTGAAGAAGACCGCGCGCGACCTCGGGCTGTGGAACCTCTTCCTCCCGCACCCCGAGCCCGGCCACGAGCCGTTGAGCAACCTCGACTACGCGCGGATCGCCGAGCTCAGCGGGCGCAGCCTGCACCTGGCCCCCGAGGCGATGAACTGCTCGGCGCCCGACACCGGCAACATGGAGCTGCTCTCGATGTTCGGCACGCCCGAGCAGAAGCAGCGCTGGCTCCGGCCGCTGCTCGACGGCGTCATCCGCTCCGCCTACGTGATGACCGAGCCGCTCGTCGCCTCCAGCGACGCCAGCAACATCGAGACCACCGTCGAGCGCGACGGCGACGAGTGGGTGGTCAACGGCCGCAAGTGGTGGATCTCCGGGGTCAACCGGGCCAACTGCGAGCTGCTCATCCTGATGGGCGTCACCGACCCCGACGGCGACGCGCCCCGGCACGGGCGGCACAGCATGGTCCTGATCCCGCGCGACACCCCGGGCGTGACGGTCGAGCGCGACCTCCAGGTGCTGGGCTACAACCCGTTCGAGAGCCACGTCGAGATGACCTTCGACGACGTCCGCGTCCCCGCCGCCAACATCCTCGGCGACCCCGGCCGCGGCTTCGCGATGTCGCAGGCCCGGCTCGGCCCCGGGCGCATCCACCACTGCATGCGGATGATCGGTGCCGCCGAGCGGGCCGTCGAGCTGATGATCGCCCGCGCGCGCTCGCGCACGACCTTCGGCACCACGCTGGTCGACCAGGGCGTCGTGCGGGAGTGGATCGCCGACTCCCGCATCGAGATCGACCAGGCGCGCCTCTACACCCTCTACACCGCGCACCTGATGGACACCGTCGGCAACCGGGCGGCCGCGAGCGAGATCTCCGGCATCAAGGTGGCCGTCCCCAACATGGCCTCCCGCGTCGTGGACCGCGCGATCCAGACCTTCGGCGGCGGCGGCCTCAGCCAGGACTACCCGCTCGCGCGGATCTACGCCGAGACCCGCATCGTCCGGATGGCCGACGGCCCCGACGAGGTGCACCGCCGTGGCGTCGCGCGCACCGAGCTCGCGCGCTTCGACGCCGCCACGACCCCCGCGCCGCACGGCGTCGCCGCGCACCTCGCGCACCTGCCCCGGATCTGACGTCGTCCGCGGACGACGTCCGGGCCCCGCCGGCGAGGGGGGCTAGCGGACGAGGCTGTTGTCGTGGACCGAGGCGAGGCGCGCCTTGATGCTGAGGAGCGTCTCGATGATGAAGTCCTCGCGACCGTTGTCGAGCCGGCTGATCGGGACCGCGACGCTGAGGGCGTCGACGGCGTTGCGGGAGAAGGGCAGCGCCACGCCGAAGCAGCGCACGCCCAGGCAGGACTCCTCGCTCTCCCGGGCATAGCCCTGCACCTCGGCCTCGGCGATGATCGCGAGGACGGCGTCCTTGTCGGTGGTGGTGTTGACGGTGATGGCGCTGATCTGGTCGGGGATCATCGCCGCCCGCTCCTCGACGGGGAGCAGCGCGAGCACCGCACGGCCCAGGGAGGTCGAGTACGCGGGGAGCCGGCGGCCGACCGCGGAGTGCATCCGCAGCGGGTGGACCGACTCGCGCTTGGCGGTGTAGATGACGTGGTCGCCGTCGAGGCGGCCGAGGTGGACCGTCTCCCCGGTCGCGGTGGCGACCTCGTCGAGCACCGAGGCCGCGCGGGCCAGGACCGGGTCACCGTCGAGGTAGGCCGAGCTGACGACCAGGGAGTGGATCCCGAGCTGGTAGACGCTGCCGGTCGGGTCGGTGTCGAGCCAGCCGCGGTCGGTCATCGTGCGCAGCAGCGCGTGCAGGCTGCTCTTGGGGATGTTGAGCCGGGTCGACAGCTGCAGCTGGGTGCCGGGCCCGTGGGCGGCGATCTCGTCGAGCAGGTCGAGGGCGCGGGCCGCGGACTTGACGGGTCCCGCGACGGACGCCGCGACCGCGGTCGACGTGCCGTTGATCGTGTCGTGCAGCTGCATCCGAGACGCCTCCTGGGTCGTGATCTGTCGGGACCAATCCTGACATGTGACCGGAGTCTACCCCAGTTCGCATACGTGGACTAGTTTCGAACTCTTGACCAGTGGCCGCCGTCACATGTAGCGTTCGGATTCACATAGCCGAACGTAGTTCATAAGAGCGAGGGAGTTTTCCGTTGATCGAGGTGCGATATTCCACATCGCCGTCGAGCGTGGAGACAGCACGCACCGCGGACCTGAAGGACAACTTCCTCATCGAGGACCTGTTCAGCAAGGGCGAGGTGCACGGCGTCTACACGCACGACGACCGACTGGTCGTGGGCGGCGCCGTCCCCGGCGACGCCGAGCTGGAGCTGCCGGCGTGGACCGAGGTCCTCGGCGTCGAGTCGCACCTCGAGCGCCGCGAGCTGGGCATCATCAACGTCGCCGAGGCCGGGCACGTCCTGGTCGACGGCGAGAAGTTCGAGCTCGGCCACCTCGACGGCCTCTACGTCGCCCGCGGCAGCGAGGTCGTCTTCGCCGGTGCCGAGGCCGCGTTCTACTTCGTCTCCGCCCCGGCCCACGCGACCTACACCACCACGGTGCTCGAGCGCAGCAAGGTCGAGCCGGTCGAGCTCGGCTCGCCGGAGGGCGCCAACGAGCGCAGCCTCTACCGCTACGTGTGGGGCCAGGACGTCCAGTCCGCCGCCCTCCAGTTCGGCATGACGGTCATCGCCGGCGGCTCGGTGTGGAACACCTTCCCGCCGCACCTGCACGACCGCCGCACCGAGGTCTACCTCTACGTCGACCTCGCCGAGACCGACCGGGTCTTCCACTTCATGGGCCAGCCCGGCGCCACCCGCCACCTCGTCGTCGCCGACAAGCAGGCCGTCATCTCCCCGCCCTGGTCGATCCACAGCGGCTCCGGCACCGGCTCCTACGCCTTCATCTGGGCGATGACCGGCGAGAACAACGCCTACACCGACCTCAGCCCGGTCGCCCTGGAGGACCTGTGAGCACCCCCTTCGACCTGACCGGCAGGACGGCCGTCGTCACCGGTGCCGGCCGCGGGCTGGGCCAGGGCGTCGCGCTCGGCCTGGCCGAGGCCGGGGCCGACCTGGTCCTGGTCGGCCTGGCCGGCAGCCAGGACGAGTCGGCGAAGATGATCGCCGACCTCGGCCGCGGGGTCGAGATCGTCGACCTCGACATGAGCGACCACGACGCCGTCCAGCGCGTCGGCGCCGAGCTGGCCTCGAGCCGGCAGGTCGACATCCTGGTCAACAACGCCGGGATCATCGAGCGCGAGGACACCGTCGACCTGACCCCCGAGTCGTGGAGCCGGGTCGTGGACATCAATCTGTCCGGTCTGTTCTTCCTCAGCCAGGCGATCGGCCGGCCGATGGTCGAGCGCGGGCACGGCAAGATCGTCAGCATCGCCAGCCTGCTCGCCTTCCAGGGCGGCATCCGCGTGATCTCCTACGCTGCCAGCAAGCACGGCGTCGCCGGCATCACCAAGGCCCTGGCCAACGAGTGGGGCGAGCACGGCGTGCAGGTCAACGCGATCGCCCCCGGCTACATGGCCACCGACAACACCACGGCGCTGCGCGCGGACGAGAACCGCGCCAAGGCGATCCTCGACCGCATCCCGGCCGGGCGGTGGGGGACCCCCGCCGACATCGCCGGTGCCGCCGTGTTCCTCAGCTCCTCCGCCGCCGACTACGTGAACGGTCACGTCCTCGTCGTCGACGGCGGTTGGATGGCCCGCTAGCGGACCGCCCGCTCCACCCCACGAACCCCCGGCACCACCGCACGACCCGCCCCATCTCGGACCACCACCGCCGGACCATCTGGCACCCAAGAGAACGAGGATCGACGATGAAGTTGAAGTCACGACCCGCTGTTGCCCTTCTCAGCCTGTCCCTGGCTGCGATCGCGCTCGCGGGCTGCAGCGAGGAGGCCGCCGGCGGCGACGACAACGGCAGCGGGGGTGGCGACTCCGCCGCCTGCGCCCCCGAGGACGTCCAGCTGGTCGGCCAGGTCCGCAACGAGTCCAACCCGTACGAGGCCTCGTGGCTCGACGGTGGCGACGCGTTCGCCGAGTCGGTCGACCTCGAGCAGCAGCGCCTCACCTACGACGCGGACTCGACCAAGCAGCAGGAGCAGATCAGCCAGCTCCTCGCCGGCGACACCAACTGCCTGGTCATGAACATCCTGCCGAACGGCGACTCCGACACCCTCCCGATCGTCGAGGGCGCCCAGGACGCCGGTGCCTACCTGGTCACGCAGTGGAACAAGCCGGTCGACCTGAACGTCACCGACTACGACACGTGGCTCAGCCACATCACCTACAACGGCGTCGACTCCGGCAAGCAGATCGGCGACGCGCTCGCCGAGGCCATCGGCGGCTCGGGCGGCATCATCGCCCTGCAGGGCATCCTCGACACCGGTGCGGCCAAGGACCGCTACGCCGGCCTCGAGGAGTCGCTCGCCGAGAACCCCGACGTCGAGCTGCTCGACCAGCAGACGGCCAACTTCTCGCGCGCCGAGGCGCTCGAGGTCACCAAGACGCTGCTCGCCAAGCACGGCGACGACATCAAGGGCATCTGGACCGCCAACGACGACATGGCGCTCGGCGCGCTCGAGGCCCTCAAGGCCGCGGGCAAGGAGGGCGAGGTCGCCGTCGTCGGCATCGACGCCGTCCCCGACGCGCTGACCGCCATCGAGTCCGGCGCGATGACCGCCACCGTCTCCAGCGACGGCCCGTGGCAGGGCGGCATCGGCCTGGCCATCGGCTACTGCGTCGCCACCGGTGAGCTCGACGCCGCCGACATCACCGACGACGAGCGCGCCTGGTTCGCCGAGCAGTTCCTGATCACCGACGAGAACGTCGGCGACTTCACCTCGCCGAGCGTCGACGACTCCGAGTTCGCCTGCGACAACCTCTTCAACCGGTCGCAGGGCGCGATCTCGTGACCATGACATCCCCCGCCGAGGACGTCGACGTTGTCGCGGCGCGCCCCCAGCCTCGGCGGGGGGTGTCGTTCCGGGACGCCGGTCCTCCGATCGCCCTGGTCGTCATCTTCGTGGTCTTCGCGGCCATCAGCCCTGACTTCCGGACGTTCGGCAACGTGCAGAACATCATGGACACCGCCGCGGTCCTCGCGGTCGTCACCTGCGGCATCACCTTCGTGCTGATGATGGGGTCGATCGACCTCTCGGCACCGGGGGTGATGGGCGCGGCCGCGATCGCGGTCTCGCTGCTCGTCCTCAACAACCGCAACGACAACGACCTCGGCCTGCTCGGCGTCCTGCTCGCGGTGCTCCTGGCCGCCGGGCTCGGCTGCGTGAGCGGGCTGGCCCTGGTGATCCTCAAGGTGCCGTCGTTCATGACGACGCTCGGGGTCTCCGCCATCGGGCTCGGCGTCGCGACGCTCCTCTTCAACGGGGTGCAGCCCAACATCTCCGACGAGACCCTGGCCAGCTGGGCGGTGGACCGGTTCCTCGGCTTCTCCTACCTGACCTGGATCGCCGCCGGCTGCGTGCTCCTCGGCTGGCTGGTCCAGCGCTACTCGCGGCTGGGACGCTACGCGTTCGCGATCGGCGGGGCCGAGGAGGTCCTGGCCCTGTCGGGGGTGAAGGTCGCCCCCTACAAGGTCGCCGTCTTCACCCTGGCCGGCGCGTTCTACGGGCTGGCCGGCGTCATGGTCACCAGCCAGCTCAGCGCCGGGCTCGTCCAGGCCGGCAAGGGCTACGACTTCGCCGCCATCACCGCCGCCGTCGTCGGGGGCACGCTCCTGACCGGTGGCCGGGGCGGCGTGCTCCACTCCGCCGTCGGCGTCCTGCTCGTCACCGTCCTGACCAACGGTCTGGTCCAGGTCGGGGTCAGCCCGTACTGGCAGGGCGGGGTGCAGGGCCTGATCGTCGTCGCCGCGGTGGCCGCCGCGGTGTTCCCCCAGCGTCGAAGGAACCAGGTGACCAAGTGAGCACCGATCTCCAGAAGGGCCCCGACACCACCGGTGCCGCCCCGGTCCACGCGCTCGAGGTGCGTGGCCTCGTCAAGCACTACCCGGGCGTCAAGGCCCTCGACGGCGTCGACTTCCACGTCAAGCAGCACGAGGTGCTCGGCCTGGCCGGCGAGAACGGCGCCGGCAAGTCGACCCTGCTCAAGGCGCTGGTCGGCCTGGTCAAGCCCGACGGCGGCGACATCTACGTGCGCGGCGAGAAGGTCCGGCTGCGCAGCGTCGTCGAGGCCGCCGGTCACGGGATCGGGATGGTGTTCCAGGAGCAGTCGCTGGTCCCCAACCTCACCGCGGCCGAGAACATCGTCCTCGGCTCCGAGGCGGCCGGGGTCCGCGGCGGCCTCTACCGCTGGAAGACGATGCGCGCGCTGGCCCAGGAGCAGCTCGACAAGATCGGCTCCGACATCAACCCGCTCGCGCGCACCGACACGCTCACCTTCGCCGAGCGGCAGATGGTCGAGATCGCGAAGGTGCTGCGGATCGAGCAGCGCAGCCAGCACGCCCCGGTCATCATCCTCGACGAGCCGACCTCGGTGCTGGAGTCGAAGGAGATCGAGACCCTCTTCGCCCAGGTCCGCCGGCTCAAGGAGTTCGCCTCGGTCGTGTTCGTCTCGCACCGGCTCGACGAGGTGCTCGACGTCTGCGACCGCGTCACCGTGCTGCGCGGCGGCCAGTCGGTCGGCGACGTGGCCACCGCCGGCGCCGTCCCCGGCGACCTGCACCGGATGATGATCGGCTCCACCGGCTCCGACGACCACTACCACGACGGTGCGTCCGAGCGCGGCGGCAAGCCGCTCGAGCCGATGCTGAGCATCCGCGGTCTGTCGGGCGCCACGTTCAACGGCGTCGACCTCGACGTCCACGCCGGCGAGATCGTCGGGATCGTCGGCGTCCACGGCTCCGGCCGCGAGGACGTGTGCCGGGCGCTGTTCGGTGCCGAGCCGGTCTCCGGCGGCGAGGTCACCCTCGACGGCGTCAAGCTCGCCCTGACGAGCACCCGCACCGCCGTCGCGGCCGGCATCGGCTACGTGCCGGCCGAGCGCAAGATCGAGGGCATGGTCGGTCCGATGTCGGTGGCCGACAACATGACGCTCACCAAGCAGAAGTCGCGCTGCTCGGGCCCCCTGGTGGTGCCCCGGAAGCAGGCGACGCTGGTCGACGGCTGGATCGAGCGGCTCTCGATCCGCACGCCGAACCGGGGGACCGCGATCCAGCGGCTCTCCGGCGGCAACCAGCAGAAGGTCGTCCTGGCGCGCTGGCTCGTGGCCGGCGACATCAAGCTGCTGCTGCTCGACCACCCGACCCGCGGCCTCGACATCGGGGCCCGCTCGGAGGTCTACCGGCTGATGCGCGAGCTCGCCAACAGCGGCGTCGCCACCGTCCTGCTCGCCGACAGCCTCGAGGAGGCGATCGGCATGTCCGACCGGATCGTCGTGATGAGCGACGGCAGGGCGACCAAGGAAGTCCACTGCCCCTCCGGTGGCAAGCCGACCCCGCTCGACCTCGTGAAGGAGATGGTCTAGGTGTCCACGCCCGTCCTCGCCCAGCCGGCGGCCGACGTGGTCGTCGGCGGCGGCCCGACCCTCGCGCAGCGGCTGACGTCGTTCATGCCGGTGATCGCGCTCGTCGCGCTGCTGGCGGCGCTGAGCATCGCCGACCCCGACTTCCTCACCCAGCGGAGCCTGACCGCGGCGGTCCGGACCTCCGCGCCCCTCGTGGTGCTGGCGGCCGGCGCGACCCTCGTCGTGCTGTGCGGCGGCATCGACCTGTCGATCGCCGCGCTCGCCTCGCTCTCGACGGTGTTCTTCGCCATGTGGCTGCCCGACCTCGGCGGGCTCACCACGCTCGCGGTCATCGCCGTCGCCGGTGCGATCGGGGCCGTGCAGGGCCTGGCCCACGTGTTCCTGCGGATCCCGTCGTTCATCGTCACCCTCGGCGGGATGAGCATCTTCTCGGCCGTCGCCCTGGTCATCTCCGACGCCGGCCCGATCCGCGTCGTCGACCGCGAGGCGACCAACTGGCTCACCACCTACGTCGCCGGCTACGTGCCGATGGCCTTCGCCGTGGCCGTCATCGTGGTCGCCGCGATCGCGCTGGTCCTGCGGCTGACGCCGCTGCAGAGCTACCTCAACGCGACCGGCTACTCCGAGTCGGCCGCCCGGCTGGCCGGCACCCCGGTCGACCTGGTCAAGATCGGCGCCTTCACCGTCTCGGGCGCCTGCGCCGGGCTGGCGGCGGTCATGCTGGTCTCGCGCAACTTCAGCGGCAGCCCGACGATGGCCGACAACCTGCTGCTGCCCGCCGTCGCGGCCATCGTCGTCGGCGGCACCGCGATCACCGGCGGCCACGGCAGCATCTGGCGCTCGCTCGTCGGCGCCCTGGTCATCACGCTGCTGCGCGTGGGCCTGCCGATCGTCGGTGTTCCCTCGGCCTACGAGCAGATCCTCTACGGCACGATCATCGTCGTCGCCGTGGCGCTCACCCTCGACCGCTCGAAGGTGCTGATCATCAAGTAGCGCGCGACGTCCACCCCCGCACCCCGTACCCCGCACCCGAGCTCCCGTGCGTGGGCAACGAGCCCCGCACCCGTTCACGTCACCTGGAAGGCCCCGACATGACCGTCACCTCTGACCGCACCGAACTCCTGCCCGCCGTCCGCGAGTTCCTCTCCGCCCCGAAGCAGCTGCTCATCGGCGGTGAGTGGGTCGACGCCGCCGACGGCAAGACCTTCGCCACCGTCAACCCCGCCACCGAGGAGGTGCTGGTCGAGGTCGCCCAGGCCTCCGCGGCCGACGCCGACCGCGCCGTCCAGGCGGCCCGGGCAGCGTTCGAGTCGCCCTCGCCGTGGTCGCGGTTCACCCCGCGCGAGCGCTCGCACCTGCTGTGGCGCATCGGCGACCTGATCGACGAGCACCTCGAGGAGTTCGCCCAGCTCGAGTCGCTCGACAACGGCAAGAGCCTCGACTCCGCCCGCGGTGACGCCGGCGTCGCCGCCGAGCTGTTCCGCTACTTCGCCGGCTGGGCCACCAAGATGGAGGGCACCACCATCCCGATGTCGGTGCCCGGGCGCGAGTTCCACGCCTACACCCGTCGCGAGGCCATCGGCGTCGTCGCCGGCATCGTGCCGTGGAACTTCCCGCTCACGATGGCGGCGTTCAAGATCGTCCCGGCCATCACCGCCGGCAACACCGTCATCCTGAAGCCGGCCGAGCAGACCCCGCTCACCGCGCTGCGCCTGGGCCAGCTGCTGCTCGACGCCGGCCTGCCCGCCGGCGTCGTCAACGTGCTGCCCGGCTTCGGCGACGCGGGTGCCGCGCTCGTCGACCACGCGGGCGTCGACAAGGTCGCCTTCACCGGCAGCACCGAGGTCGGCAAGAAGATCGCGGCCGGCGCGTCGAAGAACCTCAAGAAGGTCTCCCTCGAGCTCGGCGGCAAGGCCCCCAACATCATCTTCGCCGACGCCGACCTCGACGCCGCGATCGCCGGCGCCGCCCTGGCCGGCTTCTTCAACGAGGGCCAGTGCTGCGTCAACGGCTCGCGCCTGTACGTGCAGCGCGAGGTGTTCGACCAGGTCGTCGAGGGCGTCGCCAAGGCCGCCCGCGCGATCACCGTCGGCGACGGCTTCGACGCCAGCACGACGATGGGCCCGCTCGTCTCGCAGGAGCAGCACGAGAAGGTCATCGGCTACGTCCGCGGCGCGGTCGCCGACGGCGCGACCCTGGCCGCGGGCAGCGCCGATCCCGCTGCCGACAAGGGCTTCTTCTTCGCCCCGACCCTGATCACCGGCGTCACCGAGGACATGGCGATCCAGACCGACGAGATCTTCGGCCCGGTCGTCACCGCGATCCCGTTCGACACCGAGGACGAGGTCGTCGCCGCCGCCAACAACACCGTCTACGGCCTCGCCGCCGGCGTCTGGTCGCGCGACCTGGGCACCGCCCACCGCGTGGGCTCCAAGCTGCGCGCCGGCACGGTGTGGCTCAACACCTGGCACGCCGACGACGTGACGCTGCCGCGCGGCGGCTTCAAGCAGTCCGGCTGGGGCCGCGAGCTCGGCTCGTTCGGTCTGGACGACTACACCGAGCTCAAGACCGTCATCGCCGAGCTCCGATGACCGCGACCGACGTCCTGGGTCCGCACCGCATCGTCCCCGTCGTCGTCCTCGACGACCTCGCACGGGCCGACGACCTCGGTGCGGCCCTGGTCGCCGGCGGACTGCCGGTGGCCGAGGTCACCTTCCGGACGCCGGCGGCCGGCGCCGTCATGGGCGCGCTGGCCGCGCGCGGCGACCTCGTCGTCGGCGCGGGCACCGTGATCACCACCGAGCAGGTCGACCTCGCCCACCGGGCCGGGGCCACCTTCGTGGTCTCGCCCGGCCTGAGCGCCGCGGTCGTGCGCCGCTGCCAGGAGCTGGACCTCGCGGTGCTGCCCGGCGTCTGCACGGCCTCCGAGATCATCGCCGCGCTCGACCTCGGCCTCGACACCGTCAAGTTCTTCCCGGCCGAGGCCTACGGCGGGCTGGCGACGATCAAGGCCCTCGCGGCGGCCTTCCCCCAGGTGCGCTTCGTCCCCACCGGGGGCATCACCGCCGACAGCGCGCCGTCCTACCTCGCCCACCGCGCGATCGCGGCGGTCGGCGGAAGCTGGATGGTCGCGCCCGACCTGCTCGCCGCCGGCCGGTGGGACGAGGTCGCCGCGCGCTGCGCGGGCGCCGTCGGTCTCTACGCGCCGTCCGCGAGCGCCGAGCTGCAAGGAGCCTCCTCATGATCGAGACCCGTCCCGCCGCCGAGTGCGAGTTCGACATCGTCGCCCTCGGCGAGGTCATGCTGCGCCTCGACCCGGGTGACACCCGGATCCGCACCGCCCGCCGCTTCGAGGCGTGGGAGGGCGGCGGGGAGTACAACGTCGCCCGCGGCATGCGCAAGGTCTTCGGCCTGCGGGCCGGCGTCGTCACCGCCCTGGCCGACAACGAGATCGGCCACCTGGTCGAGAACCTCGTCATGCAGGGCGGCGTCGACACCTCGCTGATCCGGTGGGACGCCTACGACGGCATCGGGCGCACCGTGCGCAACGGCCTGAACTTCACCGAGCGCGGCTTCGGCGTCCGGGGGGCCCTCGGGGTCTCCGACCGGGCCAACACCGCGATCGCGCACCTGGCCCCCGGCACCGTCGACTGGGACGACCTCTTCGGACGCCGCGGCGTGCGCTGGCTCCACACGGGCGGCATCTACGCCGCCCTGTCGGAGAACGCCGCCGCGGTCGCCGAGGAGGCCATGGCGGCCGCGCAGAAGCACGGCACCGTGGTCTCCTTCGACCTCAACTACCGCCCCAGCCTGTGGGCGGGGATCGGTGGCGAGGAGTTCGCCCGTGACGTCAACACCCGGCTCGCCGGGCACGTCGACGTGATGATCGGCAACGAGGAGGACTTCACCGCCGCGCTCGGCTTCGAGGTCGAGCACGTCGACGAGAACCTCAGCAGCCTGCCGATGGACAGCTTCGAGGCGATGGTCGCGACCGTCGCGGAGAAGATGCCGTGGTTCAGGGCGATCGCCACCACCCTGCGCACGGTCCACACCGCCAGCGACAACGACTGGCAGGCCATCGCCTGGTCG
The DNA here is from genome assembly GCF_005954645.2 of Nocardioides sp. S-1144. Taxonomy (NCBI): domain Bacteria; kingdom Bacillati; phylum Actinomycetota; class Actinomycetes; order Propionibacteriales; family Nocardioidaceae; genus Nocardioides; species Nocardioides dongxiaopingii. The sequence goes on from NZ_CP040695.2 coordinate 580,726, forward strand.
CCCGGGACCGGCGTGCTCGCCTCGAGGGCGCGCGACCACCTCGACATCTTCGACCGCGTCGGCGGCGGGGACGGCTTCGCCTCCGGCCTGGTCTTCGGGCTGCTCTCGGGCGAGGAGCTCCAGACGAGCCTCGAGCTCGGGGCCGCGCACGGTGCCCTGGCCATGACGACGCCCGGCGACACCTCGATGGTGACCGAGGCCGAGGTCCGCGCCCTCGCCGGCGGAGGCAGTGCCCGCGTGCGTCGCTGACGACCCGCTCGTCGTCCCGGACCCCCCGGGACGGCCCGAACCCCGTAGCCAGGCGCCCTCACGCCTGGCTGCGGCCCCCAGACCCGGCCGGGTCGCACCTCCCTAGGGTGCGGCCCGGTCGGCTGCGTTTTCGGTCCCCCACCCGGGTGTCCTGTCGTCGTTCCGCTGCGTGACGACCGTCGCATCGGTACAGTCGGCCGGTCAAAGATTCACAAGCGTGGACACACCCGGATTTCAGTTCACGAATCTGGACGTAGTTCTTGACTCTGTGTGACGGTGCTCATACGGTCGCCTCAGGGAGTGTCGGGAACTAGGGATACCGGCACTCGAGTCATGCACGACCGATGTCAAGGAATCCCCACCATGAAACTGCTTCGCAGGTCTCATCGTGGGCGCCCAGGAGTCCGGCCTCGCCGCTCCGGTGCCCACCTCGTCGCCGCGGTCGCCGCGCTCGCCGTCACGGCCTCCGTGCTCGGTGTCGTCTCGGCGCCCGCCCAGGCGGCCGCTCCGGCCGCCCCCTCCGCCGTCGCCGACGACGGCAAGCTCAAGGTCCTGCTGTTCTACAAGGACAACTTCCACGCCTCGCACGTGCAGGCCCGCCAGGCCGTGCGCGACCTCGCCGGCGAGCTCGCGACCGCGAACGGCCTGACCCTGGAGATCCAGGAGACGCAGGACCCGGCGGCGTTCAACGCCACCAACCTGAGCACCGTCGACACCCTCGCGTTCGCGCAGACCGGCGGCGTGCTGTTCAACGCCGCGCAGCGCACCGCGCTCGAGGACTACATCCGCGCCGGCGGCGGCTTCGCCGGCCTGCACTACACCGGGTGGTCGGTCGGCAACAGCGAGCACGACGAGAACCCCTTCTACCTGCAGCTCGTCGGCGCGATGTCCGAGGGCCACCCGGAGAACCCCGGTGTCCGCCCCGGTCGCGCCTACGTCAACGACCCCACCGACCCGCTGGCCGCCGGCCTGCCGGCCGACGTCAACCGCAGCGACGAGTGGTACGACTGGGTCGTCAACCCCGCCCAGAACGTGCACACCATCGTCTCGGCCGACGAGTCCTCCTACGGCAGCCTCGGTCGCCAGGGCACCGCGCACCCGTCGACCTGGTGCCAGACCATCGACGAGGGCCGTTCCTGGTACACCGGTCTGGGCCACGAGGGCACCGCCTACTCCGAGCCCTTCATGCGCACCATGATCAAGAACGGCCTGGCCTACTCCTCCGGACTGCTCGCGGCTGACTGCTCGCCGCCGGCCAAGGACGAGGAGGGCGCCTTCAGCGCCGTCACCCCGTGGCCCAACGTCCCGATCAACGCCTCGCTGACCGCCGACGGCACCGTGCAGACCTTCGGCAGCGTGTCGAGCGGCTGCACCGACGCCTCGCCGTACGACTGGACCGGCAACGCGTGCATCGTGCAGGGCGGCCAGACCGAGTTCGACATCTGGGACCCGGCCGTCCCGAGGACGCTCGCGAACGTCCGCGACGGCGTCTCGGCCAACAACACCTACACCGACCTCTTCTGCTCGATGCAGGTGCAGGACCCCAACCGCCGCTCGGTGATGACCGTCGGCGGCGACGACCAGCTCGGCGGCAACGCGCCGAACGACGCCGCCATCGGCGTCACGAGCTACCGCAAGGGCAAGGGGATGGTCAACGAGGCCCCGATGAACTACCCGCGCTGGTACCCGACCGGCACCACGATGCCCAACGGTGACATCGTCGTCCAGGGCGGCAGCATCAGCGGCGGACCCGGCGGAGCCGGCGTGCTCACCCCCGAGATCTACACCCCCGACGCCGGCAGCGGCTGGAAGCTCCTGACCGGCGCGACCAGCGCCCTCGCCTACGGTGACGGCCAGGTCGCCGGCCCCGACGAGAACCGCTGGTGGTACCCGCGGGCCTTCGTCGCGCCGACCACCGGCACGCTGTTCAACATCACCGGAACCCAGATGTACGAGCTGGACCCGGCGGCCAACGACGGCCTCGGCGCGATCACCGACCGCGGCCGGCTCCCCGCCGCCGCGGCCAACCAGGGCAACCTGGGCAACCCGGTCGGCGCCACCTCGACCGCCGCGATGTACGCCCCCGGCAAGATCCTCCAGGTCGGCGGCGGCACGTGGTCCAACGGCGGCGGCCCCGCCGGCGCCCGCGCGGCGTTCACCGTCGACATCACCGGCGGCACGGCCAACCCGGTCGTCACCCCGATCGCGCCGATGCAGTACGCCCGGCACTGGCCGACCGCGACCACGCTGCCCAACGGCGAGGTCCTCGTCACCGGCGGCAGCCGCGAGAACAACGGCGACGGTGGCTACGTCACCAACGCCGAGATCTGGAACCCGACGACCGGCCAGTGGCGCACGGTGAAGAACCCCTACGCCCACGCCCGGCTCTACCACTCGACCGCCCTGCTGCTGCCCGACGGCCGCGTCATGGTCGGCGGCGGCGGCGCCCCGGGCCCGCGGAACTACACCGACGTCGAGTACTACTCGCCGGCCTACCTCTTCGACGGCGACGAGCCGGCCGTGCGGCCGACGCTGAGCGCCCCGAAGAAGATCGGCTACAACGGCACCTTCGCCGCCTCGGCGTCCGAGCCGATCACCCGCGTCACGCTGATGCGCAACGGCTCGGTGACCCACGGGTTCAACAACGACCAGAGCTTCCAGGAGCTGTCGTTCACCCAGTCGGGCAACAACCTGACGATCACGGCCCCGCAGAACGCGAACTACGCGGTGCCCGGCGCCTACATGCTGGTCGCCTGGAACGCCGCGGGCACGCCCTCGGTCGCCTCGATGCTCGACATCAACCCGACCGTCAAGCTCGACAGCCGCACCCCGAAGCTCGTCGACCAGTTCGAGTTCCCGGCCCGGCCCGACAACTGGATCGCCGCCAACCCGGCGAACCTCGTCGACGTCGCCGCCGGCAACGGCCGGATGGCGCCGTGGACGGTCACCAACGCCGTGCAGCTGGTCCGCAGCACCACGGCCAGCCAGGGTGGCTTCGGCCGCGTCGGCTACGCCCTCGCACTCGGTGCCACCGGCAGCCTCGAGCGCACCCTGACGGGCCTCGACCCGGGCCGCGAGTACCGGGTGTCGTTCAAGTACGCCCGCGACAGCCGCTCCGCGGGTGCCGCCGACGGCAAGGCCGTCGTCGGCGTCGCCGACCTCGACGAGACGATCACCGCGACGACGGCCAACCCGTCGCAGAGCGGTGGCGCCCTGACCTACCTGACCTTCGTCGACACGTTCACGGCGTCGGCGCGGTCGGAGAAGCTGACCCTGTCGGCACCGGGTGGTGCGGCCGGCGTGATGATCGACGACCTCGTCGTCGCGGCCTCCGAGCCCGGCCTCTCCGAGCCGGCCGTGCACTACACCCTCGACGAGGGCAGCGGGACGACGGCGGCCAACAGCGGCACCGACGTCTCCGTCGGTGCGGCCACGCTGACCGGCACCACCGGCTGGGGCCCGACCGGCGTCCTCGGTGGCGCGGTCAACCTGCCCGGCGGCACCAACGCCAACGCCGTCGACCTGCCGGACAACCTGCTCCAGAACGCGGGAAGCTTCACCACCTCGTTCTGGGTGCGTCCGGACACCAAGGCCAACTGGATCGGCATGTTCCACATCGGCGACGGTCTCGAGGGTGCCGGGAGCTTCTTCCAGGTGCAGATGCAGACCCAGGCCAACGGCAACACCGGTCTCGCGGCGACCTTCAAGAAGAAGGGCAGCAACCTCGAGGAGCGCGTCTTCGCCACCCCGACCAAGGACGTGCTGGCCAACCAGTGGAACCACGTGACGTTCACCCGTGAGGGCGCCACCGGCGTGCTCTACCTCAACGGGGTCGAGGTCGCCCGGCGGGCGAACCTGACGCTGACCATGACCGACGTCGGCCCGACCACCAACAACTGGCTGGGTCGCAACGGGTTCCCGGACCCGGCCTACGACGGCCTGATGGACGACGTCCGCCTCTACGAGTCGGCGCTCAACGCCTCCGACGTCGCCGCTCTGTACGCCGAGGGCACCTCCGTGCGCACCACCACCGCCGTCACCGTGACCCCCGCGTCGCCGTCGGCCTTCGGTGAGGCGCTCACGGTCGCGGCCACGGTCACGGGCGAGAACAACGAGCCCGTCCAGGGCACGGTGCAGCTCGTCGTCGACGGCGCCGCCGTCGGTGACCCGGTCGCCGTCACCGCCGGTGCCGCGTCGTTCCCGGCCCTTCCGGCCAACCTGAGCCCGGGTGCGCACCAGATCGAGGTCCGGTTCACCCCGGCCGAGGGCTGGCGCAGCTCGACCGCGACGGTCACCCACACCGTGAACCGGCCGCCGGTCGGTGAGGGCGTCCCTGCGCACTACACCTTCGACGAGGGCACGGGCACCGTCGCGGCCAACACCGGCAGCGACCCCTCGATCGGCAACGCCACCCTCGGTGGCACGACCGGCTGGACCCCGAACGGCAAGTACGGCGCCGGGGTCAACCTGCCGGGCGGCGGGTCCGGCACGGGCAACCAGGTCAACCTGCCCAACAACATCGAGGACGGCATGACGGAGGACTTCACCGTCTCCCTGTGGGCCCGTCCCGACGCCCTGCCGAACTGGGTGCCGCTGCTGCAGATCGGCAGCAGCACCGACACGTTCTTCCTGCTGCAGTCGTCGATGGAGAACGGCACCCGCGGCTTCGGTGCCACCTTCAAGGCCGCCGGCAACCCCAACCAGGAGCGACTGTTCCTGCCGGGCGAGACGGACCTGCCGCTGAACGCGTGGACCCACGTCGTGTTCACGATGGACGACAACGTCGGCAAGATCTACTTCGACGGCGTCCTGATGGCCACGCGCAACGACTACTCCATCACCATCGGCGACATCGGCGTGAACGGCACCACCACGGCCAACTACATCGGTGGCACCAGCTGGGGCGACCCGCGCTTCGACGGTCTGGTCGACGACTTCCAGATGTTCGGCTACGAGCTGTCGGCCGACCAGGTGCTGGAGGTCTTCGAGGGCGGGGCGAACGACGCCCCGGTCGCCGTCGACGACGCCTACTCGACCGACGAGGACGCGCCCCTCGAGGTCGACGCTCCCGGCGTCCTGACCAACGACACCGACACCGAGGGCGCCACCCTCACCGCGGCGATCGGCACCCAGCCGACCCACGGCGACGTCACCCTCGACGCCGACGGCTCGTTCACCTACACGCCGGACGCCGCGTTCTTCGGCACCGACACCTTCACCTACACCGCGAAGGACGCCTCCAAGACGTCCGCCCCGGCCACGGTGACGATCACGGTGGACGAGGCCGAGCTGACCGACACGACCACCGTCGTCACGGTCACCCCCGGCTCGCCCTCGGCGTTCGGTGAGGACCTCACGGTCAAGGCCACGGTGACCGCCGCCGGCGCCACCCCGGCCACCGGCACGGTCGAGCTGCTGGTCGACGGCGAGCGCGTCGGTGACGCGCTCACCCTCACCGCCGGCACGGCGACGTTCCCGGCGCTCACGGGCACCGACCCGGGCACGCACGAGATCGAGGTCCGCTACCTGCCGGCCGCGGGCCTGCGCCTGTCGTCCGACACCGTCACCCACGTCGTGGACCGTCCCTACGACGGCTCCGACACCCCTGTCCACTACGCCTTCGACGAGGGCACCGGGACGACGGCCGCCAACACCGGCACCAAGCCCGTCGGCGACGCCACGCTCGTGGGCGCCACCGGGTGGACGCCGGACGGCCAGTACGGCGCCGGGCTCTCGCTGCCGGGCGGTGCGTCGACGACGAACAACCACGTCAGGCTGCCCGACAACGTCGACGAGGGACTCTCCGACGAGTTCACCGTGTCGCTGTGGGCCCGTCCCGACGCCCTGCCGAACTGGGTGACCCTGCTGCAGATCGGCAGCAGCACGGACACCTTCTTCCTGCTGCAGTCCTCGACGCAGGCCAACGGGCCCACCGGCTTCGCGGCGACGTTCAAGGCGCCGGGCAACCCGACGCAGGAGCGGCTGACGCTCGGAGCGGGCAAGGACCTGCCGCTCGACGAGTGGACGCACGTCGTGTTCACCATGGAGGGCTCCGTCGGCAAGATCTACTTCGACGGCGTGCTGCAGGCGACCCGCACCGACTACAGCCTCGACCTCAGCGACATCGGGGTCGGCGGCAACACGGTGGCGAACTTCATCGGCGGGACCAGCTGGCCCGACCCGAGGTTCGACGGACTGGTCGACGACTTCCAGCTCTTCGACTACGAGCTGGACGCCGGCCTCGTCACCGAGCTCTACGAGGGTGGTCCGGTCGCTCCCGACAACACCGCCCCGGTCGCGGCCGACGACAGCTACGAGACCGGCGAGGGCGCCGCCCTCGAGGTCCCGGCTCCTGGCGTCCTCGCGAACGACACCGACGCCGAGGGCGACGACCTGACCGCCACGTCGGCGACCCAGCCGGAGCACGGCTCGGTGGTCCTCGCGGCCGACGGCTCGTTCACCTACACCCCCGACGCCGGCTACGTGGGCACGGACACCTTCACCTACCTCGCGGGCGACGGCGACCTCGAGTCCGAGGCCGCGACGGTGACCATCACGGTCACCGAGGTCGACGAGCCGCAGGAGCCGGTGACCACCTCGGTCACGGGCGCGGCGGCCACGGTGGTTTACGGCCGGGCCGGCACCGTCTCGGTGTCGACCGACCCGGCCACGGCCACCGGCCAGGTGCAGGTGCTCGACGGCGGCACCGTCCTGGCCTCCGGCACCCTGTCGGCGGGCAAGGCCTCGCTGGCCATCGCGGCGAGGTCGCTGAAGCCGGGCAGCTACCGGCTGACGCTGCGCTACGCCGGGGACGCGGGTCACACCGCGGCCACGGGTGCGGTGAGCCTCGCTGTCACCAAGGCCACGGCGGCGATCACGGTCAAGGCACCGAAGCAGGTCAAGGCCGGCGCCCGGGCCAAGGTCACGGTCAAGGTCACCGCCCCCAGCGGTGTCCCGGTCACCGGCAAGGTCACGGTGAAGGTCGGCAGGAAGACCTACTCCGGTGTCGTGAGGAACGGCAAGGTCGTCATCACGCTGGCCAAGGCTCCCAAGAAGGGCAAGCTCAAGGCCAAGGTCACCTACGTCGGCAGCGACGTGCTGACCAGCGCGAGCAGGACCGTCACCATCAAGGTCAAGCCCAGGCGATGACCAGCACCACCCAGCAGTGACGGCGCGGGCCCGGAGGATCTCCTCCGGGCCCGCGTCGCGTCCGAGACGAGTCCCACGACGAGCCCGGACAAGCAGAAGAGGCCGGACGGCGACCCGTGGGTCGCCGTCCGGCCTCGTCGTGGGTGCTCGGGGTGCTCGGGGTGCTGCGGGTCGCTCAGGCCTTGTCGGCCAGGCCGGCGACGACGCCGGCGCGGCTCTCGTCCTCGCTGGCCAGCACGCCGCCGTTGGCGACGATGTCGGGGGTGATCTCGCTGAAGACCATGCGGACGTCCTGGCGGCGGGCGCCGAGGATCTCCACGGCGCTCTCGGCGACGGCCTGGGCGAAGTCGCGGCGCTGCTCGACGGTGCGGCCCTTGAGCAGCTCGACGGTGATGTTGGGCATGGGGGAGTCCTTGTCGTGGGCGGTCGCTCACGCACGGACGTGTCCACAAGAGCGACCTGGGTTCGATATCCTGAACCGCATCGTACGGCGAACGTGACGGTCGCGACAACCGAGCGCGGCTCCGCCGAGACGATGGTTCACATCCTTGACAATGGTTCAGCGGGCTGCGACCGTGACGACGGTCACCACCGTGGACGGCGTTCACGTCGTCGAACCGTCGTCGCGGTGGCCGAGCCGTCGAGTCCCGAGGAAGTGACCGTGAACCGGAGCCGTGCTGCTGCGGTCGGACGTGCCCGGGTCGGCGTCGGCGGCGCGGTCCTGCTCCTCCTCGCCCTCGTCGCCGCGCTCGTGCTCGGGGCGGCGGCACCGGCGAGTGCCCACGCCACGCTCGTCACCACCGACCCGGCCGAGGGGGCGGTGCTCGAGGCCGCGCCGGAGACGGTCACCCTCACCTTCAGCGAGGCGGTCGGCGGCGTCCCCGACGGCGTGCAGGTCTTCGACGCGCAGGGCGGCTCGATCGCGTCGTCGTCCGCGGCGAGCGGCCCCGGCCTCACGGTCACCCTCGACGAGGAGGTCGGCGACGGCACCCTCGTCGTGGTGTGGCGCGTCGTGTCGGAGGACGGCCACCCCATCAGCGGCTCGCTGAGCTTCTCGGTCGGCGCGCCCAGCGCCATCGTGGAGACGCCACCCGGCGGTGCGGGCGCCGACGGCTCGAACCCACCCTGGGTGCTCAGCCTGTTCCGCTGGCTCGGCTACGTCGCGCTCCTCGTCGCGGTGGGCGTCATCGGCTTCGTCGTCGTCCTGCTCCCCAGGACCAACCTCGCCGACCGCTCCCGCGGATGGCTGGTCCGGACGGCGCGGGTCGGCGCCGTCGCGACCGCCGTCGCGTGGCTCATCGGGCTGCCGCTCACCGCGATGTACCTGCTCGGCGGCGACACGGGATCGCTGACCCGGGGCAGCACCTGGGCCATCCTGTCGACCACCGAGTACGCCGTCACCACGGTCGTCGTCCTCGGCGTCGGCCTGGGCGCCGTGCTGCTCGGCGCCGGGCTCCCCGACGCCGTCCGCGGCCGCGTCGCGCTCGTCGCGGTCGTGGTCGCCGCGTGCGCGCCCGCCCTGGTCGGACACACGCGCGCCGAGAGCCCGGAGTGGCTGGTCGTGGGCGCCGACATGCTGCACCTGCTCGCCGGCAGCGTGTGGCTCGGCGGACTGCTCGCCCTCGCCCTGACCCTGGTCGACCTCGCCGAGCGCGGCACGCTCGGCGCCGAGGTGCTCGCCCGGTTCTCCGGGATCGCCGCCGGCGTCCTGGCCGCGCTCGTGATCACCGGGTCGTTCCTGGCCTGGCGGATCATCGGCTCGGTCGGCGCGCTCTTCGACACCGGCTACGGCCAGCTGCTGCTCGTCAAGATCGTCGCGGCCCTGGTCGCGGTCGCCATCGCCGCCTGGAACCGCTGGCGGCTGCTGCCCGCGATGCAGCAGACCGCCCGCCGCAAGGAGCGCCGCGCCGGCGCCCGGGTCGTGGCGCGCGCGACCGCCGCCGAGGCCGGGGTCCTGGTCGTCGTCCTCCTGCTGACCGGCTTCCTCGTCGACCGCAGCCCCGAGTCCGAGCAGACCGCCGTGCCGACCAGTGCCCGGGTCGGTCCGCTCGAGGTGCAGACCGCCGAGCTCGGCGACCTCACCGTGCGCGCCACCATGTCGCCCCAGCTGACCGGACCCAACACCTTCACCATCGAGCTGCTCGACGCGGGCGGCCAGCCGGGCGAGGGCGTCGAGCCGCCCGTCGTCAGCCTGGCCTCCGGCGACGTCGACCTCGGCGCGCTGCCCCTCATCTACTACTCGCCCGGCAACTTCTCCGCCGACGCCGTCGTCCCGACGCCGGGCACGTGGACCCTGCAGGTCTCGCTCCGCCTGACCGAGTTCGAGAACCCGGTCGCCACGCTCGAGTTCGAGGTTGAGGCACCATGACGGGGTGCACACCCACGCGTTGAGCCTCGGCGCCGACGTCGTCCGCAAGCGCTACGTGTCGTGGGACGACGACGAGGCCGACCGCGAGTGGACCGGGCTCACGGCGCTCGCCGAGCACGCGCCGGGGCTGGCGCCGGTGCCGATCGCCCGCGAGGTCGAGGACGGCGCCCCGGTCGTGGTGATGTCGCGGCTCGCGGGGGAGCCGCTCGGTGGAGCGCCGGTGCCGGCCGCGGCGGTGGCCGCGCTGGCCGTGGCGCTGCGGCGGCTGTTCGCGGTGCCGGTGGCCGGGCGGGAGCGGGTCCACGGACCCTCGACGATGCGGGCCGCCGTGCGCGACCGGGCGGCGCGGCCCCACGACGTGGCGACGTGCCAGGACCCGGCCCTCGTCGCTGCCGCGCTGGACCGGACCCGGGCGTGGCTGGCCGTCGAGCACGCGTGGGACCGCGTGCACGACTCGGTCGCCGCCCGTGGTGACGGCAACCTGGACAACCTGCTCTGGGACGGCGCCTCCTGCCGGCTGGTCGACTTCGAGGAGTTCGGCGTCTCCGACCTGGCCTTCGAGGTCGCCGACGTCGTCGAGCACGCCTCCTCGCGCCTGCACGGACTGCTCGACGTCGAGGGGCTGCTCCACGCCGTCGACCACGCCGTCGACCTCGACGGCGCCCGCCGGGCCCGGCTGGCCCACTTCCGCCGCCTGCTCGCCGCGTTCTGGTTCGTGATGCTGCTGCCCGGCAACGGGGGCTTCGCCCGGAACCCGGCCGGCTCGACCGAGCGCCAGGCCCGGCACCTCGTCGACCTCCTCGACGATCCGGCACGATGAGCCGATGGTGTCCCCGATGAGCCCGCGGAGCGGCCCCGCCAACGGCGAGGTGTCGTTCTGGTGGTCCGACCTCGGCCGCCCGGCGGCGCGACCGAGCCTGCCGGGCGACACCGACGTCGACGTGTGTGTCGTCGGCGCCGGCTTCACCGGCCTCTGGACGGCCTACTACCTCAAGCGGGCCGACCCGACGCTGCGCGTCGTGGTGCTGGAGTCGCGCTTCGCGGGGTTCGGCGCGTCCGGGCGCAACGGTGGGTGGCTGACCAACTCGGTGACCGGGGGAGTGGGGCAGTACGTCGCCACGCACGGCCGCGACGCCGCCGTGCGGCAGCAGCGGGCGATGAACGACGCCGTGGCCGAGGTCGTCGCCACCGCCCGTGCCGAGGGCATCGACGCCGACATCCGGCTCGGCGGCGAGCTGAACGTCGCCCGCACCCCCGCCCAGCTCGCCCGGCTCCGCTCGACGGCGGCCGCCGAGGCGCGGTGGCCGGGCACCGACTGGCAGGTCCTCTCGGCCGGCGAGGCGGCCTCGCGGGTCGACGTCACCGGCGTCCTCGGCGCGATGTGGCACCCGCACTGCGCGCGGATCCACCCCGCGAAGCTCGTCCGCGGGCTGGCCGAGGCGGTCGAGCGGCTGGGCGTGGTGATCCACGAGGACACCCACGTCGAGCAGATCAGGCCCGGCGTCGTCGAGACCCGGCACGGCCGGGTGCGCGCGGGTCGCGTCGTCCGCGCCACCGAGGGCTTCACCGCCCGGCTGCCCGGCGAGCGGCGCACCTGGCTGCCGATGAACTCCTCCCTCGTCGTCACCGAGCCGCTGCCCGACGACGTCTGGGCCGCGATCGGCTGGGAGGGCGCCGAGACGCTCGGCGACCTCGCGCACGTCTACATGTACGCCCAGCGGACGGCGGACGGCCGGATCGCCCTCGGCGGCCGCGGGGTGCCGTACCGGTTCGGGTCGCGCCTCGACACCGACGGCCGCACGCCGCGCTCGACCGTCGAGGCGCTGACCGCCGTGCTGCACGACTTCTTCCCCGCGGCCCGAGGCGTCCCGGTCGCCCACGCCTGGTCGGGCGTGCTCGGCGTCCCGCGCGACTGGTCGGCCACCGTGGGCCTCGACCGGTCGACGGGGGTCGGGTACGCCGGCGGCTACGTCGGCACCGGCGTCACCTCGACGAACCTCGCCGGGCGCACCCTCGCCGACCTCGTGCTCGACCGGACGACTGACCTGACGACGCTGCCTTGGGTCGGGCACCGCGCGCGCCGCTGGGAGCCCGAGCCGCTGCGCTGGCTCGGCGTCTCCTCGATCTACGCCGCCTATCGCTCCGCCGACCGTGCGGAGGGCCGTGGGCGCGCCACCACCTCGCGCTGGGCGCGGGTGGCCGACCGGGTGGCGGGGCGGTGAGCGGCGTGCGGGCGACGCGGGTCGTCGGGACCGTCGCCGTCGTGGCCGCCGTCGCCGGTTCGTGGGCCGTGCTCGGGCCGCTGGCCCCGGGCCGCGACGTGGCGATGCCGGCCGCCGGTGCCAGCGCCGAGGACGTCGTCGAGGCCTACCTGGACGCGATCGACGGCCACGACTGCGCGACGGCCCGCGCCCTGTGGGTGCCCGAGCGGCGCGACGACGTCGCGCGGTGGTGCGGTGCGGTCGAGGACCTCGGCGAGTTCGAGGTGCGCGACGCGTCGGACTCCTCCGGGACGGCACCCGGGGCGACCCCCGGCACGGTGGAGGTCGTCGTCCTCGCGTCGTACGACCTGGACTGGCGTGCCTTCCAGGACGACGCCGACCCCCCGGAGGGCGACACCGTCCGCGGCTACCACGTGGTCCGCTCCGGTCCCGGCGACCCGTGGCGGATCGCCGAGGAGGAGGCGCGGGGGTAGCGGTGCCTGGCCGGGCTCAGTCGAGGACCGACACCCGAACACCCCACGGTCCACCGAGCCACGCCGGGGTGGTCTCGACTCGGCTCGCTGACGCTCGCCGGCTCGACCAACGGGGTGTCGCCTGCGGTGGTCGACCGACGGGGTGTTGCCTGCGGTGGTCGACCAACGGGGGTGTCGCCTGCGGTGGTCGACCGACGGGGTGTTGCCTGCGGTGGTCGACCGACGGGGTGTTGCCTGCGGTGGTCGACCGACGGGGTGTTGCCTGCGGTGGTCGACCGACGGGGTGTTGCCTGCGGTGGTCGACCGACGGGGTGTCGCCTCGGGTGGTCGACCAACGGGGTGTTGCCTGCGGTGGTCGACCAACGGGGTGTTGCCTGCGGTGGTCGACCAACGGGGTGTTGCCTGCGGTGGTCGACCAACGGGGGTGTCGCCTCCGGTGGTCGAGCCGCGGGGACGGAGTCACCGCGAGTCGAGACCCTGGCGGGGTGTGGGGCGGTGGTCAGGGTTCGGCTGGCGGCGGGTCGCAGCTTGGCGAGCACGCATCGCTGCCAGAGGTCGAGCGTCATGATCGGACCGCCAGTACCGTCGCCACGTGCCCCCGGACAGCGACCTCGCCCAGCGACTGCTCGACGCGCAGGTCGCCTTCCACCTCGACCGGCTGGCCGGGGACGAGCTGGCGGTGACCGCGCGCCGCGCAGCCGAGGCGCTGCTGGACGCCGCCGGGCGGACGCCGCTGGAGGTGCTCGTCGACCGCGACGTCGTGGCGGACGTCGTCCGCCGGGCGCTGGGCACGGTGCCCGGGAGCGCCGCCGTCGGCGGGATCGTCGAGCTGGCGACCGAGGTCGTCCTCGCCGGGCCGGCCGAGCCGTTCCCGGTCGGTGAGCTGGCCGGGCGCGAGCAGGTCGAGGCGGTGCTCGACGCGGCGCTGGCGCTGACGCCGGTCGTCGAGCGGGCGCTGGACCGGCTCACGGACAACCCGCTCGCCGGCGCGCTGGCCTCACGGTTCACCGCGCGGATCGTCGCCGAGGTGCTCCAGGCCAACCGGGCGGTCGCCGACAAGGTTCCGGGCCTCGGTGCGCTGATGTCGTTCGGCACGAGCGCGGCCTCGCGGATGGTGGGCGTGGCCGACAAGCAGCTCGAGGGCCTGCTGGGCGACGCCGCCGGCCGGGGCGGCACCTACGCCGTCCAGGGTCTCAACCGCATCGTCGTGGAGACCCTGCGCGACCCCACGACCCGCGCCGCCCTGCTCGAGGCCTGGGACGAGCTCGCGGCCGCCGACGTCGACGGCCTCGGGCGGCACGTCGAGCGCGACGAGGTCACCGACCTCGTCGACGGCGTCCACGCCCTGGTGGTCGGCGCGCTGGCGACCGAGCACGTCGGCCGGCTCGCCGAGGTGGTCGTGCACGCGGTCTTCGACCGGTTCGGCGGGTACGCGCCGGCCGAGCTGCTCGACGAGCTCGACCTCGACCGCGCCGACCTCGTCGAGGACGTCGTCCGGCTGGCCCCGGGCGTCGTCACGGCGCTGCGCGAGTCCGGCGACCTCGAGCGCGCGCTGCGCGCCGAGCTGGCACCGTTCTACGCCTCGGCCGCGGTCACCGACCTGCTCCCCTGAGGCGCCCGCGGGGGTGCGGACTACTGCCAGCCGCCGTCGACGCGCAGGCACGCGCCGGTCGTGTACGACGACCCCGGGCCGGCGAGGTGGAGGACGGTGCCGACGACCTCGTGCGGCTCGGCGCACCGGCCGAGTGCGATCTTGGGCTCCATCTCCTCGCGCAGCCCGTCGGGCCAGTTCTCCGAGATGTCGGTGAGGAACGCACCCGCCTGGATCGTGTTGACCCGCACCGAGGGGCCGTAGGCGCGGGCGAAGCCCTCGGTGAGGGTGTGCAGGCCGGCCTTCGCGGCGGCGTACGGCAGGGCGAGCGGCTGCGGGCGGATCGCCTCGATCGAGCCGATGTTGATGATCGAGCCGCCGTCGCCGGCCGCCATCCGCTCGCCGATGACGGCGGTGAGCCGGAACGGGCCGCGCAGGTTCACCGCGACCACCTTGTCGAACAGCGCCTCCGACACCTCGGTCAGGCTCGGGTAGAGCGGCGAGAGCCCGGCGTTGTTGACCAGCACGTCGACCCGGCCGAGCTCGGCGTAGACGGTCTCGACCAGCGCGTCGCACTCGTCCCACGACGACACGTTGAAGGCGACGGGCAGGGCGCGGACGTCGTGCTGCGCGGTCACCTCGCCGGCGACCGCCTCGCAGTTCTCGAGCTTGCGGCTGGCGATGACGACGTCGGCGCCGCGGGCGGCGAAGGCGTGCACCATCTCGCGGCCCATCCCGCGGCTGCCGCCGGTGACGACGACGACCTGGCCGGCGAAGGTCTGCTCCATGGACGGGCTCCTGGGGGTGAGGGTGCGGGTGGCGGTGCGGATGGGGAGGGTCAGCGGGGGGCGAGGTCGCGGCAGGCCTGCAGCGGGTCGACGCCGGGCACGGGCAGCAGGGCAGCGACCGGCACGGTGACGCCGTGCGCCACGTGCTCGAGCATGCCCTCGCGGACCTGCTCCGGCGACCCGTGCAGCACGAGGGCGTCGACGACGTGGTCGGGGATCGCGGCCAGGGCCTCGCGGCGCTCGCCGGCGGCCCACGCGGTCCACATCGGCGCGAGCTCCTCCGAGCGGCCCAGCCACTCGTGGAAGGCGCGGTAGACCGGGACGTTGAGGTAGGCGGTGATCATCCGGCGCCCGATCGCGCGGGCCACCTCGGCGTCGTCGGTGGGCACGACGAGGATCCGCGCCACGACCTCGCGCGGGCGGTCGACACCGGCGGCACCGGTCACGATCGGCGCCACCCGGGTGACGTCGGTGGCCGAGAGCCAGTTCAGGATGGCGCCGTCGGCCTCGGCGCCGGCCAGCTCGAGCATCCGGCCGCGCAGACCGGCGAGCAGGATCGCCGGCGGCTGCTCGACGGCGACGCCGACCCGGGCGCCGCGCACGGTGAAGGTGTCGTAGGCCCGGTCCACGCGCTCCCCGGTCAGCGCGACCCGCAGGTAGCGCACCAGGTCTCGACAGCGCGACAGCGGCCGGTCGAAGGCGAGGTCGTTCCACTCGTGCACGAGCACGCTGGAGGAGGCCCCGATGCCCAGCGTGAACCGTCCGGGCGCGGTGGCCGCGAGGGTCGCGGCGGTCTGGGCGAGCAGGGCCGGGCCCCGGGTGAACGCGGAGGCGATGGCGATGCCGAGGTGCACGTCGCGGGTCACCGCGGCGGCGACGGCGAGCGGGGT
Source organism: Nocardioides sp. S-1144 (assembly GCF_005954645.2). NCBI lineage: Bacteria > Bacillati > Actinomycetota > Actinomycetes > Propionibacteriales > Nocardioidaceae > Nocardioides > Nocardioides dongxiaopingii. The sequence goes on from NZ_CP040695.2 coordinate 596,456, forward strand.
GAAGCCGTCGGTGCCCATGCCTTCGGCGCTCCACAGGTCGGTGTAGCCGAGGTCCTCCAGCTCCCGGCAGACGTCGCCCTGCTCGGCGAGCGGGACGCCGTCCAGGGGGATGGTCATGCCCCACCGGGTGCTCGTGGCCATCGGCGTACCCCTCCCGGGAAACCATCAGAATCAGGCGGTTGCATTAAACCGAACGATCGCTAGGCTAGTGACGTTCGACACCCGCCGCAACCGGTGTCGCGCACCGTCCCCGGTCCGCCACCAGGAGAGTCCCATGACGCTCGCCCGCAACGTCTTCGGTCTGCTCGACCGCTCCGCCGAGAGCAGGTACGGCGCCCGGCCCGCGTTCGGCTTCGCCGACGAGACGGTCACCTTCGTCCAGGTGCGCGACCGCGCGCTGCAGGTGGCCGGCGGACTGGCCCGCGCCGGCGTCGGCCGGGGTGACACCGTCGCGGTGATGATGGGCAACCGCCGCGAGTGGGTCGAGACCTTCTTCGGCCTCGCCGCCCTCGGGGCCGTCTGCGTGCCGGTCAACGTGCTGCTGACCGGTCGCGAGATCGAGCACGTCTGCCGCGACAGCGGCGCGCGGGTGCTCGTCGTCGACGAGATCGGCAGCCGCAGCACCGCGCACCTCGACGTCGACTTCGACGCCTTCGTCACCGTCGGCTCCGCCGTCGCCCCGGACGGCGTGCGGGCGGTCTCGTGGGCCGACCTGGTCGCCGGCGAGCCGCTGTCGGGCGCGCAGCGCTGGGCCGGTCCGGCCCTGGAGGACCGGTTCATCCTCTACTACAGCTCCGGCACCACCGGGCTGCCGAAGGCGGCGGTGCACACCCACAACGGCGTCCTGTGGAACGCGATGGGGCAGGTGCAGGGCCTGGGTCTCAAGCCCGAGCACCGCTACACCGTCATCCCGTCGCTGTCGTGGGCGGCCGGGTTCCACAACCTCGTGCTCGCGCTCTGCTGGATCGGCGGGTTCTCGCAGGTCCGGCCCACCGGCGGCGCGACGATGGAGGGTATCGTCGCCGAGCTGGAGGAGCACCGCACGACCCACGTGATGCTGGTGCCGAGCCTGCTGCGCGAGCTGGTGACCCGCCCGGACCTGATGCAGCGGCTCTCCGACAGCGCGCTGACCTGGATCGTCACCGGCGCCGAGCCGGTGCCGCGCTCGGTGATCGAGGCCGTGTGTCGCGGCATCCCCGGGGTCGACGTCTGCCAGGGCTACGGGCTCTCGGAGTTCCCGACCATCACCACCGTGCTGATGGCCGACGAGGTCTTCGACCACGAGGGCTCGGCCGGGCGCGCGCTGCCGCACACCGACCTCGCCGTGCGCGACGCCGACGGCGAGATCCGCCGCTCCGGCACCGGCGAGCTGCTGGTGCGCTCACTCGCCACGATGGTCGGCTACCACGACCGGCCGGAGCAGACGGCCGAGGCGTTCCGCGACGGCTGGCTGCACACCGGTGACCTCGTCGAGCTCGACGACGACGGCTTCATCACCATCGTCGGCCGCACCAAGGACATGATCATCTCCGGCGGGCTCAACGTGTACCCGAAGGAGATCGAGGACGTCATCAGCCGGCTCCCCGGCGTCGTCGAGACCGCCGTCGTCGGCGTGCCGCACGAGCGGTTCGGCGAGAGCGCCGTGGCGATCGTGGTGACCGACGACCCCGCCTTCGACGTCGAGGACGTCGCCCGGGCCTGCGGCGAGCAGCTGGCGTCGTACAAGCGTCCGCGCCGCACGCTGGTGCGCAGCGAGCCGCTGCCGCGCAACGCCAACGCCAAGCTCCTCAAGCGCGAGCTGCGGCCGTGGGCGGCCGAGGTGCTGGCGAGCCAGGAGGAGCGGGCGGTCGAGGGCACGACGCCGTGAGGGTGCCACACTGACCGCTCAGCCAGGCGGTCGGTGAGGAGGAGAGACGGTGGCACGACCCCGAGCCCAGGTGCGCGGCGGACGCGTCGTCCTGGTCGAGTCGGCGGTGCAGAACTTCACCGAGCTCGGCTACCACGGCACGTCGATGCGCGACCTCGCGCGCACGGCCGGGGTCACGGTGGCCAGCATCTACCACCACTTCAGCTCGAAGCAGGAGATCCTCCAGCAGATCATGGTCGGCACCATGACCGACGTCCTCGCGCTGACCGGGGCCGCGCTCGACGAGGCCGGCCCGACGCCGACCGAGCGCCTCGGCGCCCTCGTCGAGGCCTGGGTGCTCTTCCACACCGGCCGCCAGGCCGAGGCGCTGATCGGCGCCTCCGAGCTGCGCAGCCTCGACGAGGGTGGCCGCGCCGCCGTCGTCGCGCTGCGCGACGAGCAGGAGGCGGTCTTCCGGGCCGTCGTCGAGGCCGGGGTCGCCGACGGCGAGTTCGCCACCACGCACCCGCTCGAGGCCGCCCGCGCGATCATCAACATGGGCTACTCGATCGCGACCTGGTACCGCGCCGGCGGCCCGGTCACCCCCGAGGAGATGGCCGGGCGCTACCGCGACCTCGCCCTGGCCACCGTCCTGGCCAGGTCGGTCACCGGGGCCTGAGCGGCGCCGTCCGGGTCAGCGGACGCCGGCGCGCAGCCGGGTCCAGGTCGGGGTGTCGGCGATGCCGGACGCCGTGATCCCGACCCGGCGCTGGTAGGTCTTCACGGCCTCGGCGGTGGCGCCGTCGAAGGTGCCCGAGACCGCGAGCTTGGTGCCGATGTTGGCGCTGTTAAGGGCACGCTGCACGCGCCGCACGTAGCCGCTGGCCGAGCCGATCTTGAGGATCGGCGCGTTGCCCCACGACAGCAGCGTCATCCAGTCCCGCGGGAACCAGTGGTCGCTGGCCGGCTGCGCGCGGTCGGCCTTCCACCGGCGCACCGAGTCGAGCACGGCGGGGGAGTAGCGCCCGTCGACGGCGCCGCGGTAGTAGCCGTGCTCGCTCAGCAGGCACTGCAGCGCCCTGACCTTGCCGGGAGCCGGGGCGCGGGTGCCGCTGGGTGCGCGCAGCGTCCCGTAGCGGCGGAAGCTGACGGTGACGCCGCCGCAGTGGGTCTCGCCCGGGGCGACCGACCCGCGGCCGACGTCCAGGAAGTTGCTGTCGATGTTGATCCGGACGCCGCCCCACACCTCGTCGTGGCCGCCGCGGTACTGCTTGACCCGGCCGCCGGGCACCCAGCCGTCGCCGCGGAGGTAGGAGGTGGAGGTGTTGGCGACGCCGTCCCAGCGCGCGACCCAGATCTGGTCGGGCAGGGCGAAGGCGCCGGGGCGGTTCACGCGGGCGTCGTCGAGGACCTTGATCCCGGAGCCGGCGCTGGAGTAGACGCCGGTGACGTAGCCGAGGCGGCGGACGTTGATCACCCAGGTGCTGACGAAGGCCAGGGCCGACTCCCGGCAGTGGGTGTTGGTGTGGTCGAAGCCCTCGAGGTCGTACCAGAGCGTGCTGCCGGCCGGGATGCCGAGGCGCTGCGCGTCGACCACGGTGGAGGCGGCGGAGTCGCGCGCCATCGCGCGAGCCTTCGGGTAGCGGTTGCGGGGGCCGGGGTCCGGGCTGATCTTGAAGTCGTCGGAGTAGCGCGGGAAGCGCGGCTGGCACGACGCCTGCGGACCCAACGTGATCGGCAGCAGCCGCCAGCCCTTGAGCAACTGGTTGCGGACCCAGGTCGGCGTCAGGTTGGGCTGCGAGCGGCAGGCCCGGGAGTCGCCGGAGATGTAGATCCCGACGGCGAGGAACGGCGACCTCTGCAGCCAGGTGTTCATCGTCGCCTGGGTCGGGGTCAGGCACTGGTCGAAGCCGTAGCCGGTGAAGTCACCCGGGGTGACGGGGAGCGGGGTGTCGGCCCGGGCGGCGCTCGGGACGGCGGTGGGTGCGGCGGCGCGCGACGTGCTCGACGCGCTCGTGGTGGGTGCGGCGGCGGTCGCGGCGGGCACGACGGTGGCCGTGGTGGCGGCCAGGACGAGGGCGCCGAGGGCGGTGGTCGCGGTGCGCAGCACCGTCCGGGGGCGGCGGGCGCGCAGGGCGGAACTCATGGCGGGACTCCAGGGGGAAGAGGGGGCGATCCGTCGTGCGGAACCGCACTCTAATCACAGGAGTCACACCAGTAACAGCGATCGGATTGAACTACATTCCTGTAGTTCTCGGGCGCTGCTCTCAGGGGGTCGGTGGTGGCGTCCAGCCGCCGGGCGGCGGGCCCTGACCGGGCGGCGGCTGCGGCTGCGGGGGCTGGCCCTGCTGCGGCGGGAAGGGCTGCGGCGGGTAGGGCTGGGGCGGGTAGGGCTGGGGCGGGTAGGACTGCGGTGGGTAGGGCTGGGGCGGGTAGGACTGCGGTGGGTAGGGCTGGGGCGGGTAGGACTGCGGTGGGTAGGGCTGGGGCGGGTAGGGCGGCTGCTGCGGCTGGGCCGGCGGGTAGCCCTGGGGCCGGCCGTGCGGCGCCGAGCCCCCGGACTGCGTCACCAGCGGCCCGAGCGCCGAGCGGACGCCGGGCGGCACCGTGAGGGCGTAGGCGGCCAGGCACGGCAGCGAGAGCCAGGCGGCGACGGTCCAGCCGTTGCTCGCCTCGGTCAGGTCCTCGCCGTTGAGGATCCCGAGCGCGACCAGGCCGACGAACACGATCCCGGCCAGGACGCCGAGCAGCACCACCCGGTGGGCACGCAGGTCGCCCAGGAGGGTCAGCGCGTAGCCGGCGCCGCCCGCGGCGGCGAGGAGCAGCACGACGACCACGACGGGGCCGGCCCCGAAGCCGTCCTCGATCGCGTCGAGCAGCAGCGCGACCGCGGTGAGGGCCGATCCTGCCGCCGACAGCTGGAGGGCGGCCGAGACGGTCCCGCGCCACGACGCGAGCGCGTCCGGGGTCGCCGTGGCCCGCTGCTGGGCGCGGGAGACGGCGAGCGCCGCGGCCGCCCCCGCGAGGAGGCCGCCGCCCCCGGGCACGAGGCCACCGGCGACGCCGTTCCACTTCTCCGGCGTGAACCAGGTGAAGAGGCCGTCGCCGTCGGAGGCGCGCGAGAGCAGCGCGACGACCACGACGGTGAAGCCGGTGGTGGCGAGCACCCGGCGCCAGGCGTCGGAGCGGTCGCCGAGGACCGACTGGAAGACCGGGTAGCCGAGCATGGCCAGCGGGGTGAGCAGGAACAGCACGACGGCCACCACCACCGACAGGAACGGGTCGAAGAGGTCGAGGTCGTCGGTGACGACGCCGTGCAGGAACCACGTGGTGAACAGCACGACCGTCAGCGCGACGGCGGCCACAGCCGTGGCGGACGCGACCCGGGTCCAGAGCCGGTCGCCGCCGCGGTCCGGCGACTCCTCGGCCGCCCGTGGCTGCACGGCGAGCGCGACCCCGGTCAGCGCCATGGCGACGGCGCTGCCGAGGCCGCCACGCCAGTCGTCGTTGATCTCGATCAGCTCGAGGAGCACCGCGGCGAGCACGCTGAGCACGAGCGGGGCGTTGAGCGCGAGCTTGGCCAGCGTGTAGTGCGTCTGGCTCCAGCCGGGCACGACGCGCGCCTTCGCGAGGTAGGGAACCGCGAGCGAGACGACCCCGAGCAGGACCGCGATGACGACCCACCAGCGCTCGCCGCCGTGGTGGTAGATCTCGAAGTCGTCCAGGTCCCACGGCATGCCCAGGGTCGAGAACAGCGCGAACGCGGCGGCGGCGTCGCGCAGGTAGTCGGCGACCGGCCAGCCCTGGAAGGGGTTCACGCGGGGTGCGGCCGGCTGCTGCGGGTAGCCCTGCGGCGGGTAGCCGGGCTGGGGCGGGTAGCCGGGCTGGGGCGGGTAGCCGGGGGGCGGCTGGTGGCCGGCCGGCGGGTGGCTCGGCGGGTGGCTCGGCGGGTGGCTCGGCGGGTGGCTCGGGGGCGCAGCGGCTTGCGGCGGGGGAGCCGCCTGCGGCGGCACCGACGGGAACCGGGTGGTCGGGTCCGGCGCCGGCGGGCCGCCCGGGACGATCGTCGGCGGTTCCGGCGCCGCCCCGAGGGGTCGTCCGCACGCGCCGCAGAAGGCGCCGCCCTGGTCGGGGGCGCCGCAGTGAGCACAGGAGCTCGCCATGTCGTCAGCCTTCCTCGGCCGTCGCGCGGCCCGTCGTCTCTCCCACGACACGGCAACCTATCCGGTGGCGGCGCCGTGCGGTCGCAGGCGTGGACGGGCGCGACGGCGGGGAGCCCGACCCTCGACCCCCCAGTCCCAGGGGCGGGCCTCCCAGCCTTCAGGGACAAGGAGTGGGGACGGACCCGCCTGATACACCGAGTTTCCGCCAACTTCCGGCGGACTCCGCGCCGACGGTGTCCGAACGCCGACGCGGGGCGTGGTGCCGACACGGCGACCGATAGATTGGCGCCGTGCCCGAGCCCCGGATCGTCGCCCTCGACACCGTCTCCGTCGCCGCCGAGGACCCCGGGCGCGAGCAGCCCTGGGCCGACCTCGGTCTCAAGGCCGACGAGTACCAGAGGATCCGCGAGATCCTCGGCCGCCGGCCCACCGGCGCCGAGCTCGCGATGTACTCGGTGATGTGGAGCGAGCACTGCTCCTACAAGTCCTCCAAGGTGCACCTCAAGCAGTTCTCCGAGATCCCGCAGGTCACGCCGGTCGGGGCGATGCTCGCGGGCATCGGCGAGAACGCCGGCGTCCTCGACATCGGTCAGGGCTACGCCGTCACCTTCAAGGTCGAGAGCCACAACCACCCCTCCTACGTCGAGCCCCACCAGGGTGCCGCGACCGGCGTCGGCGGCATCGTGCGCGACATCCTCGCCATGGGTGCCCGCCCGATCGCGGTGATGGACCCGCTCCGCTTCGGCCCGCTCGACGCCCCCGACACCCGGCGCGTGCTGCCCGGCGTCGTCTCCGGCGTCGGTGGCTACGGCAACTGCCTCGGCCTGCCCAACATCGGCGGCGAGGTCGTCTTCGACGAGAGCTACCTCGGCAACCCGCTGGTCAACGCGCTCTGCGTCGGCGTCCTGCGCCACGAGGACCTGCACCTGGCCAAGGCCAGCGGTGCCGGCAACCAGGTGATCCTCTACGGCGCCCGCACCGGCGGCGACGGCATCGGTGGTGCGTCGATCCTGGCGTCGGTGACCTTCGACGAGGACGGTCCGGCCAAGCGGCCGAGCGTCCAGGTCGGTGACCCGTTCATGGAGAAGCTGCTCATCGAGTGCACCCTCGAGCTGTTCCAGGCCGGCGTCGTGGCCGGCATCCAGGACTTCGGCGCCGCCGGCATCTCGTGCGCGACGTCCGAGCTGGCCGCGGCCGGCGACGGCGGCATGCACGTCGAGCTCGACAAGGTGCTGCTGCGCGACCCCCGGCTCTCGCCGGAGGAGATCCTGATGAGCGAGAGCCAGGAGCGGATGATGGCGGTCGTCGAGCCCGGCGACGTCGCGACGTTCCTCGAGATCTGCCAGCGGTGGGACGTCGAGGCGACCGTCGTCGGCGAGGTCACCGGCAACGGCCGGCTGGTCATCGACTGGCACGGCGAGACCGTCGTCGACGTCGACCCGCGCACCGTCGCCCACGACGGCCCGGTCTACCGGCGTCCGCTCGCGCGCCCCGACTGGCAGGACACCCTCCAGGCCGACGACGCCGGGTCGCTCGCGCGGCCGGCGTCCGGCGACGAGCTCCGCGCCACCCTGCTGCGGCTCGCGGCGAGCCCCAACCTGTGCGACAAGTCGTGGGTCACCGACCAGTACGACCGCTACGTGCGCGGCAACACCGTGCTCGCCCAGCCGAGCGACAGCGGGATGATCCGGATCGACGAGACGACCAACCTCGGCGTCGCCGTCTCCACCGACTGCAACGGCCGCTTCGCCAAGCTCGACCCGTACGCCGGTGCGCAGCTCGCGCTGGCCGAGAGCTACCGCAACGTCGCCACCAGCGGCGCGGTGCCCCTCGCGATCAGCGACTGCCTCAACTTCGGCTCGCCCGAGGACCCGGCCGTGATGTGGCAGTTCGCCGAGGCCTGCCGCGGTCTCAAGGACGCCTGCCTCGAGCTCGGCATCCCGGTCACCGGCGGCAACGTCAGCCTCTACAACCAGACCGCCGAGAACGCGATCCTCCCGACCCCGGTCGTCGCGGTGCTCGGCGTCGTCGACGACGTCACCCGGCGCACGCCGTCGGCCTGGCCCTCGGTCGAGGGTGAGCAGCCCGGTCACCGCGTCCTGCTGCTCGGCGAGACCCGCGAGGAGCTGAGCGGCTCCGAGTGGGCGCACGTCGTCCACGGTCACCTCGGCGGCCTGCCGCCGGCCGTCGACCTCGCCGCCGAGAAGCGGCTCGCCGAGCTGCTGCACGAGGCCGGCCAGCAGCTGCAGCTGCTCACCGGCGCGCACGACCTCTCCGACGGTGGCCTGGCCCAGGCGCTCGTCGAGGCCTCGATCAGCAACATGTGCGGCGTCGAGGTGGCCCTCGACGGCGTCCACGCCGACCCGTTCGTCGCGCTGTTCTCCGAGTCGACGGCCCGGGTGCTCGTCAGCGTCGCCGCCGACGACGTCGACCGGCTCGTCGAGCTGGCCGGGCGGCACGGCGTCCCGCTGACCGACCTGGGCCGCACCGGCGGCGACGTGCTCGCGGTCGGCCACGCCGGCGCCGACCTGTTCGACGTCAACCTGCTCGAGCTGCGCTCGAGGTGGATGGCCACGCTGCCCCTCGCGATGGCGTGACCCGGTGCGGGGCCCGCCCGGCGCGGGCCGCTCGCCTGCCGGTGGGCCGACCGGGCAGGATGGAGACGTGACCACGACGCCACCCGCCGCCCTCGACGTCGTCCGCAACGACGACGAGTCCCGCTACGAGATCCGGGACGGTGACACCCTCCTCGGTTTCGCCGCCTACCAGGAGACCCCCGAGCTGGTGGTCTTCACCCACACCGAGGTGTTCCCGGGCTCCGAGGGCAGGGGTGTCGGCGGCCAGCTCGTCGGCGGTGCGCTCGACGACGTCCGGACCCGCGAGCTGCGGGTGCTGCCGGTCTGCCCGTTCGTCCAGGCCTACCTCCAGCGGCACCCCGAGCACGCCGACCTCGACTACCGCGCACCCCGGTCGACCGCCACGGACTGACCCGTCCGGGCCACGGCCGTGGCCCGGTGCGGCAGGATCGTGGGGTGCACCGACGGACCCTGCTGCGCCTGCCGGCCCTCGGCGCGCTCGCGGCCGCCGGCGCGTCCCTGACCGCCTGTGGAGAGGACCCGCCCGTGGCCGAGAACGACGCCCCACCGCCCGGCTCGCCCGGCTCGCCCGGGCGGCCCGAGGCCGTCCGCACGGCGTACGGCGCGGACCCGAGCCAGTTCGGCGAGCTCCACCTGCCCGCGGGGACGCCGCGCGGCGTCGTCGTGGTGATCCACGGCGGGTTCTGGAGGGCCGCCTACGACCACACCCTCGGGACGCCGCTCGCGGCGTCGCTCGCCGCGGCCGGGTGGGCGGCGTGGAACCTGGAGTACCGCCGCGTCGGCGACGGGGTCGGCGGGGGTGGGGGCGCGCCGGCGACGTTCGACGACGTCGCCGCGGGCATCGACGCGCTGGCCGACCTCGACGTCGACACCTCCGTCGTGGTGACGCTCGGCCACTCGGCCGGCGGGCACCTCGCCGCCTGGGCGGCGGCGCGCCAGCGCCACGACTGGCCGGCGCGCGTCGGCGTCACCCACGTGGTGTCGCAGGCCGGCGTGCTCGACCTGCGGGCGGCGGCGTCGTCGGATCTCGGGGGCGGCGCCGCGACGGCGCTGCTCGGCCACGAGCCGACCGCCGACGACGCGCGGTACGACCCGGCGCAGCAGCTGCCGCTCGACGTCCCGCTGTGGTGCGTGCACGGCGTCGACGACGCGATCGTGCCGCTCTCTCAGTCGGCCGACTACGTCGCCACGGCCATTGCTGCGGGGGCGCGGGCCGAGCTGGTCGAGGTCGAGGGCGACCACTTCGTCGTCATCGACCCCGAGTCCGCGGCGTGGGCGCGCACGCTCGACGTGCTCGACACGATCGCGTAGCCGCCCTCAACGATGTGCCGGATCACGCCCGGTCGAGCATCGAGATCTTCTGCCAGATCTTGCGGCTCAACGAGGTCGTGAGGGTCTCCAGGTCACCGACGGCGTCGAGGACGAGGGCGTCGCGGGACTCCTCGGCGACCAGGGCCGCGGCCTTGCCGAGCAGGCTGAGGATCTCCGAGCAGTACTCCAGGTAGTGCACCATCTCGGTGGCACCCAGGCGCGGGTCGACGCTGCTCGGGGTGCCGACGTAGTCGGCGCGGAACCGCTCGGGGTCCTTGGTCAGCTGGTGCATGTCGACGACGTGCGCCAGCGAGCGCAGCCGGTGCAGCAGCGCGAGCGAGCGACCGCGCTGGAGCCGGTCGGGGATCGAGTACAGGAACCACAGGGCGATGGCGGCGAAGACGACGTCGTTGATCGTGGTCTCGATGAGCGGCAGCCAGTCGGTGCTGCGCCCGACGCCGTCGCCGTCGCCCCAGCCGGCGGCGTCGCGGAGCGCGATTGCCAGACCGACCACGGTCGCGAGCAGGACGACGCCGGCCAGCACCCGCGAGACGACCCGCGTCCGCCGCAGCTGCCGGTTGATGCCGGGCGTCGTCCCCTCGAGCTCGGCGACCAGCTCGCCCACACGGCCCACCACGCGCACGATCCCCCGGCCCGCGAACCGCGCCGCCACCCGCTGCTCGAGCCGCACCACCGTCTCGCGGACCCGCGTGGCGTCGAGCCGGTCGAGGTCGGTCACCCCCGCAGCGTAGGGGCCAACCCCCGCTGACCCGTCAGTGATCAGCGACGGGTCACCGCAAAACCCACGCTGACCCGTCAGTGATCAGCGACGGGTCACCGCAAAACCCACGCTGACCCGTCAGTGATCAGCGACGGGTCAGCGTGGGGGGTGGGGTCAGCTGGATCGCTTCATGGTGCGCAGGCCGACGAGGAGGCCGAGGGCGGCGACGGCGGCGGCCGCGAGCGCGCCCTGGGCGACCGTGCCGGCGGGGAGGGTGCCGGCGAACAGGGCGCGCTCGGCCTCGATGATGTAGCCGAGCGGGTTGAGGTCGGCGAGGAGGCGCAGCCAGCCGGGGGCGCTCTCGTCGATCGGCAGCAGGACGCCGGCGAGCAGCAGGAGCGGGAAGATCAGCGTCTGCTGGACCGTCCAGAACAACCAGTCCTGACCGGCGGAGACGAGGGCGAGGGCGAAGGAGAGGGCGCCGATGCCGACGCTGAAGAGCGTCAGGATCGCGAGCCCGAGCAGCACCCCGCCCGGGTGCAGGTCGAAGCTGAACGGCGTCACGACGGCCACGATCAGCAACGCCTGCGCCAGCATCGGGACGACCTCCTTGAGCGCCCGGCCGACCAGCAGCGACGAGCGTCGCAGCGGGGAGACGAGGAGCCGCTCGTGCGAGCCGGTGTTGATCTCCAGGCTGAGGTTGGAGCCGGTCATCGAGGCGCCCATCAGCGCGGTCATCGCGATGATCCCCGGCACGAACCACTGCAGCGCCGAGCCGCCGAGGCCCTCGTCCGGGAGCAGCGGCGCGAAGAGCGCGAGGAAGACCAGCGGCTGCACCATCGCGAACAGCACGGACGCCGGCTCGCGCAGCATCGGCCTCAGCTCGCGCAGCATGACGTTCCAGGTGTCGGCCAGGAAGCCGGGGGCGTCGGGGGTGCCGGTCGTGACGGCGTCCGCCGGGGTCGCGGTACCGGTGCGGGTCAGGGTGCTCATGCTGCTGCTCCTTCGGTCTCGGTGGTGCCGCTCTGGGTCTCGCGCAGGCTGCGCCCGGTCAGGTTCAGGAAGACGTCGTCGAGGGTGGCGCTGGCCACCTCGATCCGCCGCACGGGCGTGCCGGACGCCGCCAGCTCGGTGACCAGGTCGGCGGCCAGGTCGCGGCCGTGGGCGACCCGGAGGGCGACGTCGGTGCCGTGGGCGCCGACGACGTCGACGACGCTGCCCTCGATCCGCGCGGCGCGGGTGGCCGCCGCGGCGGCGTCGTCCGGGGTGGCGAAGCCGAGCGAGACGAGGTCGCCGAGCCCGGACTTGAGCCGCTGGGCGCTGTCGTCGGCGATCACCAGGCCGTGGTCGATGACGACGACGCGGTCGGCGATCGCGTCGGCCTCCTCGAGGTAGTGGGTGGTGAGCACGATCGTGGTGCCGAGCTCGCGGTTGAGCCGCTGCACCTGCTCCTGGAGGTTCACCCGGTTCTGCGGGTCGAGCCCGGTCGACGGCTCGTCGAGGAACATCAGCCGGGGCTGGTGCACGAGCCCGATGGCGACGTCGAGGCGGCGGCGCTGGCCGCCGGACAGCGTGGAGACCGGACGACCGGCGTGCTCGGCGAGGTCGAAGGCCGCCAGCAGCTCGTCGGCGCGGGCGTTCGCCTCGGCGCGGCCCAGGCCGTGGGCCCGGGCCTGGCTGACGACCTCGTCGCGCCCGCGCTGCTGGTGCCCGGCGGCGTTGCCCTGCCCGACGTAGCCGATGCAGCGGCGCACGGCGCGCTGCTCGGTGACGACGTCGTGGCCGGCGACCTGGGCGGTGCCCGACGTCGGCGCGACGAGCGTGGTGAGCATGCGCAGCGTCGTCGACTTGCCGGCGCCGTTCGGGCCGAGGAAGGCGACGAGCTCGCCGTCGGTGACCTCCAGGTCGAGGCCGCGGACGGCGTCCACGGTCTGCTTGTGACGGGTGAAGGTCTTGGTCAGTCCCTGCGTCCGGATGACCGGACCTGGCTGGTGGGGGTGGGGTGAGGTGGTCATGCCGACCACGCTAGGAGCGATTCCGGTCAGGTACTGGCCTCAATGCGACCTATCGTGGAGTCATGTCCACCAGCGCCCGGATGCTCTCGCTGCTCTCCCTGCTCCAGACCCACCGGTACTGGCCCGGTGAGGAGCTGGCGGCCCGGCTGGAGGTGAGCGGGCGCACGCTGCGCCGCGACATCGAGCGGCTGCGCGACCTCGGCTACTGCGTCGACGCCTCGCGCGGGGTGGCCGGCGGCTACCAGCTGCGCGCCGGCGGCCAGCTGCCGCCGCTCCTGCTCGAGGACGACGAGGCGGTCGCCATCGCCGCCGGCCTGCGGTCGGCGGCCGCCGGGTCGGTCGGTGGCCTCGAGGAGACGTCGGTCCAGGCCCTCACGAAGGTGGTCGCGCTGATGCCGCCGGCGCTGCGACGCCGGATGGACGCGTTGGCCACGCAGACCGACGCGCCCGGTCCGTGGCGCGAGGGCCCGGGCGTCGACGCCGTCCTGCTGACGACGCTGGCCCAGGCCTGCCGCGACGACGAGCCGCTGGCCTTCGCCTACCAGGCCCGCGGCGCCGACGTCACCCGGCGGCGGGTCGAGCCGCACCGGCTGGTCTCCCTGGGACGCCGCTGGTACCTCGTCGCCTACGACCGCGACCGCCAGGACTGGCGCTCCTTCCGCGTCGACCGGATCACCGACGCCGCCGCGACCGGCCAGCGCTTCCGCCCGCGCGACCTGCCCGCCGAGAGCGCCCTGGCCTTCGTCCGGTCCGGCTTCCGCCGGATCCCGCACCGCCACGACGTCCGCGTGCGGGTGACCGCCCCCGCCCCGCGGGTGGCCGACGCCGTGGGCCAGTGGGGCACGGTGACGCCCGACGGCGAGGACGCCTGCCTGCTCGAGATGAACGTCGACGCGCTCGAGTGGCCGGTCATGGTCCTCGCCCGGCTCGCCGTCCCGTTCACCGTCGACTCGCCGCCCGAGCTCCGCGCCGCCTGCTCCTCGGTGGCCGAGCTCTTCTCGGCCGCCTCCGCCTGAGGTTCCCGGAGTGCTCAGGCGCGCAGCGCGGCGGCCTCGACGAGGGAGGGGCCGTACCAGGTGATCAGCCGGCCCGACACGAGCTCGGTCGGGGTCCGGGTGAAGGCCTCCGGGCCGTCGTCGGCGGTGAAGACGTAGGGCTCGTCGGGCAGCAGGACGACGTCGGCGCCGGCGGCGTCGAGGTCGGCCAGGTCGACGGCGGGGTAGCGACCGGCCGCCCGGCCCGGCAGCGCGCCCGACAGCGGGCCCGACGTCGCGGGGTCGGCGTACACGTTCGCCCACCCCAGCCGGCGGAGCAGGTCGGTGGTGAACGTCGGGGCGCCGACCACCATCCAAGGGTCGCGCCAGATCGGGACGGCGACGGTGCGGGTGACCGGGGGCAGCGGGCCGCACCAGAGCCCGTGCGACTCGGTGAGCCAGGCGGGCGTCGTCCAGCCGAGGGCGCCGAGCAGCCGCTCCATCGAGGCGACCGCCTGCGGGACGGTCTCGATGTCGGTCACCCAGACCGCGACCCCCGACTCCCTCAGGCGTCGCACGTCGAGCTCGCGGTTCTCCTCCTTGTTGGCGACCACGACGTCGGGCGCCAGCGCGCGGATCGCCGCGAGGTCGGGGTTCTTGGTGCCGCGGACCCGGGTGACGTCGAGGTCGGCGGGGTGGGTGCACCAGTCGGTCGCACCGACCACGGCGTCCGGCTCGACGGAGACCAGGGCCTCGGTCAGCGACGGGACCAGCGAGACGACGCGCCGGGCCGGCCCGGCGAGCGGGACGGCGGTGCCGAGGTCGTCGAGGCTCACATGACCTCGTCGTCGACCTGGATGTCGAAACCGACGTCGGTGCCGTCGACGTCGGTGACCGTCACGGTCACCCCGACCTCGTCCTCGCCGGCGGTGAGCACGCACCGCATCGTCTCGTCGACCTCGCCCTCGAGGTCGCCCGGGCAGGCGACGGCGTCGGGGGCCTGGCCGACCTGCGCCTCGAGCTCCTCGCTGATCTTGGTCTCGACCTCGGCCTGGTCGACGCTCGGCGTGTCGGAGCCGACCGACACCTCGGCCGAGCAGCCGCCGAGCACGAGCGCGGCCGCGCCGACGAGGAGGAGCGGGCGCAGCAGGACGAAGTGGCGCCGGGGGGAGGTCATGGGCTCACGGTAGGGGTGCGGTGACCCCCTCCGTCGCCGAACCCCACCATCTCGTGCCGACCCAGGTCGTGGGGGGACGCGTCGCTCGTCCGCCGCTCAGACGTTGCGGCGGTACTGGCCGCCGACCTCGAAGAAGGCGTCGGTGACCTGGCCGAGGGTGCAGACGCGGGCGGCGTCCATGAGGACGGCGAACACGTTCTCGTCGGTGGTCGCGGCCTCCTTCAGGCGCGCCAGGGCGGCGGCGGCCTCCTCGGTGTGGGCCTCCTGGAAGGAGCGGACGCCGTCGAGCTGCGACTGCTTCTCGGTGTCGGTGGCGCGGGCCAGCTCGACGTGGGTCGGGGTGCCGCCGTCGCCGGCCGGCTTGCGGAAGGTGTTGACGCCGACGATCGGGAGCGAGCCGTCGTGCTTGCGGTGCTCGTAGAGCATCGACTCGTCCTGGATCCGACCGCGCTGGTAGCCGGTCTCCATCGCGCCGAGGACGCCGCCGCGCTCGTTGATCGCGTCGAACTCCTCCAGCACCGCCGCCTCCACGAGGTCGGTGAGCTCGTCGATGATGAACGAGCCCTGGAGCGGGTTCTCGTTCATCGCCAGGCCCCACTCGCGGTTGATGATCAGCTGGATCGCGAGCGCACGACGCACCGACTCCTCCGACGGCGTCGTGACGGCCTCGTCGTAGGCGTTGGTGTGCAGCGAGTTGGCGTTGTCGTAGATCGCGATCAGCGCCTGCAGCGTGGTGCGGATGTCGTTGAAGTCCATCTCCTGGGCGTGCAGGGAGCGGCCCGAGGTCTGCACGTGGTACTTCAGCTTCTGCGAGCGGTCGTTGGCGCCGTACTTGTCGCGCATGGCGACGGCCCAGATGCGGCGCGCGACCCGCCCGATCACGGAGTACTCCGGGTCCATGCCGTTGGAGAAGAAGAACGACAGGTTCGGCGCGAAGTCGTCGATGTCGAGACCGCGCGCGAGGTAGGACTCGACGTAGGTGAAGCCGTTGGCCAGGGTGAAGGCGAGCTGGCTGATCGGGTTCGCCCCGGCCTCGGCGATGTGGTAGCCGGAGATCGAGACCGAGTAGAAGTTGCGCACCTTGTTCTGGATGAACCACTCCTGGATGTCGGCCATCATCCGCAGCGAGAACTCGGTGGAGAACAGGCAGGTGTTCTGGCCCTGGTCCTCCTTGAGGATGTCGGCCTGCACCGTGCCGCGGACGTTGGCCACGGCGTGCGCGGCGAGCATCGCGCGCTCCTCCTCCGACGGCTCGCGGCTCTCCCGCTCCCGGAAGGCGTCGACCTGCTGGTCGATCACGGTGTTGAGGAAGAAGGCCAGCACGGTCGGGGCCGGGCCGTTGATCGTCATCGAGACGCTCGTGGACGGCGCCACGAGGTCGAAGCCGCCGTAGAGCACCTTCATGTCGTCGAGGGTCGCGACGCTGACGCCGGACGTGCCGACCTTGCCGTAGATGTCGGGGCGCTCGTCGGGGTCGCGCCCGTACAGCGTCACCGAGTCGAACGCCGTCGAGAGCCGCTTGGCGTCGCCGTCGGCGCTGAGGATCTTGAAGCGGCGGTTGGTGCGCGCCGGGTCGCCCTCGCCGGCGAACATCCGGGCGGGGTCCTCGCCGTCGCGCTTGAACTGGAACACGCCGGCGGTGTACGGGAACAGGCCCGGCAGGTTCTCGCGGCGCCAGAACCGGACCAGCTCGCCGTGGTCGGTGTAGGTCGGCAGCGCGACCCGGCGGATCTTGTTGCCCGACAGCGACTCCCGCACCAGCTGGGTGTGGATCTCCTTGTCGCGGACCACGACGACCTGCTCGTCGCCGGAGTAGGCCTCGACCACCGAGGACCAGTCGTCGATCTGGTCGCGCACCTCGCGGGGCAGGTCCTCGCGCGCGGACTCGAGCAGCCGGTCGACCTCCTCACGGTCGCGGAGCTCCTCGGCCACCGCGGCCAGGCGCTGCACGCGCCGGGCGGCCTCGGCCAGCTCGTCGGTGCGCCGGTGGTAGCCGCGCACGGTCTCGGTGATCTCGGAGAGGTAGCGGATCCGCTCGCCCGGGATGACCTGCTTGATCGCCGACGACGTCTTGGTGTCGACCGCGGCGAGGGTGCCGTCGGCGACCGGGAGCCCCTGCTCGGCCAGGAGGCCGCGCAGGTGCTGGTAGAGCGAGGTGACGCCGTCGTCGTTGAACCGCGCGGCCGAGGTGCCGTAGACCGGCATGTCGGCGGGCTGCTGGCCGAAGGCCTCGCGGTTGCGGACGAGCTGGCGGCCGACGTCGCGCAGGGCGTCGGCGGCGCCGCGGCGCTCGAACTTGTTGATCGCCACGACGTCGGCGAAGTCGAGCATGTCGATCTTCTCCAGCTGCGAGGCGGCGCCGAACTCGGGCGTCATGACGTACATCGAGGTGTCGACGAACGGCACGATCGCGGCGTCGCCCTGGCCGATGCCGGGGGTCTCGACCACGACGAGGTCGAAGCCGGCGGCCTTGAGGACGTCGATGACGTCGGGCAGGTGGTCGGGCAGCTCGTGCGCGCCGCGGGTGGCCAGCGAGCGGAAGTAGACGCGGTCGCCGTCGAGGGAGTTCATCCGGATCCGGTCGCCGAGCAGCGCCCCGCCGCCCTTGCGCCGGGTCGGGTCGATGGCGACGACGGCGACCCGCAGCTTGTCCTGCTGGTCGACGCGGAAGCGGCGCACGAGCTCGTCGGTCAGCGACGACTTGCCCGAGCCGCCGGTGCCGGTGATGCCGAGCACGGGGGCGGGGTGGCGGGCCGCGGCGGCGCGGACGGCGTCCAGCACCTCGCCGTCGAGGCGACCGAGCTCGGCGCCGGTGATCGCCCGGGCCACGGCGAACCGGTCGCCGCTGATGACCTGCTCGGCGGTGACCTGCTTGGTCTCCCACAGGTCGCTGTCGCAGTCGGCGACGACGGAGTTGATCATCCCGACCAGGCCCATCCGCTGGCCGTCCTCGGGGGAGAAGATGGTGACGCCCGAGGCCCGCAGCCGCTGGATCTCGTCGTGCACGATGACGCCGCCGCCACCCCCGACGACCTTCACGTGGTCGGCGCCCTGGGCGCGCAGCGACTCCACGAGGTACTCGAAGTACTCGATGTGGCCGCCCTGGTAGGACGAGACGGCGACGCCCTGGACGTCCTCCTCCAGCGCGGCGTCGACGACCTCCTGCACGGAGCGGTTGTGGCCGAGGTGGACGACCTCGCACCCCTGGCTCTGGAAGATCCGCCGCATGATGTTGATCGAGGCGTCGTGGCCGTCGAACAGGCTGCTCGCGGTGACGAGGCGGACGGGGTTCTGCGGCACGTGCAGGGCGGGGCGGTCGGGCACGGTGGCTCCCAGGGGGCGGCGCGGCGGGGCGAACTGGTAGGACGCCGCACCAGATTACTAGGAAGTCCAACCAGTTACCAGACGAGTCCGACGCCGTCGCCGGCCCGTCCTGCCCCGCGGGCCTACGCGGTGGCGGTGCCGGTGACGAACGGCAGTGCGTCGCCGAACGCGCAGGCCGTGAAGGGGGCGACCGCCGCCCCGGGACCGGCCTCGTCGACGTGCTCCGGGGCGCGCATCGAGAGGAGCACGTTCATCAGCATCCCCTGGGCGACGAAGTCGCGGATCCGCTCCTCGCTGCCACCGGCGTCCCGGAGCGTCGCGACCACCGCGCCCATGCAGGCCCGGCTGCGCTCGGCGATCTCGTCGATGCCCCCGGCCGCGAACCCGTGCATCATCACCATCAGCAGGTCGCGGTCGGCCATCAGGTCGGTGTAGGCCAGTCCGAGCCGGCCCCAGTCGTCGTCGCTGTCGGCGTCGAAGGGCTGGGCGGTGAGGACGTCGGTGAACGCGCGGCCGATCCGCTCCATCGAGCGCTCGAAGACCTCGAGGAAGAGCTCGAGCTTGGTCCCGAAGATGCGGACGACGTAGGGCTGCGACACCCCGGCCTGCCGGGCGACGGCGTCGGTGCTGGTGCCGTGGTAGCCGCCGAGCGCGAACGCGCCGGTGGCGGCGTCGAGGACCAGCTCGCGGCGGTCCTCGGCGCTCATCCGGGGGACGGGGGCGGCGGCTCTCGGCTTCACGCTTGACAGGTTATCAGTCGATTACCTAACGTCTGCGTCATAAGTAATCATTCAATGCCTTTTACGAAGCGGAGCTCGCCGATGACCGTCCTCGACACCACCCCGGAGCGCCGCGGACCGGTGGCCGACCCGCCGAGCCGTCACTCCCGCGTGCCCGTGTGGCTCGCGATCGTGGCCGCCTCGCTGCCGATGTTCATGGCCACCCTCGACAACCTGGTGATGACCAGTGCGCTCCCGGTCGTCCGGGCCGACCTCGACGCGAGCGTCGGCCAGCTGTCGTGGTTCCTCAACGCCTACACCCTGACCTTCGCGACCTTCATGCTGCCGGCCGCGACCCTCGGCGACCGGCTCGGCCGGCGCCGGGTGATGCTCGCCGGCATCGCGGTGTTCACGCTGGCCTCGATCGCGGCCGCGCTGAGCGGCTCGGCGGAGGCGCTCATCGCGGCCCGCGCCGTCCAGGGCGTCGGGGCCGCGGCGATCATGCCGCTGTCGCTGACCCTGCTCGCCTCCTCGGTGTCGGTGGCCATGCGCCCGGTCGCGATCGGGGTGTGGGGCGGGGTCTCCGGCCTCGGTGTCGCGCTCGGACCGGTCGTCGGTGGTGCCGTCGTCGAGGGCATCAGCTGGCAGGCGATCTTCTGGCTCAACGTGCCGGTCGCCCTGGTCGCCGTCCCGCTGCTCGTCCTCGCCGTCCGCGACTCGCGCGGCGCCTGGCAGCGCCTCGACCCGGTCGGCACCCTGCTGATCGGGTCCGCGGTGCTCGCCGGCGTCTGGGGTGCGGTGCACGGCAACGACGACGGCTGGGGCTCGGTCGGCGTGCTCGGCCCGCTGCTGCTCGCGGTGCTCCTGGTCCCGGGCTACGTCCTCTGGGCCCGCGGTCGCTCCTACGCCGTGCTGCCGCTGCGGCTCTTCGCCTCCCGCGGCTTCGCGGTGGCCAACGTGATCGGCCTGACCTTCACGATGGGCATGTTCGGCGCGGTCTTCCTGCTCGCGCAGTACCTCCAGGTGGTGCAGGGCTACAGCCCGCTCGAGGCGGGCCTGCGCACCCTCCCGTGGACCGCCGCGCCCATGGTGGTCGCGCCGATCGCCGGGGCCCTGGCCTCCCGCACCGGGCTGCGGTCGCTGCTCCTGGTGGGGCTGAGCCTCCAGACCGCGGCGCTGGTGTGGTTCGCCGTGGTCACCGAGCAGGGTGCCGACTACGGCGCGTTCGTCGTCCCGCTCGCCCTGGCCGGCATCGGGATGGGCCTCACCTTCGCCCCGAGCGCCACGATGGTGCTCGACGGGCTGCCCGACGACGACTTCGCGATGGCCAGCTCGGCCAACTCCACGATCCGCGAGTTCGGCGTCGCGCTCGGCATCGCGCTGCTCACCGCGGTCTTCCTCGGCAACGGCGGCCAGATCAGCCCCACGGGCTACGACGGCGCGGTCGGGCCGGCCCTGCTGACCGGCGCCGCCGCCGTCGGCATCGCCGCGCTCGCGGCACTGCTCGCCCCGCGGCGGGCCCGCTGACTCCCGGACTCAGGCGCGGCTGGACTCGCGGGCGACCAGCTCGGGGGTGAAGACGACCTGGCGGTGCTGGTGGTCGGGGTCGGTCGCCTCGGCGATCGCCAGCCCGGCCGCGGCCCGGCCGAGCTCGGTGCGGGGCTGGCGCACCGACGTCAGGGGCACCGCGGCCGCGGCCGCGAACTGGATGTCGTCGTAGCCGACGATCGCCAGGTTCTCCGGCACGCGGACGCCGCTGCCGATGGCGTGCTGGAGCAGGCCGAGGGCGGTCATGTCGTTGGCGCAGAACGCCGCGGTCGGTCGACGCGACGCCGGCAGGCCGGCCAGCCGCTCGCCGGCCTGGCGGCCCGCCTCGACGTCGAGGGTGGGGGTGATGACGGCGAGCAGGCCGTCGTCGGGGAGCCCCGCGTCGGCCCAGGCCGCGCGGGCCCCCTCGAGGCGGTCGCGCACCTGGCCGAGACCGGTCGGCCCGCCGACGAAGGCGACCCGCGTGTGGCCGCGGTCGATGAGGTGCTCGAGGGCGAGGCGCCCGCCGAGGACGTCGTCGACGGCGACCGAGCAGAACGTCGCGTCGTCGCGGGTGCGGTCGACGATCACCACCGGCGTGCCCCGGTCGCGCACGGCGTCGAGGGTGGGGGAGTCGGGGTCGACCGGCGTGACGAGCAGGGCCTGGACCCGCTGCTGCTGGAACAGGTCGAGGTGCGCGGCCTCGCGGTCGGCGCGCTGGGAGCTGTTGCAGAGCACCAGCGAGAGGCCCTCCTCCTCGGCCGCGGTCTCCATGCCCTGGGCGACGTCGGTGAAGAAGGGGTTGCCGGCGTCGAGGACGACGTAGGCGAGCGTGCGGCTGGTGCCGGCGCGCAGCTGGCGCGCGGACTCGTTGCGCACGAACCCGAGGGCGGCCATCGCCTGCTCGACCCGGGCGCGGGTGGGCGCGCTGACCCGGTCGGGCCGGTTGAGCACGTTGGAGACCGTGCCGAGCGACACACCGGCCGTCGCGGCGACGTCCTTGACCGACGCCGAGCGCGCTGCGCCGTTGACCATGTGGTGCCCTGTCCTCCGGGGGAAGTGAAACGTACGACACACCCTACGGGTCGGCGCGGTGTCGGTGGCCCCGACGCCGCTCCGGGAGAATCTTTCCCGAAACACTTGCGCTCTGTGATGGCAGTCACCTACCGTCGTCCTCGTGAATGAAACCTTTCAATCGCCGACGGTGGTGTTGGAGCTCGCCGACGTCCGCAAGTCGTTCGGTGCGGTCCAGGCACTGCGCTCCGGCAGCCTGCGCGTCGAGGCCGGCTCGATCCACGCGCTGATCGGTGAGAACGGCGCCGGCAAGTCGACGCTGGTCAAGATCGTCGCCGGCGTGCACCGCCGCGACGGTGGCACCTTCCGGTTCCGCGGCGACGACGTCGACTTCGGCTCGACCGCCGACTCCAAGGGGTCCGGCATCGCGGTGATCTACCAGGAGCCGACCCTGTTCCCCGACCTGTCGGTCACCGAGAACGTCTTCATGGGCCGGATGCCGCTGGGCGCCGGCCGCCGCATCGACCGGGCCGCCATGCACGCCGAGGTCGAGGGCCTGTTCGAGCGGCTCGGCGTCCACATCGACCCCCGGCGCCCCGCGCGCGGGCTCTCGATCGCCGACCAGCAGATCATCGAGATCGCCAAGGCCATCTCCCTCGACGCCGCGCTGCTCGTCATGGACGAGCCGACCGCCGCGCTGAGCGGGGTCGAGGTCGACCGGCTCTTCGCCGTCGCCCGCTCGCTGCGCGACGAGGGTCGCGCCCTGGTCTTCATCTCCCACCGCTTCGACGAGGTCTTCGACCTCTGCGACACCGTCACCGTGATGCGCGACGGCGCCTACATCGGCACCCACCAGGTCGCGGAGACGACCGTCCCGGCCCTGGTCGCGGAGATGGTCGGGCGCGAGGTCGGCGACCTGTTCCCGAAGACCGAGGCCGAGATCGGCGACGTCGTCCTCTCGGTCGAGGGGCTGACCTCCGCCGGCGTCTTCCGCGACGTGTCCTTCGACGTCCGCGCCGGCGAGATCGTCGCCCTGGCGGGTCTGGTCGGCGCCGGGCGCAGCGAGATCGCCCGGGCCGTCTTCGGCATCGACCGCTACGACAGCGGCACGGTCCGGCTCGACGGGCGCGGCGTGCGCCCCGGCCGTCCCAGCGTCGCGATCAAGGCCGGCATGGCGTTCGTCCCCGAGGACCGCCGCCAGCAGGGCCTGGTCGTCGACTCCTCCGTGGCCCACAACGTCGCCGGGGTCATCCGCTCGCGGCTCTCGATGCTCGGCCTGATCAGCACCGCCGCCGAGAACAGGGCGGTGCGGCCGTGGGCCTCGCGCCTGGAGGTCAAGACCAACGCGCTCGACATGCCCGCCACCACCATGAGCGGCGGCAACCAGCAGAAGGTCGTCATCGCCAAGTGGCTGGCCACCGAGCCGCGGCTGCTGATCATCGACGAGCCGACCCGCGGCATCGACGTCGGCACCAAGTCCGAGGTGCACCGGCTGCTCTCCGAGCTCGCCGGCCAGGGCCTGGCCGTCCTGATGATCTCCAGCGAGCTGCCCGAGGTGCTCGGCATGGCCGACCGCGTCCTCGTGGTCTGCGAGGGCCGGATCACCGCCGAGCTCGACCGCTCCGAGGCGACGCCCGAGACCGTGATGGCCGCGGCCACCGGCACGACGCCCGACCGGATCCACCTCGAGCACGACGCCGAGATGGTCCAGGAAGTGACCGCATGAGCACCCTCGAGAAGACTCCGCCGCCCGCACCGGCGACGCGCCGCGGCCCCGACCTGGCCAAGGTGGCCGGCGACCTGCTCCGCTCGCGCGAGCTCGCCGTCCTGGTGGTCCTGCTGCTCCTCGTCGCCGTGGCGACGGTCAAGAGCGACGGGTTCCTCAGCGGCGACAGCTGGCGCGACCTGCTGCTGACCCCGAGCATCCTGCTCCTCCTCGCGGCCGGGCAGATGCTGGTGATCATCACCCGCAACGTCGACCTCTCGGTCGGCTCCACGCTCGGCATCACCGCCTACGCCGCCGGCGACCTGATGTCGTCGGGGAGCTCGCCCTGGGTCGCCGCCCTCGGCGCGGTGGCGCTGGGTGCCCTGCTCGGCGCGGTCAACGGCGTCATCATCGCCTTCGGCCGGGTCCCGGCCCTGGTGATCACGCTCGGCACGATGCTCGTCTTCCGCGGCATCCTGCTGCACTGGGCCGGCAGCGACCGGGTCAACGCCGGGGAGATGGACGCCGGCTTCCTCGACCTGGGCACCGCGCAGGTCCTCACCATCCCCGTCCTGACGATCATCTCGCTCGTCGTCGTCGTCGCCGTCGGCTACTACCTGCGGACCACGCGCGGCGGTCGCGAGCTCTACGCGATCGGCTCCGACCCCGACGCCGCCGCCCTCTTCGGGCTGCCGATCCGCCGCCGGGTCCTCGGCGCCTTCATCGCCTCGGGCGCCCTGGCCGGTCTGGCCGGCGTCTTCTGGGCCACCCGCTACGGCGGGGTGTCCTCCAACGCCGGCGAGGGCATCGAGCTGCAGGCCGTCGCCGCCGCCGTCATCGGCGGCGTGGCGATCTTCGGGGGCAGCGGTTCGGTGTGGGGCGCCGCGATCGGCGCCTTCCTCCTCGTCACCATCGACCGGGTGCTGCCGATCCTCGGCGTCCCGGACTTCTACCAGCAGGCCGTCGTCGGCGCCCTGATCATCGGGGCGATCGTGCTCGACCGCGTGCTCGCCTCCCGGGCTGAACGCCGGCTCGCCGTGGAACGTGAGGTCGCCCCATGAGCACGTCAACCATCGACCGCGCGGTCGACCAGCGCACCTACGCCTCCTACGCCCGACCGCTCCTGTGGCGCCTCGTCGCCACCCGCGAGTTCGCGGTGTTCGCGCTCCTCGCCATCGTCTACGTCTACGCCCGCGGCTCGATCGTCGGCTTCGACGGGCCCCTGACGATCTACTTCCTCTTCCTCGAGTCGGCGCCGATCATGCTGCTGGCCCTGCCGATGACGCTCATCATCATCACCGGCGAGATCGACCTGTCGGTGGCCAGCACGATGGCGCTCACCGGGGCGATGCTCGGCATCGCCTACACGAAGTGGGACCTGCCCTTCCTCGCCGCGGTCGGCGTGGCCCTCGTGGTCGGCCTGCTGTGCGGGCTGCTCAACGGCTTCCTGGTCGCCTACGTGAAGCTGCCCTCCCTGGCCGTCACGGTGGGCACGCTCGCCCTCTTCCGCGGACTCGCGGAGGGCTTCCTCGGCACCGAGTCGATCAGCGGGTTCCCCGACCGGTGGACCGACCTGCTCAAGGACCGCATCGGGGGCGACTCCAGCTACCCGCTGTTCGTGATCCCGCTCGTGGTGCTCGCGGTGGCCTTCGGCGTGCTGCTGCACTTCACCACCTTCGGTCGCGGCGTCTACGAGATCGGCCTGAACGACGAGGCGGCCCGGTTCACCGGCGTCGACATCGCCCGCACCAAGCTGATCCTCTTCATGCTGGCCGGCGGCGTCGCCGCCCTCGCCGGGATCTACCAGTCGCTCTACACCGTCGCCCGCGGCGACTCCGCGGTGAACCTCGAGCTGCAGGTGATCGCGGCCGTGCTCCTCGGCGGCGTGTCGATCTTCGGCGGCCGCGGCAGCCTGCCCGGCGTCCTCGCCGGTGTGCTCCTCATCGCGGTCATCAACTCGGCGATGCGCCTCGACGGCGTCCGCGGCGAGGTGACCGAGATCGTCATCGGCTGCCTGCTGGTCGCCTCGGTGATCGCCCCCACGCTCCTGACCTGGATCTCCGGGCTCGTCCCGGGTCGGGCTCAACGGCCGGCGGCCGCGCCGCCGGCCGGCACCACCCCCGAGCCTCCCGCCTCCGGCGGATCGTCGCTCACGTCGTAACCACCACCTCGAAAGGCAATGACGCTCATGAAGATCAAGAAGAGGCGGCTCTCCGCCCTGGCCGTGCTCGCGCTGACGGCGTCCGTGGCCCTCACGGCGTGCGGCAGCGACGACGGCGGCGACGACGGTGACGGCGGCAGCGGCGGCGGCGGTGGCGGCAGCAGCTCGATCACGATGATCCCCAAGTCGCTCGGCAACCCCTACTTCGAGGCCAGCACCGCGGGCTCGCAGCGCGCGGCCGAGGAGTTCGGCGGCTCGGTCGACGAGGTCGGCCCGACCGGCGACGCCGGCCCCGACTCGCAGGTCCCGTTCATCCAGACCGCCACCCAGCAGGGCGTGGGCGCCCTCATCGTGTCGGCCAACGACCCGAGCGCGCTGTGCGACTCGATCGAGCAGGCCCAGGACGTCGACATCAAGGTCGTCACCTTCGACTCCGACACCGAGTGCCGCGACCTGTTCGTGAGCCAGGCCGACGCCCAGGGCATCGCCACCAAGCAGATCGAGCTCATCGCCGACCAGATCGGCGGCTCGGGTGACATCGCGATCCTCTCCGCGGCGGCCAACGCCACGAACCAGAACGAGTGGATCAAGCTGATGGAGGAGGACCTCGCGGCCAACTACCCCGACATCAACCTCGTCGACACCGTCTACGGCGACGACGACGACCAGAAGTCCTTCGACGAGACCGCCGCCCTGCTGCGGGCGAACCCGAACCTCAAGGGCATCGTGTCGCCGACCACCGTCGGCATCGCCGCCGCGGCGCGCTACCTGTCGACCTCGGAGTTCAAGGGCCAGGTCGCGCTGACCGGCCTGGGCGCCCCGAGCCAGATGAAGACCTTCATCGACGACGGCACCGTCACCGCCTTCGCGCTGTGGAACCCCGACGACCTCGGGTACCTCGCCGCGTTCGCCGCCGACGCGCTGGCCAAGGGCGACATCTCCGGCGAGGAGGGCGACACCTTCACCGCCGGTGACCTCGGCGACTACACCGTCGGCGCCGACGGCGTCGTCGTGCTCGGTGACCCCTACGTCTTCGACTCCTCCAACATCGACGAGTTCGACTTCTGATCCACCCCGATCACCCCTGATCGACCCACCCACCCACGCAGGAACAGGGAGCCACGTCGTGCCGCGCTACTGCTTCACCCTCCAGGTCCGCCCGGAGCGACAGCAGGAGTACGCCGAGCGTCACGCCGCGGTCTGGCCGGACATGCTCGCCGCGCTCGCGGCGACCGGCTGGCGCAACTACTCCCTGTTCCTGCGTGAGGACGGCCTCCTCGTGGGGGTCGTCGAGTCCGACGACCTCGCCGCCGCGCAGGCGGCGATGGCTCGCACCGAGGTCAACGCGCGCTGGCAGGCCGAGATGGCCCCGTTCTTCAGCGACCTCGACACCGCCCCCGACGAGGGGTTCGTCCAGCTCCGCGAGGTGTTCCACCTCGAGGACCAGCTCACCACCACCACCGAAAGCTGATCATGACCGACACCCAGGCCGCCTTCGCGCAGATCGCGCCCCTCCTCGAGGGCCAGGCGATCGAGCTGCCCTCGTGGGCCTTCGGCAACTCCGGCACCCGCTTCAAGGTCTTCGGCACCGCCGGCACCCCGCGCAGCGTCGAGGAGAAGATCGCCGACGCCGCCACCGTCCACCGCTTCACCGGCCTCGCCCCGACCGTCGCGCTCCACATCCCGTGGGACCTCGTCGACGACTTCGGCGCGCTGCGCACCTTCGCCACCGACCACGGCGTCGAGCTCGGCACCATCAACTCCAACACCTTCCAGGACGACGACTACAAGTTCGGCGCCCTGACCCACGTCGACCCGAAGATCCGCCAGAAGGCGATCGACCACCACTTCGAGTGCATCGACGTCATGAACGCCACCGGGTCGCGCGACCTCAAGATCTGGCTCGCCGAGGGCAGCAACTACCCGGGCCAGGCCGACCTCCGCGGTCGCCAGGACCGGCTGGCGGAGTCGCTCGCGACGATCTACGACCGGATCGGCGAGGAGCAGCGCCTGGTGCTCGAGTACAAGTTCTTCGAGCCGGCGTTCTACCACACCGACGTCCCGGACTGGGGCACGTCCTACGCCCAGGTCAGCGCCCTCGGCGAGCGGGCCCTGGTCTGCCTCGACACCGGCCACCACGCGCCCGGGACCAACATCGAGTTCATCACGATGCAGCTGCTGCGCCTGGGCAAGCTCGGCTCGTTCGACTTCAACTCGCGCTTCTACGCCGACGACGACCTGATCGTCGGTGCGGCCGACCCGTTCCAGCTCTTCCGGATCCTCTTCGAGGTGATCCGCGGCGGGGGCTACGGCCCGGCCAACCCGGAGTCGGAGGTCGCCTTCATGCTCGACCAGTGCCACAACGTCGAGGACAAGATCCCCGGCCAGATCCGCTCGGTCCTCAACGTCCAGGAGATGACGGCGCGGGCCCTGCTCGTCGACCGTGACGCGCTGGCCGCCGCGCAGGAGGCCGGCGACGTCCTCGGCGCCAACGAGGTCTTCATGGACGCCTTCCAGACCGACGTCCGCGCCGACCTGGCCGCGTGGCGCGAGGAGCGCGGCCTCCCAGCGCACCCGATGAAGGCCTACGCCGCCTCGGGCCACCAGCAGGAGATCGAGGCCGCCCGCGTCGGCGGCACCCAGCTCAGCTGGAACTGACCCTCCTCCCTCCCGACCCCTCGACCTCTCGACCCTCACCACACCACGGACAGGAACCATGACCTCCCCTCAGAGCAGCCCCCAGGGCAGCAGTGCAGCGGCCGAGCTGATCGCCCGGTCGAACCGCCTGGGCAGCGACCCGAAGAACACCAACTACGCCGGTGGCAACACCTCGGCCAAGGGCACCGAGACCGACCCGGTCACCGGCGAGCCGGTCGAGCTGCTCTGGGTCAAGGGCTCCGGCGGCGACCTCGGCACGCTGAAGGAGTCGGGCCTGGCGGTCCTGCGCCTGGACCGGATGCGCGCCCTCGTCGGCGTCTACCCCGGCCTGGAGCGCGAGGACGAGATGGTCGCGGCGTTCGACTACTGCCTGCACGGCAAGGGTGGTGCCGCGCCGTCGATCGACACCGCGATGCATGGCCTCGTGGACGCCGCGCACGTCGACCACCTGCACCCCGACTCCGGCATCGCCATCGCCACCGCGAAGGACGGCCAGGAGCTGACCGCGACGATCTTCGGCGACCAGGTGGTCTGGGTGCCGTGGCGGCGCCCGGGTTTCCAGCTCGGTCTCGACATCGCCGAGATCAAGGAGAAGAACCCGCAGGCCCGCGGCTGCATCCTCGGCGGCCACGGCATCACCGCCTGGGGCGACACCTCGGCCGAGGCCGAGGAGGCCTCGCTGTGGATCATCGACACCGCCGCCGCCCACATCGCCGAGCACAGCAAGGCCGAGCCCTTCGGCCCGCCGCTCGAGGGCTACGCCGCCCTGCCGGCCGAGGAGCGCCGCGCCAGGGCGGCCGCCCTGGGCGCGACCATCCGCGGCCTCGCCTCCACCGACCGGGCGATGGTCGGCCACTTCACCGACGCCGACGTCGTCCTGGACTTCCTCGCCGCGAGCGAGCACCCGCGACTGGCCGAGCTCGGCACCAGCTGCCCCGACCACTTCCTGCGCACCAAGGTCAAGCCGCTCGTGCTCGACCTGCCCCCCTCGGCCACGCTCGAGGAGAGCATCGCGCGGCTCAAGGAGCTGCACGTCGCCTACCGCGAGGACTACCAGGGCTACTACGACCGCAACGCCGTCGCGGACTCGCCCGCCATCCGCGGCGCCGACCCGCTCGTCGTGCTGGTGCCGGGCGTCGGCATGTTCAGCTACGGCAAGGACAAGCAGACCGCCCGCGTCGCCGGCGAGTTCTACGTCAACGCCATCAACGTGATGCGCGGCGCCGAGGGCCTCTCGACCTACGCCCCGATCGACGAGGCGGAGAAGTTCCGCATCGAGTACTGGGCGCTCGAGGAGGCCAAGCTGCAGCGGATGCCGAAGCCCAAGCCGCTCGCGGGCCGGATCGCCCTGGTCACCGGCGCGGCCGGCGGCATCGGCAAGGCCACCGCCACCAAGCTCGCCGCCGAGGGCGCCTGCGTCGTCCTCGCCGACCTCGACCTCGCCCGGGCCCAGGCCGCCGCCGCCGAGATCGGTGGCTCCGACGTCGCCGTCGGCGTCGCGGCCGACGTGTCGCAGGAGGGCGCCGTCCAGGCCATGGTCGACGCCGCCGTGCTCGCCTTCGGCGGGGTGGACCTCGTCGTCAACAACGCCGGGCTGTCGCTGAGCAAGAGCCTGCTCGAGACGACCGAGGCCGACTGGGACCTGCAGCACAACGTGATGGCCAAGGGCTCGTTCCTGGTCTCCAAGGCCGCGGCGCGGGTGCTCATCGACCAGGGGATGGGCGGCGACGTCATCTACATCTCCTCCAAGAACTCCGTCTTCGCCGGCCCGAACAACATCGCCTACTCCGCCACCAAGGCCGACCAGGCCCACCAGGTGCGGCTGCTGGCCGCCGAGCTCGGCGAGCACGGCGTCAAGGTCAACGGCGTCAACCCCGACGGCGTCGTCGCCGGCTCCGGCATCTTCGCCTCGGGCTGGGGTGCCAACCGCGCCGCCGTCTACGGCGTGGAGGAGAAGGACCTCGGCAAGTTCTACGCCCAGCGCACGATCCTCAAGCGCGAGGTGCTCCCCGAGCACATCGCGAACGCGGTCTTCGTGCTCTGCGGGCCCGACATGACCCACACCACCGGTCTGCACGTGCCCGTCGACGCCGGCGTGGCCGCAGCCTTCCTGCGATGAGCCGGCACCTGCGCGTCGCCGCCGTCGACCTGGGCGCCACCAGCGGCCGGGTGATGGCGGGGCGGGTGGGTCCGGACTCACTCTCGCTCGACGAGCTGCACCGCTTCCCGAACGGCGGCGTGCGCGCCCACGGCTCGCTCCACTGGGACGTGCTCGGCATCCACCGGGAGGTGCTCGCCGGCGTCCGCGAGGTCGCCCGCAGCGGCCCGCTCGACGGCATCGGCATCGACTCCTGGGCGATCGACTACGGCCTGCTCGACCGCGACGGACGGCTGCTGGGCAACCCCTACAGCCACCGTGACTCCCGCACCGACGGGGTCGCCGAGCGCGTGCTGGGCACGGTCGACGCCGCCGAGATGTACGCCACCACCGGCCTCCAGCAGCTGCCGTTCACCACCGTCTACCAGCTCGTCGCCTCCCTCGGGACGGCGGCGCTGGAGTCGGCGGAGACGATGCTGCTGCTGCCCGACCTGCTGTCCTACTGGCTCACCGGGCACGGCGGTGCCGAGCGCACCAACGCCTCCACGACCGGGCTCTACGACGTCCGCTCGGGGGAGTGGGCCACCGACCTGGCCCGCCAGTGCGGCCTGCCCTGGAGCATCCTGCCGCCGCTGCGCGACGCCGGCGACGTCGTCGGGCCGCTGCTGCCGGAGGTGGCCGAGCACCTCGGCGTCGGCGCCGACGTGCCGGTGGTGGGCGTGGGCTCGCACGACACGGCGTCGGCGGTGGTCGGCGTCCCGGCGGGCGAGGAGTCGTTCGCCTACATCTCCTCGGGCACCTGGTCGCTGGTCGGCCTCGAGCTCGAGAAGCCGGTGCTCACCGAGGAGGCGCGCCTGGCCGACTTCACCAACGAGGGCGGCGTCGACGGCACCGTGCGCTTCCTCAAGAACGTGATGGGGCTCTGGGTGCTCTCGGAGTCGCTGCGCACCTGGGCCGACCGCCGGATCGCCGGCGCCGACCTGACCACGCTGCTGCGGGCGGCGGCCGACGCGCCGCCGCTGCGCACCGTGGTCGACGTCAACCACCCCAGCCTGCTCCCGCCCGGCGACCAGCCGGCCCGGATCCAGCGGCTGGCCGAGGACGCCGGCGAGCCGGTGCCGCGGACCCCGCAGGCGATCACCCGCACCATCCTCGACAGCCTGGCCCTGGCCTACCGCCGTCACCTCCGCACCGCCGCGACGCTCGCCGGGCGCGACGTCTCCGTCGTCCACGTGGTCGGCGGGGGCTCGCAGAACGCGCTGCTGTGCCAGCTCACCGCCGACGCGACCGGGCTCCCGGTGCTGGCCGGCCCGGCCGAGGCGGCGGCGCTGGGCAACGTGCTCGTGCAGGCCCGCACCCTCGGGGCCGACCTGCCCGACCTGGCGGCGATGCGCTCGCTCGTGCGCCGCACCCACGAGGTGCGCCGCTTCGAGCCGCGCACCGGCACGAGCACCGACTGGGACGCCGCCGAGCGGCGCCTCGGTAGTCCGACCTGATCCACCCGCGAACCCGAACAGACGAGAGAGTGGCTCCATGAAGCGGCAGATGCCCAAGCGGCGCGACCTCGCCCCGCTGATGAAGTTCAAGAAGCCCGAGGTGTCGCCGAAGAAGCGCCGGCTCGAGAAGGCCCTGACCATCGACGACCTGCGCACCGTCGCCAAGCGGCGCACGCCCAAGCCGGCCTTCGACTACACCGACGGCGCCGCCGACGGCGAGGTCTCCCTCGCCCGTGCCCGCGAGGCCTTCGCCGACGTCGAGTTCCACCCGGCGATCCTGCGCGACGTCTCCACCGTCGACACCTCGCGCGAGGTGCTCGGCCAGCGGGTCGCGCTGCCCTTCGGCATCGCGCCGACCGGGTTCACCCGGATGATGCAGGCCGAGGGCGAGATCGCCGGTGCCACCGCGGCCGCCGCGGCCGGCATCCCGTTCTCCCTCTCCACGATGGGCACCACCTCGATCGAGGACGTCGCCGCGGCGGCGCCGGCGTCGGAGGGGGCCCGCAACTGGTTCCAGCTCTACATGTGGAAGGACCGCGACCGGTCGATGGCGCTGGTCGACCGGGCCGCCAAGGCCGGCTACGACACGCTGCTGGTCACCGTCGACGTGCCGGTGGCCGGGGCGCGGCTGCGCGACGTCCGCAACGGCATGACGATCCCGCCGACCCTGACGCCGGGCACCGTGCTGAACGCGATCCCGCGGCCGGCCTGGTGGATCAACTTCCTCACCACCGAGCCGCTGGCCTTCGCCTCGCTCGACGCCTGGTCGGGCACCGTCGCGGACCTGCTGGACACGATGTTCGACCCGACCGTCACCTACGACGACCTGGCCTGGATCCGCTCGCAGTGGCCGGGCAAGGTCGTGGTCAAGGGCGTGCAGTCGGTCTCGGACGCCGCCCGGCTGGCCGAGGCGGGCGTCGACGCCGTGCTGCTCTCCAACCACGGCGGTCGCCAGCTCGACCGCGCGCCCGTCCCGTTCCACCTGCTCCCGCAGGTCGTCAAGGAGGTCGGGCGCGCCGTCGACGGCGGCGGGGTCGAGGTGCACCTCGACACCGGGATCATGTCCGGCCAGGACATCGTCGCCGCGCTCGCCCACGGCGCCCACTTCACCCTGATCGGGCGGGCCTACCTCTACGGCCTGATGGCCGGCGGCCGCGAGGGCGTCGACCGCACGATCGAGATCCTCCAGGGCCAGGTCGAGCGCACCATGCGCCTGCTCGGCGTCCGGACCCTCGACGAGCTGGGCCCCGAGCACGTCACCGCGCTGCAGCGACTCGCGCCCCGCCCCTGAGACGACGTCGACCCGTCAGTGATCACTGACGGGTCGACGTGGGTGGGGGTGGGTCAGCGGGCCAGGTCGGGCTCCGGTGCCCTGGCGTCGGCCAGGTGCGGCCGCTCGAGCTTCTCGCCCTCGACGTCGACGTCGGGGAGGATCTTGTCGAGCCACGCCGGCAGGTACCAGGCCTTCTCGCCCAGCAGGTACATCAGCGCCGGGATGAGCGTCATGCGGACGACGAAGGCGTCGAAGAGCACCGCCACCGCGAGCGCGAAGCCCATCGACTTGATGATCGCGTCGTCCTCGAGGATGAACCCGGAGAACACGGCAGTCATGATGATCGCGGCGGCGGCCACGACGCGCGCCGAGCTGCGGAACCCGTCGACGACGGCGTCGCGCGGCGAGGCGCCGTGCACGTGGGCCTCGCGCATCCGGGTCACCAGGAAGACCTGGTAGTCCATCGCGAGCCCGAACACCACGCCGATCAGGAAGATCGGCATGAAGCTGACGATCGGCTGGCCCTCCATGATGCCGAAGGTGCCCTCCTGGAAGATCACCACCGTCGTGCCGAGCGTCGCGAGCACCGACAGCAGGAACCCGAACGTCGCGGTGAGCGGCACCAGCAGCGAGCGGAAGACGATCATCAGCAGGATGAACGCCAGGCCGACCACGACCGCGAGGTAGGGCACCAGGGCGCCGTTGAGGCGGTCGGAGACGTCGGTGGTGATGGCGGTCAGGCCGGTGATGCCGATGTCGGTGCCGGTGTCGGCCTCGATCCCGTCCTCGCCGTCACGCAGGGCGGTGAGCAGGTCCTGGGTGCGCGGGTCGTCCGGCCCGAACTCGGGGACGAGCAGCAGCGTGGTGCCGCCGGCCTCGGCCGCGGCCTCGGCCTGCTCGGGGTCCAGGGCCGTCGCGTCGAGGACGCCGGCGACGCCGTCCTGCTTCGCGGCCCAGTCGATGACCTCCTGGGTCGCCGCCGGGCGGTCGGCCTCGGCGACGTCGCGCAGGTCGGCGACGATCTGGAACGGCGCCTCGCGGCCCGGGCCGAACCCCTCGGTCAGCAGGTCGCTGGCCTTGCGCTGGGTGGTCGACGGCGACGCGGTGCTGTCGGTCGGGAAGGCCAGGAACAGGTCCTTGAGCGGGATCGCCAGCGCGCCGAGCCCGACGACGACGAGCAGCACGACGACCAGCGGCTTGCGGCCGACGAAGCGCGCCCAGCGGACGCCGTTGTTGACGATCCGGCCGTCGTCCTCGCGGGCCGGGCGGTACTTGCGCACCTGGCCGCCGAAGGCCTTCGACTTGAGCATGCCGAGGATCGCGGGGAGCAGGGTGAGCGCCACCAGGACGGCCAGGAACACCGTGGCAGCGGCCGCGAGGCCCATGGTGGTGAGGAAGGGGATGCGCACGACGGTGAGGGCGGCCAGCGCGATGAGCACCGTGAGGCCGGCGAAGACCACCGCCGAGCCGGCCGTGCCGACCGCGATGCCGACCGCCTCCCTGCGGTCCTCGGTGTGCTCGAGCTCGCTGCGGTAGCGGGCCAGGATGAACAGGGAGTAGTCGATGCCGACCGCGAGGCCGATCATCGTGGCGAGGATGGGGGCGCTCGAGCCGATGTCCATGAACGCCGTCGCGGCGGTGATGCCGGTCATGCCGAGCCCCACGCCGATGATCGCGGCGATGACCGGCAGACCGGCGGCGACGAGGGAGCCGAAGGTGAGCACCAGGACGACGAGCGCGAGCCCGATGCCGATGAGCTCGGCCGCGCCGCCGGGCGGGGCGAACTCGCCCATGCCCTGGCCGTTGGCCTCGACGGTCAGGCCGGAGGCACGCGCGTCGGCCATGACCTCCTTGACCTCCTCCTGCGTCGCCGGCTCCACGTCGGTGACGGTGTCGACGTCGAAGGCGAAGGAGATGGCGCCGATCCGGCCGTCGGCCGAGATCGGGGCCAGGGCGGCCAGCGCCCCCGCGGACGCGTCGTCCTCGGCGGGCTGCTCGGCGGGCTTCCCCCCGGACGAGCCGCCCTGCTCCTCGGCCTCCGCGGCCGCGGCGACCGGGTCGACGACCGTCTCGGGCGCCGGCATCTGGTCGACCCCGCGCAGCGCCTCGGTGAGCGCGGCCACCTCGGGGGCGTAGTCGGCGAGCTTCTCGCCCTCCGGGGCCGCGACCACGACGTTGACCGAGGCCTCGTCGAAGGCGTCGACGCTGTCGGGGAAGAGCTCGGCCTGGAGGTCGGCGGCCTCCTCCGAGGGGATGCCGGGGATGGTGAAGGCGTCGGTGGTCGGCTTCGAGAAGGCGCCGGCGACGCCACCGACGACCACGAAGACGGCGATCCAGGCGGCGATGAACACCGGCCAACGGCGGTAGGCCGTCTTGCCGAGCCGGTAGAGGTAGGTGGCCATGGGGGTCTCCTGGTGGTGGGTGGCCGAACGGGTGGGTCGGGCGTCAGTCACCGAGCAGGGTGCGCGCGGTGCGGAGGGCGTGGTCGAAGTGGTGCACGAAGTCGTGCTGCCCCTCGTCGTGCAGGTAGCCGTCGAGGGCGGCGTCGAACAGCGCGGCGAGGAGCGCGATGGCGACCTTGGCGCCCGCGGCGCCGAACGTCGCACCCTCACGGACCAGGATGTGCTCGACGACCTCGGCGCTCAGCGCCTCGTAGCGCTCGTGCGCGACCGTGAGCAGCCGGGGGCTGGCCAGCAGCACCCGCTTGGAGCAGTCGAGCCACGCCCGGTCGGCGATCTTGGCGTCGAGCAGCGGCATCACCAGGGTGCGCAGGTCGAGCACGAGGTCGTGGTGCGGACCGCCGGAACGGAACTCGGCGAGCATCTCGTCCTCGAACCCCGGCCAGTCGCCGAGGACGGCGTCCAGCTTGCCGGGGAAGTAGTTGAACAGGGTGCGGCGCGAGACCTCGGCCGCCTCGGCCAGGTCGTCCATCGTCCAGCCGTCGAGGCCGTGCTCGTCGGCCAGCCGCATGGCGCACCGGGTGATCCGCCAGGACGTGGCGGCCCGGTCCTTCGTTGCACTCCTGGTCACAAGAGTGCAGTCTTGCACTTCAGCCGGACCTAGTGCAAAGCACGGCGGTGTGACCTGCGCGACGCAGGAGCCGCGACCGCGTCAGCGGCGCGTGATGTACGGCGTCGCGTTCACGGCCAGGGTCTGGCCGGTGACCGGGAGGCTGCCCAGGGCCTCGTCGCAGGCCGCGACGACGTCGTCGTCGAGGGAGATGCCCGCGGCGGCGGCGTTGGCGTGCACCTGCTCGGGGCGGCTGGCGCCGGTGATCGCCGAGGCCA